>NZ_JBOCCY010000010.1:0-147160 GCF_050586445.1 Bacillus coreaensis
CAAATAGATCAACTCATCATGTAATGGCCAGATGTCAGTTCTTAGTCAATAATGTGAAGTTGCATCATGTAGTAGACATTGATATACAAGGTTTCTTTGACAACGTGAGCCATTCAAAGTTAATTAAACAAATGTATATCGTTAGATATGCAGATGATTTTAAGATTTTCACAAATTCTCATCAATCAGCTATCAAAATACTTCACGCTACCAAGGAATACTTGAAAAATCAGCTAAACCTTGATATATCAACTGAGAAATCAGCGATTACTAACCTTAGAAAGAGAAAATCTGATTTTCTAGGTTTTTCTCTTAAAGCAGTAGCTAAGCGTAATAAATACGTAGCCAATACACACGTTATGGATAAAAAGATGAAAAATATATTAGAAAAACTTAGATATTTAATTCACGAAATCCAAAATATGCCAACACCACATACTGTTATGGATTATAACGCTTATATTCTCGGAATAAAAAATTACTTCAAGGTTGCGACTCATATCAATAAAGATTTTGGGAAAATAGCCTATCGTCTATTGAAAACCATGTACAATCGGCTAAAACCAATTGGCAAATATGGAAAACCTATAAAGCCATCAGAAACATACAAGAGACTTCATAAGAATAATTTCAGAACAATATAAAATTGCTGGTACATATTTATTTCCATTAGGTGATATTCAAACAGATAATGCCATGAATTTCAGTCAAGATATATGTAATTATACAAAAGAAGGAAGGCTTAAACTTCATCATAATCTTAGAGCCGACGTTGCCATAGAAATTAACAAAATGTTAAAAATACCTTGCGGCAAGGATAATTTAGAAATTGCAGATAACAGAATCTCAAGATACTCAATGCAATTAGGAATATGTGCAGTAACAGGGGAATTTTTAACATCTAATCAGGTACATTGTCATCATAAGTTACCCCGACATATGGGAGGTACAGATGAGTTTAATAATCTTGTAATCGTACATAAAGATGTCCATAGATTAATCCATGCTACAAGTGAAAAGACGATTGAACGATATAGGAACATTCTTCAATTAGATGGAAAACAATTGAAGAAGCTAAACCAATTTCGTAAAGTTTGTAATTTAGTTGCTTTAGTCTAAAAGAGTAAGATGGAACGCCTAATGCGGTGAAAATCGCACGTTGGGTGTGGTGCAGGGGAAAAGATGGAGATTACATCAAAGTTTTACCTATTGCTATTAAAGTAACGGGGGCTTTAGTAAAACAAGAAAGGACATTACATACTCATATAGCTAGTATGTAATGTCCTTTTTCATATTTTTTGGTACATCTTTCTCAAAATTATGGATGAATAGTTACCGTAGTTCCGTTTGGGACCATCCTCGCTAATTCTTCTACATCTCTATTGTACATGCGAATGCAGCCTTTTGAGACCGCCTTTCCAATCGAGCTGGGATCATTCGTCCCATGAATTCCATAACTTTGCTTGGATAAGCTCATCCACATCGTCCCGAACGGTCCTCCGGGATTAGGTGCCTTATTTAAAATAATATAATTTCCTACCGGTGTTTCAAATAGCATTCTTCCTACCGCAATAGGGTATTGTTTTTGAAACGTACCATTTCTAAATAATCGTAGAGTGCGACTATTTATACTCACATCAATTCGATAAGGACTGCTCTCTGGCGATGGCACGCCTGGAATATTGATGGATTGTCCGGGATAAATGAGGTTTGGATTTATTGATGGATTTGCACGGAGAATGGTTGCAAGTGGGGTACGATAATCCTTTGCAATTTGATTAAGGGTTTCACCTGCTTTAACTGTATGAATCAGCGGGAACACCTCCTAGGGAACTTTTTATTACATTGTATGTTAGTGGGGAAAAGTGATACATAATTGGTTATAAAATTGGAATAGATTTTGTTGAATCTTATTTTTTAGCTGTAGCATAAATGCAAATTTAGAAGAAGACTAGCATATAAAAATTTTTTTAATATGTTAATTTCTTTTCCCTCCTCCTTTTCAATTCTTTGGAAGACACAATATGTAATTTTCCGTATGTGTGAAAAAATCATTCCTGGCCTAACATGTTGTTTTATTGCGAAATAACCAAAAGCCATTTATATCAGTCAACGCATTTTTTACTAGCTTACTATTTATGTACGCCTCTTATTAAAATGGTGGTTATCTCATTAAAAAACCTTAGGTGCAATATTTATAAAGTCGCAAAATAACCACAGTTTTTTAGCAGATTTCTCAAGGTTTTGGCACCCTTGACGAGGAGGTGTACTTGTCATAGGATGTAAGTGAAATGATTCACAAACTCTTATCGGAGCTTATAAACGTTTAGACAAATTTTTTTATATAACATTGTGAAATTTTTCACATAAGGAGGAAGCGAAATGTCAAAAGTAATTACGGCTTCAAAAGCAGCAGAGCTTATTAAGGATGGAGACACAGTGGCAGCAAGTGGTTTTGGTCTTTCATGTTGGCCGGAGGAAATGGGGATCTCCATTGAAGAACGTTTTTTACAAAGTGGTCACCCGAAAAATTTAACAGTCATGCATGCTAGTGCGGTAGGAAATCGACGTGAAAAGGGGATGAGTCACCTTGGCTACGAAGGGCTAGTAAAACGTTGGATTGGTGGAATTGCGATTGCCTCTCCTGGAATGGCGAAATTAATTGAAGAAGATAAATGTGAAGCCTACAACCTTCCTCAAGGGGTCATTACTCAGCTTTATAGAGAAATTGCAGCGAAGCGTCCCGGAGTAATCACAAAAGTTGGAATGGGAACTTTTGTTGATCCACGAGTAGAAGGTGGAAAAATGTCACCTTCCACAAAAGAAGAGATTGTAAAAGTAATAGAGATTGAAGGGGATGAATGGTTATATTATAAATCCTTCCCGATCCAAGTGGGATTAATACGTGGAACCGTTGCAGATGAAAATGGGAATTTAACGCTTGAAAAAGAAGGCCTTCATATGGAAGTACTTCCAATCGCCCAGGCTGTTCGTAACTCAGGAGGAATCGTCATTGCCCAAGTAGAGGCGGTTGCGAAAAATGGCACACTCAACCCTAAGGATATAAAAGTTCCTGGTATTCTCGTTGATTATATTGTGGTTTCAAAACCAGAAAATCATTTCCAGACAGAAAACACTTATTATAACCCAGCTTTCTCTGGTCATATTAAAGTACCTGTAGAAAGTATGGAGACTCTTCCATTAGATGAACGAAAAATCATTGCTCGCCGCTCGGCAGCAGAACTTGTACCAAATACGATCTTAAATCTTGGCGTAGGAATCCCGGTTTGTGTCTCAACGGTAGCAGCTGAAGAGGGAGTAAGTGAACAGCTTATTCTTACAACGGAGGCAGGTTCGGTTGGGGGTGTACCTGCTGGATTAAAGGATTTTGGGCATGCGTATAACTCTGAAGCGATCGTTGATCATGACGCTCAATTTGATTTTTATGATGGAGGCGGAATTGATTTATCTGTTCTTGGGTTAGCTCAAACAGATGAATATGGAAACGTCAATGTGAGTAAATTTGGAACACGAGTAGCTGGTTGTGGAGGATTTATCAATATATCACAAGCTGCAAAGAAACTAGTATTTGCCGGTACCTTTACGGCTGGTGGTCTTAAGATAGCTGTAAAGGACGGAAAGCTAGAAATCCTTCAAGAAGGAAAGGCAAAAAAATTCATTAAAAAGGTTCAGCAAATCACCTTCAGTGGAGCTTATGCAACTGAGGTGAATCAGCCAGTTGTGTATGTGACAGAGCGCGCGGTATTTGAACTTCAAGAAGGAAAAATGACATTAACAGAAATTGCACCAGGCGTAGATTTACAAACACATATTTTAGATCAAATGGATTTTGAACCAGTCATCTCACCAAACCTAAAAGAAATGGACTCAAAAATGTTTGAGGAAAACTGGGGCAAATTAAAAAGCATTATTGAAGAAAAAACAAAGCCGGAATTAGAGCTAGTTTAATAATAAAAGAGCGGAGGAAATATCAATGAATAAAGAGCTTAATCGTTGGACGATATTAGTTGTTTCTACAATCATTAACATTTGCGTCGGGGCTATATACGCTTTTAGTATTTTTGCTTTGCCATTAACGAACGTATTTCAAGCTTCCATGGGAGAAATCATGATGGCTTTTACCATCAATGCTGCCATTTCACCGATTCCGATGATTCTAGGAGGAAAACTCGTTGATAAGGGTGGAGCAAAGCTCGCCATTCTAATAGGGGGATCGATGTTTGGTGCAGGATTCATATTATCCGGATTTGCTACGGCTCCTTGGATGTTATACATCACGTACGGAGTAATTACAGGAGTTGGGCAAGGAATTGTGTACTCAGCGACAATTGGTAATACGGTGAAGCTTTTCCCAGATAAAAGAGGTCTTGGTACAGGTATTGTAACAGCTGGGTATGGTGGTGGAACGATTATTCTTGCACCGGTAGCCAATGCTTTAATTACTGCTAATGGTGTGCAATCAGCCCTTATTACTCTGGGGTTTGCGTTTTTAGTGATTATTTTAGGGTGCAGTACACTCTTTAAAGCTTGCCCAGTTGGTTATACTCCACAAGGCTGGACACCTCCAGTTGCCGCAGGAAATAAGGGCGGGGTAAACATCAATTGGAATGAAATGATTAAAAAGCCAATCTTTTATGTGATTGCGGGTATGTTTTTAATCGGTGCTTTATCAGGCATGATGGTAACATCAAATGCATCTGTCATCGGACAAACAATGTTTGGATTATCAGCAGCAACAGCAGCATTATTTGTAAGTCTTTATTCTCTTAGTAACTGTATGGGCCGTATTTTCTGGGGAGCTGTTTCTGATAAAGTTGGACGCATTAATTGTTTAATGATCATCTATTTGGTGATTGCTGTCATGATGTTCACGATTGCGAAGTCTACTTCTGTTGGTGGATTTGCGGTTGCTATCATCGGGATCGGCTTATGCTTTGGCGGAACAATGGGAATTTTCCCATCTATCGTTGGAGAAAAGTTCGGAATGAAATTCTACGGAGTCAATTATGGTGTGACATTCATTGGTTATTCAGGTGCAGCCTTCTTTGGTCCAAGAATAGCAAATACGGTTGCCGCAGCGAATGATGGAATGTTTACCAACGCATTCTATATTGCTCTAGTAATCTCGTTAGTTGGTTTTGGTTTAACCTTTGTGTTTAAAGCTTTAGAAAATAAAAAACAATCCAATACTCCTGATCATACTCAGGTTGCCTAAATAAGATTAATAACCATAAGGAGGAAAAACAAATGTCTATTACAAAACTATTAGGTATTAAATATCCAATTTTTCAAGGTGGAATGGCACAAATTGCCCTTTCACCATTAGTAGGAGCAGTTTCAAATGCTGGTGGACTAGGGATTATCGGTTCAGGTGGATTTTCAGCAGATAAGCTTCGTGAAGAGATTAGAAAGACAAAAGAAATCACTAACAATCCATTTGCAGTTAATTTAATGCTCATGATGCATAATATCCCAGAATTAATTGAAGTTATTATTGAAGAAGGTGTAAAAATTGTAACAACGGGTGCAGGTACTCCAGCACCATACATGGAAACGTTCAAAAAGAATGGAATTATTGTTATTCCAGTTGTTCCATCCGTTAAAATCGCTAAGAAAATGGAAGCACTAGGTGTGGATGCAATTGTAGCTGAAGGAACTGAAGCTGGGGGACATGTTGGTGAAACAACAACGATGGCTTTGTTACCACAAGTAGTCAGTGCTGTTTCCATTCCTGTTATTGGTGCAGGAGGAATTGGTGATGGTCGCGGTGTGGCAGCAGCGTTTGCTTTAGGTGCTCAAGGGGTTCAAGTGGGTACACGCTTCTTAGCGACTGTCGAATGTCCAACACATGAGAACTTCAAGCTTGCTGTCATTCATGCGGATGACACGAGCACCACGGTTACTGGGCGTAGCTTAGGTGGCCCTGTAAGAAGTATAAAAAATAGCATGATCAACGAATTCTTAAGGCTAGAAAGAGAAAATGCTTCACGTGATGAATTAGAAAAGCTATCTTTAGGTTCATTACGTAAGTCTGTTTTTGAGGGAGACACTGATCAAGGTTCTGTTATGGCTGGACAAATTTGCGGCCTTTGTAATGAAATAACTACTGTAGAAGAAATGATTACTAGCATGTTTAAAGAAGCTCAAGAGGTTTTAAGTAACCTCGGGAAAATCACTGTTTTTGAACAATAGTTAATCTTAAATTAATACAAAGAAAAAGCCAAATAGGGTGGATATCTTATTTGGCTATTTTTTTGGAAAAGACTGTTGTCATAATATGTACACTGTTATCTTTCAGTGTTTCCCATATATAATGAAAGAAAAAACATGAGGAGATTGATATTTACGATTATGAAAAATCATACGTCAAGAAAGCCCAAAAAACCTTTTGTTGATAAAAATATCAATGATCAACCCTCAACTTTATTTGTGACAGACGGAAAAGGAAATATTTTAATATCTAACGAATTTACAGCGTTAACCATTGGCATAACTTTAGAAGAGTTATTAAAATCAAATGTTAATGACTTAGTAAAATCGGGTTACTACAATCGTTCCATTACGATGGAAGCAATTGAGATGAAACAAAAAGTCAGTAAGATTGTAAGCACAAACAGAGGGTTTAATGTGAAGTCTATGGCCATTCCTATCCTCGATAAGGATGGCGAGGTCCAGCTGGTTGTGACAACTTCTGTTAAATACAATGGGAAATTGCCGGTTATTGAGATTAACCACAACATTCCAAATGATTTCGGTCCCAATGTATACGATTTGTTTAAAGTAGAAAAAGAACCAGGGATTGTTGCAGAAAGCATAGCCATGAAGCAAATCATCAAGGTTTGTAATAAAATTGCGACTTATGATAGCAAAGTATTAATCTACGGTGAATCTGGCACAGGAAAAGAAGTAGTTGCAAAGTATATTCATAGAAAGAGTGATCGATCAGCTGGCCCATTTGTAACGATTAACTGCGCAACCATCCCACCCTCCTTATTTGAATATGAATTATTTGGGTATGAAAAAGGAGCATATTCAGGAGTAATTGAAGAGAAAAAAGGCATGATTGAGGCGGCAAATGATGGCTATTTATTTTTAGATGAAATTGCTGAAATGCCGTTGGATATGCAAGCAAAATTATTAAGAGTCATTGAAAATAATGAGCTGAGAAGAGTAGGCGGAATGAGCAATGTGCCAATTAATTGCCGGATTATCACTGCCACCAATAGAGATCTTTGGCAAATAGTGAAAAAAGGTCATTTTCGAGAAGATCTATATTATCGAATCAATGTTGTCCCGATTCATATTCCACCTCTTAGACAGCGAAAACTAGATATTGTCGGGTTAATCTCTTATTTTATTGAACAAATTAATCAAAGCTATGGAAAAAAATTCACTTTAAGTGCAGATCAATTCGAGAAGTTAATGAAAATGGAATGGCCAGGAAATGCAAGGGAATTACGAAATTACGTTGAGCGATTGGTTGTTACTGAGAATGTGGAAATTAACCCTCTGCTAGAAGATAAGGTATCGGATGGATTCACACTAGACCATTTCATTAACTTAAATATTGAGAAATTCTCTAACTTGAAGGATTTTACGGCAATAATAGAAGGAAGATGTATAAGCCATGTCATGGACATGTGCAATGGAAATGGAACGGAAGCAGCTAAAAAGCTTGGTGTCGATCGGTCCGTTATTTATCGAAAATTAAAGAAAATGGAACAAGTACTTAAAGAATAGTAAGTAGATTTATCGGGGAGAAGGCTCATTCAGTAAACAACTGAATGGGCTTTTTTTATTACCATTTGTTTCTCCGTTTCTTCCTCTTTTGGACATAGTTCCGCCATATTTGCTGACTATAATTTGTCTAGATAAAGCTTTAGGAGAAACAAAGGAGGGTGTCTTCACCTTGAAAAAAAGAAAACTTATAGTAAACATGTCAATAGTTATTACCAGTGTTGCACTGATTCTATATTTATTAGCTGACCGCTACCTGATTGAGCATGTTGAGGTAGAAAATGCACTTGTCAGTTCCGAAACAACAAACTCAACAACCACATCTAGTGAAACTACTACAACAGTGGACGAGACCTATGAAGCGGATGATTTAAGTTATACCAGCGATACAAAGTCGATTGAAATTGAGAAAGTAGTGACTGGTTCAGGAAGTGATCAGGTTGTGTATTATGTAGCCGATGTTCAATTAACAGATTCAAGTAGTTTGAAGTCAGCATTTGCCAATAACCAATTTGGAAATAACATAGTCCAAGTAACTTCCGTAATTGCAAGTAATAATAACGCCATTTTTGCGATTAACGGTGATTATTATGGATTTCGTGAAGATGGGATAACGATCCGGAATGGACAAATTTTTAGAGATAATCCAGCACGTACGGGGTTGGCCTTTTATGAGGATGGATCCATGAAAATCTATGAAGAGACAGAAACTTCTGCAGAGGAATTAATTGCTGAAGGAGTCACACAAACCTTCTCTTTTGGACCTGCTCTCGTTGAAAATTCAGTGGCCATTGAAGATTTTGGAGATGTGAGCATTGATAAGAATTTTGGAAATCGTTCGATTGAGGACTCCAACCCGAGAACAGGGGTAGGTATCATATCTGAAAATCATTATGTGTTTGTCGTCGTGGATGGCAGAAGTGAAGGATATTCAAAGGGATTAACCTTAGGTGAGTTTGCTCAAGTGTTTGAAGACTTAGGCGCTACGGAAGCCTATAACCTGGACGGTGGTGGTTCGTCAACCATGTACTTTATGGGAGAAGTCATTAATAATCCTCGAGGTAAAGGGGAGGAACGTGGCGTAAGTGATATTATCTATATCCAGTAAGAGAGGTGAATTCTATGATTATAGTTATTCCTGCTTATGAACCAAACGAGAAAATGCTTCAGTTGATAGAAGAAGTTCAACAAAGCAGTAGCTATCGGGTACTCATTGTGAATGACGGGAGTTCGGTGGAGTGTGAAGGTATTTTTGAACAGGCAGCACAAAGAGGGTGCATGGTTTTAACCCATGAGACAAACCAAGGGAAGGGAGCCGCACTGAAAACAGCCTTTACCCATATTTACACGCACTATCCAAATGAAAATGGGGTAGTGTGTGCCGATTGCGATGGCCAGCATCGTTGGGAAGATATTCAGCGTGTTGCGCAAGAGTTAGCTGATCAGCCTCAAACCATTGTATTAGGGTCTAGGGAATTTGTAGGCGAAGTTCCACTAAAGAGTTTAATAGGAAATAAAGTAACAAGAACCATCTTCTCATTTGTAGCTGGATATAAAATAAACGATACCCAGACGGGTCTAAGAGGATTCTCTGTTGACATGCTTCCATGGCTAATTGGTATTAAGGGGAAAAGGTATGAATATGAGATGAACCAATTGCTAGAGGCGAAATCTGCTGGTTATCGCATTTCTAGTTTGCCCATTCAAACCGTCTATGAAAATAACAATAAAGGAAGTCATTTTCGCCCTATTCTTGATTCCATCCGAATTTACCTTCCTATATTCAAATTTAGTCTATCTTCGGTTTCTTGTGGAGTAATTGATTTTATCTGTTTCTTCTTGTTACATTATCTCTCGAATAATTTGTTAGTCTCTGTAATTGGTGCGAGAGTAATCAGTTCCTTTATCAATTATGTAATCAACAAAAACATCGTTTTTAATAGAAAAAAACAATCGCATTTAAAGCCGATACTTAAGTACTATAGCTTGGCTGGATTCATATTAATCAGTAACTATTTGATGATTACTTTATTTAACGACACTGGTAATTTCTCACTTTTTACAAGTAAAAGCTTTACCGAAGGAATTCTGTTTATGGTTAGCTATTATGTACAGAAGAAGTTTATCTTTTAAAAAGTCCTTTCATGAGGGCTTTTTTCTATTCAATTTTTTAGAAGGAAATCATTTAGGGTAGAGGAAATGCTACTGACACTGTAAAATTGTTGGTAGTGAAAATGGATACTAAGGAGGTTATTTTTAAGATGGATTTTATTGCGATAGATTTTGAAATTGCGAACAATAGGATGAGTAGCGCTTGTTCCCTAGGAATGGTTTTTGTTAAGGATAATCAAATTGTCGATGAGAAATATTTCTTAATCCAACCTCCAACCTTAACATTTCTCGAGGAAACAACAAAAATCCATGGTTTGACCGTAGAGGATGTAAAGAATGAAAGAAAGTTCCATGAGATTTGGGAGGAGATTAAACATCATTTCGAAGGAGCGACTATTATTGCTCATAATGCTCAATTTGATATGAGTGTTCTCCACTGCTGTTTGATGGAATATGCTCTTGAAATCCCTGAGTTTGAATTTATTTGCAGCATTCCTCTGAGTGCGAAGGCTTGCAGGGAAAAGGTAGGGAATTCATTAGTAGAAAGGTTAAGTCATTTCGATATCATCTTAGAAAATCATCACAATGCCTTGTACGATGCAAGAGCATGCGCGGAATTAGTTACCACTTGTGTAACAGTAAAAAATAAAAAATCACTTCAATCGTATTGTAAAACTTATCGTAGTATTCCAATTAAGAAGTTCTCCGAGCTAAAACCACAAACGTACTTTAAACAGAAAAAGCAGAAAAAGTCTTTTACAAAAGTGGTGATCTCAGAGATTTCTGCCAATGTTCAAACCTTTAATGAAGAGCATCCTTTTTTCGGAAAGAATATTGTTTTTACCGGAGAATTGAAGCTTGATCGTAAGGATGCGATGCAAAAAGTAGTGAATGCAGGTGGAACGATTAAGAGTGGAGTAAGCGGAAAAACTCATTATTTAATCGTCGGTAAGCAGGACCAAACGATCGTGGGTGCAAGTGGAATTAGCACCAAAGAAGAAAAGGCATATGCTTTAATTGAAAAAGGCACGGCGATAAAAGTAATTGGTGAGGAAGAGTTTGTGGAATTATTGGGGAGTTAAGGGAACCGCAAGTAAATCGGTTGGTTCGCAAATAAATTTGTAGAATCGCAAGTAAAATCTGAGGATCGCAAATAAAATCTGAGAATCGCAAATAAATTTTTGTAATCGCAAGTAAAATCTGAGAATCGCAAATAAGCGGTAGAAATCGCAAATAAATTTTTAATTTAGAAGAAGTACCTCTTAGTTTTAACCGAAGAATGGCAATTAATAGCTCATTATGAACACAACCAGGGTCAAAACTAGGCTACTTTCTATAGAAAATCCAGGACTTTCCCACTCTAAAATAAACATCTTCTGAATAAAGGTGTATACTAGATGAGTTATTTAGTTTTTTAGAGGGGAATGAGATCATGAATAATACAAACGAGATAAAGCAGAAATACCTTTACAATTATTCATGTCAAGAAGATGAAGTGGAGCTCTGTGCCTTAGAGATGCGTTCTTTTTTTGGACAGGACTCTGACGATTATATAATAGAAAGTAATATTAAAATAGATCCAAGCAGAAGCCCGTTTATTCGGGATCGAATAGATATCATATTTGAAGGCAGTGAATTGGAAGAGATTATTACAAAGGTGAAAAGTTTAACTCCATTAACGGAAACCTATCGGGTCATTTTTTTGAAGACTTTTTCATTAGGAAAAGTAGGCTTTGAAGAGCGTAGAAGAGTGGAAAGGGAAGTAGCTCTGCATGTGCCAGGAGAGCCGGATCTAAAACATCCTGACATCTTGTTCGGAATTGTACATGTTATCGGAAAATGGATATTTGGGTATTATCAAAAAGGTGAAGCTGTCTGGCTACAGCACCAAACAAAACCACATGGTTATTCTACTGCTTTAAGTACCCGTGTCGCTAGAGCTGTCGCTAACATTGCCGTACCGCACCCAGCAGGGAAAAAAGCGATCGACCCATGCTGCGGGATTGGTACTGTACTCGTCGAGGCTTTATCTATGGGGATCGATATTGTCGGGAGTGATGTGAATCCCCTTATTCTTCCTGGAACACGTGAAAATATTGCCCATTTTGGGTACCATTGTGAAGTTGTATTTAGGGATATTCGAAAGGTAACGGGAACCTACGATGTGGCGATTATTGATATGCCCTATAATCTTTGCTCCGTTATCTCTCCACAAGAACAGCTTGAATTGCTTCAAAGTGCCTATTCGTTTGCTGAAAGAATCGTGATTGTCACCATTGAACCAATTGATTCAATTATTGAAAACGCAGGGTTTCGTATTGTGGACCGATGTATCGTTCGAAAAGGAACATTTACAAGACAGGTAATTGTCGGGAAAAATAAAAGAGGGAAAAGGTTGTCACTATAAATAAGGTGACAGCCTTTTTATTTGGAAGACATTCGATTACATCAGATTATAGATGGGCAGATTGTTAAGCAACCGTATATTAGGCGTCACTGAGTTTAGACAAATAAAATGTCGGAGAACATAATAATAGTAAATGTAACGAGAAGGGGAATTTAGATGGATTCAATTCTTAAATCGATGGATCTTGGTGCAAAAGGTCTTTGGTTGCCAATCACACTTGCCATTATCTTATTATTATTTGTGTTTATTATGCCGAAGAAGGAAATTAGCTGGCGTGGTATTTATGTCACTATAGGAGTAATCGGTTTGGCTACATGGGTAGCTGATAATATTTTTGCTGGTTTTTTGGATCTAGTTGATTTTGGTCATCCCAGATATTCTGGAATTGGTGAGTTACTAACTTACAGCTTTGTCCCTTCATCCTTGTCTGTGATTTATTTAAATTACTTGAATAAAGATAACAAATGGAAATTAGCGATAATATTTACCGTCCTATCTTTTATGATTGAATGGTCGGTGGCCCAGGTTGGATACATGAAGCTCACTCATTGGAACCATCTTTATAGCCTTCCAATCTTTTTTTTAGTCTACAGTTATTTCTTACCGCTACACGCAAGAATAATAAGAAAATGTGAATATTAAAGAGGCAGTATAGAGAAATGAACTGCCTTTTTTCATGCAGATATTACGTGTTCGGTTTCTCCCTTTCTTTAACAATATCT
The DNA here is from genome assembly GCF_050586445.1 of Bacillus coreaensis. NCBI lineage: Bacteria > Bacillati > Bacillota > Bacilli > Caryophanales > Bacillaceae > Bacillus > Bacillus coreaensis. The sequence goes on from NZ_JBOCCY010000010.1 coordinate 13,000, forward strand.
TGAATAATCTCAATATGGACGGCTGCCCATGCATTTTCTCGAAAATGAACAATGACACTTATCGTAAGGGTTACCATATAGAAAATACCAAAAAGAAGAAAAAGGAAACTTCCTTCCTTGAAAAGAAATTCCTGTAATTGTTTTGAAAAAAGAAAAAAGAACCAAGGTATGCTAGTAACGAAAATAGGAATGATTCCAGAACCCTGTTTTTCTTTGGTCATACGGTAGTAGATTAACTGTAAAGTTGCTGTTTCAATGGTTTGATAGAACGCCCGAATTTCTTCAATCTCTAACAGTTCTCTCACTTGCCCTAATGGCTTATCATGTTTATAAACTTTGATTAGTTTCATGTACAGTTTGTGAGCATCGCCCCGAAAAGACACCTATATCACCCGTTATAAAAATATTTGAAACAATTCTTCACTTAATAACATAAAATTCCCAGAAAGAGAGTCTTTATTCAAATAACTCCTTATTGCCTCTTAATATTGATAATAATGTCTATTTTTACAAACGTATAATAGTTTTGATGGTAAAATAAGGATAGCGGATAATCTTAGAAAAGGGGATAGTTCGATGCTGTTAAACCACGATACCCAATTCATTCGAGAGGCGTATTTAAAAAAGGAACAGATTTTTTCGTATGATGAGTTTCCTCTAAATTTACCTATCATCCGGAATTTTCAGGATGTAATCTTTCATCCGAATGTTACTTATATCATTGGTGAAAATGGAATGGGAAAATCAACTTTGCTTGAGGCCATTGCCATTGCCTTAGGATTTAATCCAGAGGGCGGGACTTTAAACTTTAATTTTTCAAGTTATGATTCACACTCAAATCTGGACAAATATATACGAGTCGTGAAGGGAGTTAATAAGGCAAAGGATCATTTTTTCTTCCGAGCAGAAACCTTCTATAATGTGGCCACCAACATAGAGGAATTAGACAAAGAACCTTCTTCAGCTCCAAGAATTATTGATTCCTTTGGCGGTAAATCCCTTCACGAACAATCACATGGCGAATCATTTTTCGCCGCATTCACTGAACGTTTCCGAGGGAACGGTTTATATATCCTTGACGAGCCGGAAGCAGCTTTATCACCTCTAAGGCAACTCTCCATGTTATCGAGAATCAATGAGCTAATTAAAGAAGGATCTCAATTTATTATATCAACACATTCGCCTATATTAATGGCTTATCCCGATTCAAAAATCATTCAATTGACCAAAGAGGGGATGGATGAAGTTAAATTGGAAGAAACCTATCATTATTCGATTATGAAACAGTTTTTTGAAGATAGGGAGCGGTTGCTTCACCATCTTTTTAATGAGTGAAACTTATTTGATACATAAACGTATATTTTACTACATTAATAAAAAGTAAGGGGGTATATAAATGTCGATAGTATATAGCTTCATATTCTTTTTATTATTTATCGTTTTCATTCTTATTCTTGGGTTAAGAGGTACCAATAGACCAACACGCCGGTCAAATTCCTACAGTAACAGTTTCTTTACCAGTCCTTCTGGATCGAGTTCTAATGATTATTACTCAAGCGATTGCAGTAGCGGCAGTGACAGTGGTAGTGGATCCTGCGGTGGTGGAGATTAAATTAAACTGATGCGTTTAACCTTAGGTTACGCATTTTTTTATAACATTTGGATAAAGTGATTGGTCACTTAACAGAAAAAGACAGTAGGAGAAGAGGAAGGATTAACCTTCCACTACTTATGATTTCTTATAAAGGAGATCGTTCGTAGTGGAAGTTAATAAATATGCCTGATACCTGATAATTGAATAGTAAATGGTTTGTGTGTTTCATCTTTAAGCAACAGAGACTGTTTGATTAGATCGAGCTTGTAAACACGTCCTTTAATAGTTTTCAAGGAACCATTAGAATAATAATCAATTGAAATTAACTTATTTACTGATAGATTTTTTAAAAACATAATAACTCCTCCTTAAAATTTTCTTACATGAGTCATTATATAAGATCCTTTTTAACACGAAGTTAAAAACAAATTAAGAATATATTAAATAGAAACCAATTAATGGAAGTGAATTGTAATAATATACAGGAGTGAGAGAAATCGTGATCATAAAGAATGAAGAATACCAGGTAAATGGTCTAAGTTATACAATAAGGTCAGCGGTTGAAAGAGATGCTGAGACTTTGTCTGAACTAAGGTTGCAGATTGATGGAGAAACAGAATTTATGGATCGAGAAAGAGGAGAAGGTTTTATAAATATTGCTGGTTTTGAGCAGTTAATAAAAAGTGATTCAGAGAATAGTAGAAACATATTTCTAGTAGCAGTGGTAGATGGGCGCATTGTCGGATATTCCAGATGTGAAGGTTCTAATTTAAAGAGATTATCACACAAGGTAGAGTTTGGTATTTGTGTATTGAAAGACTTTTGGGGTTATGGAATTGGAAGGAGCTTATTAAAAGAATCTATAACTTGGGCTGACTTCAATGGAGTGAAGAAAATGAATTTACATGTATTAGAAATAAATACGAAAGCCATTCAACTATATGAAAAGTTTGGATTTACAGTTGAAGGATTATTAAAGAATGACAAGCTTCTATCAGATGGGAAATATTATAACACCCTTGTGATGGGGAGATGGAATAGTACAAATTAGCGCTGAGAAAAAGAATAGGAGTATTTAAGATGCTAACATTTATTTTTGTAGTTTTGTTGTTATTTTTAATTCCAGGTCCAGCAGTCTTTTTGACGATAACTCAAACGATAAAAGGTGGAAAGAAGAACGGAATTGTTACGGGACTAGGAATTGCCGTCGGGGATTTTCTTCACACATTAGCTGCAGTACTAGGTCTTTCCGCAATTTTGATGACCTCTTCATTTGCCTTTGAAATAGTAAAGTATTTGGGTTCTGCTTACTTAGTGTATTTAGGAATTCGTGCCATTATTGAAAAAGCTCAAAAAGTGGAACCAATTGATAAAAGAGAAAGTAATTCAAATCCTAATATTTCTTTTCGTCAGGCGATGTTAATCGAGTTGCTGAATCCAAAAACATCTCTATTTTTCTTGGCATTCCTGCCTCAATTTGTAAAGAGTGGGGATACTCCTGTTGCAATTCAGTTGTTAGTCCTTGGCTTAACGTTTGTGTTAATGAGTATCACTTATACAACTAGTTTAGTGTTAGTAACCAGTACAATCGGTAATAAGCTTTTTGCAAAGACGAAGAAAAGTGCAAAATGGATGGGGAAAGTGGTTGGGTTAGTGTATATCGGCTTAGGGATTAAACTGGCGCTACAAACTCAGAAATAACGAGGATGAATAGTTTGTAAAAAACTGTGGAAAACACCTCTGTTGGAATATAAAGGAGGATAACCATGGAACAAACACTTTATGAAAAAGTTGGCGGAGAAGAGGCAATTGCAAAAGTTGTAGATTATTTTTATTCTGAATTGGTTCTTAAAGATGATTCCGTTAATCACTTTTTTCAGGACATTGATATGGAAAAACAGCGTCGCCATCAAACTAAATTTATTAGCTTTGCTTTAGGTGGTCCAAATCAATATTCAGGACAATCAATGGCCAAAGCACATGAAGGGATGAATTTGCAACCAGCTCATTTTGATGCGATTGCGAAGCATCTCCACGATGCGCTTGCTCATTTTGGCGTTAGCGAAGCAGACATCGATACGGCTTTAACAAAAGTAGCATCGCTTAGAGATGACATTATTTATAAATGATTAGCTGCCAATTGGTAGCTTTTTTGTTTCTAATTTATAAAAAAATATATGAAAAAACTGGAATTGTATCTTAAACTAGGATCCGGATTATGTTTTAATGTTGGTAATGGAGAAATATAACAAGTGTTAAGGAGTGAGTGTGATGGATATAAGACTGGATGATTTAAAAGGTTCAGAGATAGCTGAGTTAATAGGTGATCATCTGCACAGCATGACATTACATTCTCCACCAGAAAGTATTCATGCGCTTGATGTAGAAAAATTAAGACAACCTGATATTACGTTTTGGAGTGCTTGGGAAGGGACAGATTTGCTTGGCTGTGCAGCGCTGAAAGAGCTTGATCCTCAACATGGGGAAGTGAAGTCAATGAAAACATCTCCCCAACATTTGAGAAAAGGGGTAGCAAAGCAGTTGCTTGAGCATCTAATTAAAGAAGCAAAGTACCGTGGTTATAAAAGAATCAGTTTAGAAACAGGGTCAATGGAGGCGTTTGAAGCCGCCAAAACATTGTATATCAAGTTCGGGTTTACGTATTGTGGGCCGTTTGCTGAATATAAAGAAGATCCTAATAGTGTCTTTATGACAAAGGAGTTATAAAGATGAGTCAGTACAAAGTTATTTTATTGGACTTAGATGGAACTCTATCAGACCCTAAGGAAGGGATAACCAAATCGGTACAGTATGCGTTACAGAAACTGAACATAGTCGAGCCTGATTTAGTGATAGGAAGTCATTTGGACGGTACAAGATCTGCGAAGGTAGAAATCATTCAGTACATAATAAATACATTTAGTCAGTATAGTTTGGATGAGTTTATTATGATTGGCGACAGAAAGCATGATGTAATTGGAGCAAAACAAACAGGAATCGATTCAATCGGTGTGACGTATGGATATGGTTCAAAGGAAGAGTTAAGAGAGTATAACCCAATCTACGTACTTTGATATACGGAGCAAATAAAGGAAATTATTTTACTTTAATATTTCAAACAAATCCCTCCTTGCTAAAGGCGGGATTTGTTTATGGTTTGCTTTCAAGTTTTTTAAATCGTTTTAAAATGACCCAACAAATTAGACCTAGTAGCCAATAGATTGGAAAAGAATAAATATGTTTCCATGTTAATTCTTTGTAAATATATAACCACTCCATAAAGGGTTCTGCCACAAAAGCAAGAAAGGCAGAAAGGATTCCCGTTGATATGAGGAACGGTTTAAAGTGATTTCCCCACCTTTGATACAAATACATAAACGGGACGATTACGACCCCTACATCATAAGGATAGTATTGTGGGTACAAGTAAGGGGTAAGCCGAACTGGGTATACCCAAACAAGTGTGCTGCTGCCAATCGAATCTAGGATAATTGCCGTAATACCATAAAACAACCCAAAAGCAGTAATTTCCGTAATTCTTTTTGTATCAATCGTTTTCCACCAAACAATAGGCGATAAAATACTTAAAAAAACGAGCAGCCACCAGTCAAAGGTTAAGTAGTTATGGTCCCGCCAATATACGCGAAGGGTTTCATAAAACTCTTTCTCAGCCTCTATGACTTGATCCATTGAAACGGTATACAGTAGTAAATCAAGAATGAAAGACAATGAGTTCACCACACTTAGTCATATACCTACAGTCTATCCAAATTTATGATAAATCTCCTGCTTTTTTAAGGTGATTTTTTTATTGGTAAATATTTCTAGCGAAAATACTAGAAAAATCTAAAAAGCTGGCCTACAACCGAACTTCTATTAAGAGTATAATAAAAGACAGGACTATACGCCTAGAGGAGTGACAGAACATGAAGGCGAAACATCAGAAAACTATTGGCGTTTACATTTTTATATACATACTTTTGTACTATTTTATCGTCATATTCGGAGATCCTAGTATTCGCTTAACAGTAGTAATGAGAAATATTATTTCTACGATTGGACCATTCATTTCTAGTATATGGTTGTTGTCTAGATTCTTAAAAAGTGATGGAAAAAGAGATTATTTTTGGTTATTTCTTTCTCTTGGAACGTTTAGCTACTTCATAGCAGAAATATTGTGGATGTATTATGAGAGCTTCTTGTTTGTGAATGTTCCTTATCCAGGTTCGCCTGATATCTTTTATATGCTTCAAATTATGTTTTATTTAATTGCATTAGGTTATTACTTTTATCAGGTAAAAACCATTCATCGGTTAATGCGCTGGATGTTTGAAGTACTTATTCTTATGATATCTGCTTCCACACTCAGCTATCATTTCATTATGAAAAGCTTAATTGTGAACTCAGAGATCACAGGAGCCTACCTATTTGTTTCACTTGGATACCCGATTGGGGACCTAATTTTATTATTTAGTGCACTGATACTATATTTTGATTCAAATGATTTTGGTAAAAGAAATGCGTTATTTTATATTTTGGTTGGACTAGTTTTTCAAGTATTTGCAGATTCTGGATACATATATTTAACGCTAAGAGAAAAATATGACACAGGCACCTTGCTTGATCCATTATTTACTCTAGCACTATTACTAGTCGGATTTTCTAGTCTTTATATGAAACCAGTTAATAAACAGCAATCGGATGCAGTTCGCCCTTCAAAGGTTGGGTTATGGAAATTAATTATTTTGTATACTTCCTTAATGGTACTTTTATTATTTTTCTATAAAATCGAAGGAATTGAACTCACTCCGTTTACATTGAGTACAACGTTTATCATTTTTCTTATCATTGTTCGACTAGTATTTATCTTAGTGGAAAACAACCGATTACTATTGAAATATGACCAAAACAATAAAGATTTACTACTTAGTACAGAACGATATATGTCTCTTTTTAAATATCATCCAGATGCAGTATTCTCCCTTCATTTGAATGGAACCTTTCAAAGTGCAAATGCCTCTTGTGCACACTTAGTTGGAATGGAAACTGTTCAGCTAATTGGAAAATCATTTTATCAGTTCATTAGTCCGAGTGACCTTGATCGAGTGGCCACTCATTTTTCAAATACAGAAGAAGAACCACAAGTGTTCGAAGTTACTTTAATCAGTCAGAATGAAAGGGCTTATTCTGTAGTCATTACCCTTGTGCCAATTGTGATTAATGGGAGGATTGAAGGAATTTATGGAATTGGGAAAGATATTACAGATGTAAAGGCAAGTATAGATAAGATTAATTATATGGCGTATCATGATTTGTTAACAGGGTTGCCTAACAGAGCTTTGTTTGAGAGCGTCTTAGATGCAGAAATCAAAGACGGTATTACAGATAATAGTATGTTAGCGGTTATGTATGTTGATTTAGATCGGTTTAAAAATATAAATGATACACTTGGTCATGATGCAGGTGATGAGTTACTTGTAGATATGGCTAAGCGTCTTTCGGATTGTGTTGGTGATCAAGCAATAATAGCCAGGCAAGGTGGCGATGAATTCACGTTACTATTTAATCATATTGTAGATCGGGATCATGTTGTTACATTGGCGGAGTCTGTTTGTCGTGTATTAAGTGAGCCTTATTCGATAAGAAACTATGAATTCTTATCCACTCCTAGTATAGGGATTTCAATCTTCGAACCTGGGAATTCAGAAACGGCTATTTCTCTTATGAAAAAAGCAGACTTAGCTATGTATAAAGCTAAAAACAATGGAAGAAATCAATTCAGAATTTTTGAACCAAAAATGGAAGAAGACTCAAGAAGCACGTTTGTATTAGGAAGTGATCTTAGTAAGGCTGTTCATAATAATGAATTGGTTTTACACTACCAGCCACAATATGATACGGAAAAAAATCGAATGTACGGTGTAGAAGCACTTATTCGTTGGCAGCATCCTACATTTGGATTATTATATCCCGGTGATTTTATTTCAATTGCAGAAGATACTGATCTAATTATCCCTATTGGAGAATGGATATTGAGAGAAACTTGTGAACAAGGAAAGCAATGGGGAGAGCAATTAAGAATTTCAGTAAATATTTCTCCGAAGCAATTCCAGTCCGCGCAACTTATTGAAACCATTAAGCGTGTTTTAGAAGAAACAAAACTTAGGCCAGATCTTCTCAATATCGAGATCACTGAGGCAGTGGCAATGAGTAATATGAATGAAACGTTAAAAAAACTTGAAGCAATTAGAATGTTAGGTGTGAATCTATCCATTGATGATTTTGGGACAGGTTATTCTTCTCTCTCCTATCTTCCGAAGTTACCAATTACAGAATTAAAGATTCCCAGAGAGTTTCTAACCGAAATGGAACACCATGCAGCATATAAGGCAATAATTCAAAGCATTATTGCCTTAGGAAAACGGTTGAAGGTAGAAGTGATTGCAGAAGGGGTAGAAACGCAAAAACAAAAGGAAATGCTAGAGAAAATGAAGTGTCATATGATGCAAGGTTATCATTTTAGTAAACCAGTTCCTGTAGATGAGATTGAGAAGATGTTGAAAGTTAGGATGGAATAATAGGTAAATAAAAGAACACCTTTATGATTGTCAAAGACACATCTACAAAGGTGTTTTTTAATTGTTAAAAACTGTCTGAAAATTAAATATATGGATAAAACACGAACATTAATTTTAAAAAATAAATAAATGTTCGATATTTGTGTTGTTATTTTATTTGTAATTTGGTAGATTATTATCAGGTATTAAACATGCATATGATGAAAACACACATAGGGGGAACGTCATGAAAAAGTTATTTTCCGTATTGATTTTAGGATTGATTCTACTAGTTGCAGGCTGTGGTGGAACAGAAGAATCAGAGAATAATAGTAGTTCAACAAGCGAAGAAAAGAAAAAGATTGCCTTAGTACTTCCTGAAAAAATGGGTGTGAATCCTTTCTTCCAACAAATGGATGAAGGGGCGAAACAAGCGGCCGAGGAATTTGGAGTGGAGTTAAAGACGATTGAATCAACTGATCACTCAGCTATTGAAGAAAATCTTCGTGTAGCAGTTGCTGAAGGCTATGACCTTATTATTACATCTTCTTTTGAATCAGAAGATGCTCTTAAAAAGGTAGCGGCAGAAAATCCAGATCGTCAATTTGCGATCATTGATACAGTGGTAGATTTACCTAATGTTCAAAGTGTTAATTTCCGTGAACATGAAGCGGCTTATCTTTTAGGAGCAGCTGCTGGACTTTCAACAAAGACGGACAAAGTTGGCATGGTAGTGGCAATGGATATTCCATTAATGAAAAAGTGGACAGTAGCATTTGAACAAGGGCTTAAGGAAACAAATCCTGAAGCTGAGTTCCTAGTGAACTATGTGGGCAGCTTCTCAGATCCTGCTAAAGCTAAGGAATTAGCGTTGCTTCAAGCTTCAAAAGGAGCAGATTTTGTTGCTGGTGCTTCAGCAGTTGGTGATTTAGGAGTATTTGAAGCAGCAAAGGAACAAGGTTTCTTCACATCAGGTCAAGATATTGATCGTACTGAAGTAGATCCTGAGCATGTCGTACTCTCTCAGCTTAAAGGTACGGATGCAGCAGCTTATGAAACGGTAAAAGCTTTTGCTAATGGTAGCTTTGAACCTGGAGTGGTTGAGTATGGTCTTAAGGAAAAAGGTGTTGGGTTAACATATGTGACACACGAAAGCAATACACCACTACATTCTTTTGTTGGTCAAGAAGCTATTGATCAAGTAAAAGCACTTTATGATGAGATCATTGCAGGTAATAAAGTGATTGAAAATCCATTAAGTGAGTAAACTGAAAAAATCAAACCGACTGCAAATTGTAGTCGGTTTCCATTTTTACAGGGGGGAAAACAATGACTTATCGCTTAGAGATGAAGGAAATGACCAAGAAATATGGCGATTTCCTTGCGAATGATGCTATCTCCATTCAATTAAAAAAGGGAGAAGTTCTTGCGATTGTTGGTGAAAATGGTGCTGGTAAAACAACGCTTATGAGGATGCTTTATGGGTTAGAACAGCCAACGAGTGGAGAAATTAAGCTGAATGGCAAACAAGTCCAATTTTATGGGCCTCAAGATGCGATTGTACAAGGAATAGGAATGGTTCATCAGCATTTTATGTTATTTAGTGATTTTACAGTTACCGAGAATATTGTAATTGGGCATGAACCCATTAAGAATGGATTTTTTAATAGAAAAATGGCAGCTGAACAGGTTCAAAAGTTGAGTGATCAATATAAGATTCAAGTGAATCCTAATAAAAAAGCGGGAGATTGTTCAGTAGGAGAACAGCAACGGATTGAAATTTTGAAAGTGCTATATCAGGGTGCGGAAATTATCATTCTTGATGAGCCGACAGCTGTGTTAACTCCTTTTGAAGTGGAGGAGCTATTAAAAACGATTCGCTTCTTAGCCGATCAAGGAAAAAGTATCATTCTTATCACTCATAAGTTACCAGAAGTCATGAAAGTAGCCGATCATGTGACAGTGTTACGAAATGGACGTGTCACAGGGAATGTGAAAAAGGTGGACACATCTATTGATCACCTGGCTACGATGATGGTAGGTCGAGAGCTCCAACAGCTTTCGGAGCGTAATCAATTAAATGGAGAGCCCCTGCTAGAACTTGAAACGATATCGATAAAAGGGAAAAGTTCAAAACCGATATTGGATCAGCTTTCATTAACGGTTCACCGCGGAGAAATCGTTGGAATTGCGGGAGTATCTGGTAATGGACAATCAGAGCTTATTCAAGCGATTTCGGGCTTAACATCGGTTGACCAGGGAAATATTCGTTTAGCTGGCACCCATCTAGTTGGTAAATCTGTAGCCTTTAGAAGAAGAGAGGGGCTCGCACATATACCAGAGGATCGTTTTTTATGGGGAGCTGCAAAGGAAGCTACGATTGAAGAAACCGGTGTTATGGGATATTACCATAAAAAAGCTTTTAACAAGTATTCTTTTCTTTTAAAAAGGTCGTTCCGAGAGGTTGTAAAGACTTGGATTGACCGATTCGAGATAAAGGTTAAATCTCTAGATGACAAGTCAGGGAACCTTTCTGGTGGAAACCTACAAAAACTAATTGTCGCACGAGAGCTTGGATTTGAAACCGATTTTCTCATTGCAGCTGAACCTACTCGTGGTGTTGATATTGGTGCCATGGAATATATCCATGAGGCAATCCTTGAAAAGCGTAACCGTGGGGATGGAATTTTACTGGTCTCTTCGGAGCTTTCGGAAATTTTATTACTATCAGACCGGGTTGCGGTCATGTTTGAAGGGAAAATCGTTGATGTTCTTGATAGAAAAGATGCAACAGAAGAACGTCTGAGTGTACTTATGGCAGGAGGAAAAGAAGATGAATCTTCAACGAAAAATACAACAACTGCTTAAGCCTTTATACCAACCAATGATAGCGGTCCTCATTGGACTGTTAACCGGAGCGCTTGCCATAGCACTTGTTGGACAATCTATTCTCGATACGTACAAAGTCATGTGGGATGGAGCATTTGGAAACTTCTACTTCCTAACAGCCACTCTTGCTCGAGCTACCCCTATCATATTGATAGGTTTGGGATTAGCTCTCGCCTTTCGTGCAGGTGTGTTTAATATGGGGGCAGAAGGTCAGATGGTATTAGGGGCCGTGTGCGCGGCGCTTGCAGCTCTTTATGTACCAGGTGCTGGAATCGTTAAAGTGCTTGCTGCGTTTTTTGCCGGCTTTATAGCTGGTGGATTATGGTCATTGTTAGCCGGTTGGATGGAAGTGAAATATAAAGTACAGCTATTGATTTCTACCCTTCTTTTAAATTATGTTGCTGTCTTGTTCGCAGGTTATTTGGTAGCGGAACCTTTTCAAGATAAGTCAGGTTCTGCTGCCCTAGCGCAAACGCCTATGATTGATCAAGCAGTCTGGCTTCCAAAACTGTTTGCTGGAATGAGCGTGCATATGGGGTTTGTAATTGCCGTTGTTGGTGCAGTCATTTTATATGTGGTTCTCCAATTTACTTCTTCTGGATATGAAGTGAGAATGCTCGGGAAGAACCCTTTCTTTGCTGAATACGGCGGTATTAATAAACAGAAGGTTCTCCTTTTTAGCATGTTTTTTAGCGGAGGGATTGCTGGGTTAGCAGGAACAGTTGAGGTTTTGGGATCTCAGTATCGATATGTAGAGGGAGCACTAACCGTCCCAGGCTATGCATGGACAGGTTTAATGGCAGCACTGTTAGCCAACTCCAATCCATTAGGTACAGCAGTAGCAGCGATTTTACTGGCAGCCTTACAAACGGGTGCGATGGGGATGGAACGTAACACAGAAGTACCTTTGGAAATTGCTAGTGTCATTCAAGGTGTTCTTATTTTATTCGTTACGGCAAAGTTCACCTTGAGCTGGTGGAAAGTTAAAAAGAAAGCGGGTGACGTGAATGGAGCTGTTTGATTATTCCCTATTTGCTTCTGCTATCCGTATGGTTAGCCCCATTCTTTTGGCTGCGTTAGGAGGAGCGTTATGCGCTCGAGTCGGTATCTTTAATGTGGGTCTGGAGGGCTTAATTCTAGCGGGTGCCTTCTCCGCAATCGTTGGTAACTATTATAGTGGAAGTGTAATTGTAGCCGTCTTAACAGGAGCCTTTGGTGGTGTATTAGTCTCATTATTATTTGGATTAGCAACTATCAAGTTTAAAGCTAATGCAATTGTAGCCGGTATTGCAATCAACTTTCTTGTTTTAGGATTAACTACTTTTGGCCTCCGAGCCATTTTTCAAGTAAAAGGAGCCTTTTATGATAAAGACATGAATGGACTTCCGAAGTGGGACCTTCCACTTATTGAAAATATTCCTGTGGTTGGAAAGCTTCTATCAGGTCACTCGCCACTCGTGTATACTGCCTTTATTGCAGCGATACTATTATATGTTTTCTTGTTTAAAACCGTCGTTGGGTTCCGTATTTTAGCAGTTGGAAAAAATGAAGCAGCGGCGAGAAGCTTAGGATTAAAAGTTACCGTGCTTCAGTATGGAGCCATTGTGGCGAGTGGAGTTTTATGTGGTCTTGCAGGAGCCCAGCTTTCGCTTGGTCAAGTTACGATGTTTACTGAGGGAATGACGGCTGGAAGAGGATTTATTGCGTTAGTAGCGATGATGCTTGGTGGGTCACATCCAATTGGCATGATTGGTTCGAGTTTATTGTTTGGTCTGATGGATGCGTTGAGTATCAGGCTACAAGGGTTTTCTATGCCTACTCAATTCACGGCCATGCTGCCATACGTAATCACGATTATCGCGATGTTCTTTTTAAAGGATCGTGGCTTAGAATCCCAAGCATCTGGACAGCAAAGCTCTAGATAAGAACAGGAGTGAAACACATGAGCTTAAATAAAGCAGATAGAATTAAACGAACAAGAGTACCAGTAGCCGATCCCAAGCATGCGAAGCGGCTTCCACCTGGACAAGCGTTAACGGAGCGTTTTCCGATTTTGTATGAAGGAGACGTACCTGTTTACGATTTGGAAAAGTGGGACTTAAAGGTTTTTGGTGAGGTAGATAAAGAGGTTGTACTCACCTATAAGCAAATAAAAGAAATGCCTGAAACAACCGTGACCGTTGATATTCATTGTGTTACTCGCTGGTCTAGATTTGATAATCAATTCACGGGAATAAAGTTCAGTGATTTCTTAAAGGCATTAGAGATCACTCCTAAAAGTAAATACGTGATGCTTCATGCAGACCATGACTATACAGCAAATATAGCATTGGCTGATTTGTTACATGACGACGTTCTTCTTGCTCATTCGTTTGAAGGAGAGCCATTAACAGATAAGCATGGGTGGCCATTAAGGCTTGTGGTCCCTCATCTGTATTTTTGGAAGAGTGTGAAATGGATTAGAGGAATTGAGTTCATTGACGAAAATACACCGGGATTTTGGGAACAAAATGGATTCCATCTGAATGGAGACCCTTTTAAAGAGGAACGTTTTTCAGGAGAGGACCTTCCAATTTCGGAGGATGAATGGGAGCGAAAAGACTTTGACTAACTTTCTGCCAAACCTTAAATTATCATCTGATTGTTTACCAGAGCGGGTCATTGTTTGTGGAGATCAAGCACGGGCGAAAATCATTGCAGAATTAATGGACAATCCAACCAAATTAGGTGAGAACCGTGAATACCATAGTTATTCAGGTAGCTGGAAAGGAACAAAAGTAGCAGTGGTTAGTCACGGAGTAGGATCACCGGGGGCAGCCGTCTGCTTTGAGGAGTTAATCATGGGTGGTGCACAAACAATCATTCGTGTTGGGACGGCTGGCTCTTATCAAAAAGATGTGCAGCCTGGTAGTCTAGTCATTAGTACAGCCGCTGTAAGTTGTGATGGACTAACAAAACAAATCGTTCCTCCTGGGTTTCCAGCTGTTGCTGATCGGAGCATTGTGGAGGCATTAACAAAAGCAGCCTCACCTAATGTGGAAGAGCTATTGGTAAAAGAAGGTATGACACTTACTCTTGATGCGTTTTATTCTGGTGTTCTCGAATTCCCGCACCAATTATATAAAAAAGCAGGAGTTGTGGCGGTTGAAATGGAAAACTCAGCTCTTTTTGTTATTTCGTCCTTGAAGGGAATTAAAGCGGGAGCTATTTTAGCGATTGATGGCTTTGCAGATGCGGAACTTCGAGAAGAGTATAATCCTCATAATGAGGTAGTCGGTAGAGCAGTGAATGCAGGAATGAAAGTGGCTTTAGACGCTATTATACAAGTGTAATTCAACTAGCGTATGTTGAAGAGGAAATGACCTTCACTTTTAGAGTGGAGGTCATTTTTTTTAGGCTCGTACACTTTCTAGAATCAGGTTTAACCTCTGACCTCTCGCGGGTATGAAGTCTTTAACACTCGCAGCGGGAGGGATTATAGTGGAAGTACTCAACTGGATTGGGTTACTTATTATCCTTTTAGTAGGGGGGATGATTTGGTCAAAACTGACTTGGAAAACCATCATGGTCGGTTCAGACATTCGTACAGAAGAAGCCATTAAAGATAAATATCGACTATATAAATCTGAAAATATACGTTGCCGGTTGAAAAAAGAGGTGCAGACCCCTATTGTTACTGGAGTAAATCCAGTGGTAACCAATCATGTGGATCCACATACGAGCTCATCCATTCTTAAGCTACTGGTTCATCGAAGAGATATTTATAAAGTCAACCAATTGAAGTCTTAGTATAAAGGGTATTCAAAGTCACAATGAAGTGCTCCTGAATACCCTTATTGTTTTTCTAAGGTTCATTTCCGCCCAAACGGTTTTTCCCCTACTTGAATAGGTTGTTGTCAAGGGGGTGAATCATTTGAAATGGGGGAATTTCTTGCTCATCTTCATTAGTGCTTTAGTTTTATTACTGATTCCAATCTTCTATTTTCAATCTGATTCAAATGAATCCAGTCAAAATCAAAATGATGCTACTACCGTAAGTACAAAAGAGCAACAAAATAATAATAAGGAAGAAAATGGAAATAATGAAGATGGAAATGAAAAAGCTAACACAACTATCGATCCAAACGCTGATTTTTGGGGAGTCGATTCTGCATCATATACGACAGATGAGCTATACGCTTGTGTAAATGAAAATTTCGGAAAACCTTCTGTTTGGGGTAGATATCTAGGAACGATTGATGGCGTTTCTAGTGGGTTAACAATAGAGGAAGTAGAATATTTGCATTCAAATGGAGTAAAAATCCTTCTTATCAATAATCAATTTAACAATGCAACTGGTTATGAAAACGGGGTAGAGCAAGCGAATATTGGAATCTCTTTGGCTGGAGAGTTAAATGTGCCAGAGGGAGTAGCTATATTTGCAGATATTGAACCAAATTATCCTGTCGATTCGGCCTTTATTCAAGGCTGGTTTGATACGATGATGAACTCTCCTTATGAACCAGGAATCTATGGTGTATTCTCTCCGGAGAGTGCATTAGTTAATGCGTACCAAGCTTCAATAAACGAAAATCAAGAGATACAAAATAAGGTCATTCTGTGGACGGCCTATCCTCATATAGATGTTACCACTCAAGCAAATGCACCAGAAAATGTGGCTGAAGCTCCTGAAGGTTCATTGCTGTATGGTTGGCAGTATGGGATTGATGCAGCAGCATGTAATATAGATACAAACCTTTTTAAAGGCAGTTTATTCGATTTTCTTTGGTAATTATACGAATCAAAAACCCTCTTTCCTTAAAGAAAAGAGGGTTTTTTGTATATTTAATAATATTAACTAATAAATATGCTGGAATTTCGAAGTGATATATATTATATTAGAAAAATAGTAAAAAAGTTGAATAAATATTTAATGCTATGTAATTTTATAAATATATCTCTATCAACATATAAAGGAGTGTTACTAATGAACAATCAATTAAAACAACATTTAGAAACGATACAAAATAAGCTATGGGATATGAGCGATTCCATTTACCACGAGCCTGAGTTAGGTGATCAAGAATATAAATCTATGGAAAAACTGGTCGCGTTTTTAAAGGAGCATCATTTCGCAGTGGAAACAGGAATTGTCGGTCGGGCGACTTCCTTTAAAGCGGTATACGACAGTAAAAAAGAAGGACCTACGATCGCCTATCTATCCGAGTATGATGCACTTCCTGGAGTAGGACATGGATGTGGCCATAATATGATAGGAACAATGAGTGCAGGTGCTGGCGTTTTGCTGAGCAAATTGGTTGATGAGATAGGTGGACGAGTGGTTGTTCTTGGAACGCCTGCTGAAGAAACGAATGGAGCAAAGGTTCCAATGGCGGAGCAAGGGATTTTTGATGATATTGATGTGGCTATGATATTGCACCCAGCTGATGAATCCTATGAAAGTGGGGATTCCTTGGCAATGGATGCGATTCAATTTGCATATTCAGGTCAGTCAAGCCATGCGGCCGCATCTCCTGAGAAAGGAATCAATGCTCTTGATGCAGTGATTCAGCTCTTTAATGGTATTAATGCCCTTCGTCAGCATGTGACATCAGATGTTCGGATTCATGGAATTATTAAAGAAGGTGGCATTGCTGCTAACATCGTTCCTGATTATTCAGTTGCCCAATTTTATGTACGAGCGAATAACCGTAGCTATCTAGATGAAGTCGTTCAGAAAGTGAAAAATATTGCCCATGGTGCGGCATTAGTAACAGGGGCAACAGTTGAAATTACCAACTATGAACTTAGTTACGACAACATGCTAACCAATCAAACGCTATCTGACCTTTTTACAGAAAACCTACTTGCTACAGGAGTGGAAAAGGTATTAAAAGCAAAGGACTCATATGGATCCATTGATATGGGCAATGTAAGTCATGTTGTCCCTGCTATTCATCCGTATATTGGACTTGATTCACCGGGTCTGGTTGCTCATACAAAAGAGTTTGCAGATATCACCATTACTGAGAATTCTCATCAAATCTTAAGTAAAGGGGCACTTGCGCTTGCCTCAACTGGTTATGAATTACTTACGAATAAAGAAATCTTTGAAAAAGTGGTAAACGAATTTTTAGAAATGAAAAGAATGAATGGATAATCGTATTGATTTGTTAAAATAATAAAATTATAAATACAGTTCGAAGAATAATCTGAATATTTTTATATTAGAAAAGCTACTTTTCAAAACTATATGCATGTGTTATTATTCATTCAGATGAATAATTATTCGTATACATCATATAAACGTTATATTAGGAGGAAACAACATGAAAAAGTTCGGTTTACTTATTACTTTAATTTTAACGTTAGCATTGGCAGCATGTGGCCAAAATAATGAATCTGGTAACGGCGAAGCAGGAGAGGACAAAAAGGTATTAACGATGGGAACCTCTGCAGATTTTGCTCCATTTGAATCTCGTAACACATCTGGAGAAGTAGAAGGCTTCGATATTGATTTAGCTAAATACATTGCAGATGAATTAGGCTATGAGCTGAAAATTGAGGATATGAAATTTGATGGACTAATTGGAGCACTACAAGCAAATCGTGTAGATCTAGTATTATCGGGAATGTCTGCTACAGAGAAGCGCGCTCAGAACGTTGATTTTTCTACTCAATATCATCACTCAGGTGAAATGTTTATCACATTAAAAGACTCTGAAGTGACATCCCTTGAGCAGTTAGAAGGAAAAACGCTTGGAGTTCAGTTAGGTACAATTCAAGAAGAGGGTGCTCGTAAACTTCAGGAAACAGTTGATTTTGAAATCAAGGCTGTTGACAACGCAACCATCTTGATTCAAGAATTGCAATCGAACCGTATTGATGTAGCATACTTGGATAAGGCAGTAGCTACAGGATATATTAATGAGCAAGGATTAGCAGGATTTGATGATCCTACTTCAAGCTCACCAGGAATGGCGGTTGCTTTTCCAAAGGGCAGTGAACTAGTTGACGAAGTAAATCAAGTCCTAAAGGAAATGGAAGAGAACGGGAAGCTAGACGAATTAAAAGTGAAATGGTTATCAGAAGAATAGGCTTAGCCAGAAAAATATTAAAGTGAGGTGTAAGGCATGAATTTGGATTTTAGCCAAATTGTGCCTTATATTCCTTTTATCTTAGAAGGAATATGGGTTACATTACAGTTTGTCATTATATCAATTATATTTGGTTTTATTTTAGGAACGGTCTTAGCATTATGTAAAATCTCAAAAATAAAAGCATTAAACTGGTTTGGGGATGCATACACATCCATTTTCCGTGGAACACCATTAATTTTGCAGTTAATGATCATTTATTTTGCGATTCCACAATTAACGGGCTATGATATTTCTCCATTTTTATCAGCTATCCTTGCATTTGGACTAAATTCCTCTGCCTATGTATCGGAAATAATCCGTGCGGGAATTCAAGCAGTTGATAAGGGACAAACAGAGGCTGCTCAAGCTCTTGGAGTACCTTATCGATTGATGATGAAGGACATTATTTTGCCACAGGCTTTAAAAAATATATTACCTGCACTCATGAATGAATTTATTACATTAACGAAGGAATCGGCTATTGTGTCAACTATTGGTTATTTAGATCTGATGCGCCGAGCTCAAGTAGTCGGAGCGGATATTTATCGAAACTTTGAACCATTAATTTTTGTAGGAGTCATTTATTGGCTACTGGTTATGGTATTAACGATCATTGGGAAAGTTGTTGAAAGGAGGTTGAAGTTCAGTGATTAAAGTGGAAAACCTCTATAAGCAATTCGGTGATAATGAAGTACTAAAGGGTATCACGACCAATATTAATAGTGGTGAAGTTGTTTCGATTATTGGACCATCTGGGTCTGGAAAATCAACTTTTCTTCGCTGTATTAACTTATTAGAAGTGCCAACGAAGGGGACCATATCGATAGATGGTCAAAGTATTACAGATAAAAATACAAATATACTTAAGGTTCGTCAACAAATTGGAATGGTTTTTCAGCATTTTAACTTGTTCCCTCATTTAAATGTTCTTGATAACTTAACGTACGCTCCAATCAAAGTAAAAGGAGAAACGCGACAAGTAGCGGAAGAAAAGGCTCGTAATTTGCTTGCGAAAGTGGGACTTACAGAAAAGGAAAAAGCATTTCCTAGTAACCTTTCAGGTGGACAAAAACAGCGTGTTGCGATTGCTCGTGCTCTAGCGATGGAGCCGAACTTAATGCTGTTTGATGAGCCAACCTCCGCACTTGATCCTGAAATGGTTAAGGAAGTACTGAATGTAATGAAGGACCTAGCAAAATCAGGTATGACGATGGCGATCGTTACTCATGAAATGGGATTTGCACGTGAAGTGGCTGACAGAGTATTATTCCTTGATGGTGGAGTATTACTTGAAGACGCAAATCCAGCTGAGTTTTTTAGTAATCCAAAAACAGCGAGAGCGAAAGATTTCTTAGAGAAGGTATTATAAAATATAGTTGTGTTAAGGGCTATCCAAATGGATGGCTCTTTTTATTTTTTATTAGATGTAAAAAATGTTCATATTTTTGCCAAATTATAGTTGGCATTTTATGTGTGAAAACGCTATAATTAATTTATGGAACAATATACCACGATGTGGAACGACTAGAAAAGGAGATGTAATTTATGGAAATTAGATACTCGACACACCCAGATCATGCCAAAACATTTACTAATGAAGACCTTAGAAAGCATTATCTTGTTGAAGACTTATTTGTGCCTGGTGAGATCAAGCTTACCTACTCAATGGAAGACCGTGTTATTATCGGTGGAATTACCCCAACAAATGAAGCGATTTCTTTAGGTGGCTACGATGAAATTAAGGCTAACTACTTTTTAGAAAGAAGAGAAGTGGGAATCTTTAACGTTGGAGGTAACGGAAAAATTACTGTCGACGGAGAAGCTTATGAGATGGAAAATAAAGACTGCTTGTATGTGGGATTAGGGAAGAAGGAACTTCTTTTTACAAGTGAATCAGCTGAAAATCCAGCAAAGTATTATTTATTCTCAGCATCAGCTCACAAGGAGTATCCTGTGCAGCATGTTTCATTTAAATCCATTGAAGGTGATCGTTTGGGAGCTCTTGAAAGTGCGAACGATCGTGTGATTCGTAGAATGATCCACAATGAGGGAATCCAAAGCTGTCAAGTGGTAATGGGGATGACTCAGTTAAATACAGGCAGTGTATGGAACTCGATGCCAACTCATACTCATGATCGCAGAATGGAAACCTATCTGTATATCGATTTGGACGAAAATGCTAGAATGTTCCACTTTATGGGGAAGCCAACTGAAACAAGACATATCGTGATGAAAAATGAACAAGCGGTGATCTCTCCGCCTTGGAGCATCCATTGTGGTGCTGCAACAAGTAATTATACTTTCATTTGGGCAATGGCTGGCGAAAATAAGACCTATAACGATATGGACCAAGTGACTATGGATCAACTAAAGTAATTTAAAACTAAAAATAATGAAATAGGAGTGTAATAAAATATGAGTTTACAAGATTTTTCATTAGACTTTTTTAGCCTACAAAATAAGGTAGCTATCGTAACTGGTGGAAATACTGGTCTTGGCCAAGGGTATGCGGTCGCACTAGCAAAAGCTGGAGCAGATTTATTTATTGTTACGCATGACACAAATTGGGATGAAACGAGAGCGTTCATCGAAGAGACAGGAAGAAAGGTTCATTTCCACCAGGCAGATCTAACGAATAGAGACTCCTTAAAGAAAGTAGTAGAGGATTGTCTAAATGTGTACGGCAAGATAGATGTTTTAGTAAATAATGCGGGAACCATTAGACGTGCTCCTTTACTAGAGTACAAGCAAGAAGATTGGGATGCCGTAATGGACATTAACCTAAACGCTGTCTACTTTTTAAGCCAAGAAGTGGCAAAAGTAATGGTTGAGCAAAATTGGGGAAAGATCATTAACATTTGCTCTATGCTTTCGTTCCAAGGTGGGAAGTTTGTTCCTCCGTATACTGCTAGTAAGCATGCGGTTGCGGGAGTTACGAAAGCGTTTGCTAATGAACTGGGACAATATAATGTTCAGATTAATGCGATTGCACCAGGTTACATTGCAACAGCTAATACAGCACCTATTCGTGCAGACGAACAGCGTAATGCGGAAATTCTTTCACGCATACCAGCCGGACGTTGGGCGGATCCTTCCGATCTAATGGGAGTTGTTGTGTTTTTATCAAGTAGAGCTTCAGATTATATGAATGGATCAATCATTGCGATTGATGGTGGTTGGTTAGCACGTTAATAAATCTCAGAAAGGAAAGATTAGGGTGATTACAGGAAAGTTAGAAGATATCAGAGAAAAGGCTGTTTTAGATGAGAAGGTTTTATCAAAGTTAGAATTCCTAAAAGGTGACTTTTCACAATATACAGCCGGGCGTTATGAAGTGGATAATCACTCGTTCTTCTTCTTAAACGAATACGAAACAAAAGAGGAAGAAAGCTGTTTTTGGGAAGCGCATAGGAAATATTTAGATATCCATTATATTTTAGAAGGAAAAGAGAAAATTGCGGTTGACCATATAGGACGCCAGCAAGTGAAGGAAGAATACGATGCAGAGAAGGATGCCATCTTTTTTAAAGGAGATGTCCTCTCTGGAATCACAATGAATCCTGGAGATGTGATGATTTGCTTTCCTGAAGATTCACATATGACAGGCTTAATTGCTCAAGAAAAACAAAAGGTGAGAAAAATAGTGCTTAAAGTGGAGTTATAGGGACAGACACAGAAGAATATGGGATGAAACGTTAAGGCGGCCAAAGGTTGGCAGACCTAAGGAATAAGCCACCTCTAACATTTCAAATTGTTTTTTGAAACTTAAAGATAGCATAAAATTGACAATTATTCAATCATCTCAAGTTCTTTTGCGTGAAATTTACCTATATAAAAATAAGAAGGGTAAGGTAATGCAAAATGAAAATCATGAAGTCAATGGAAAAGATCCCTGGCGGATTAATGCTTGTTCCACTATTTTTAGGAGCAATTATACACACACTTGCACCAACCTCAGGAGAATATTTCGGGTCGTTCACTAATGGATTAATGACGGGAACCGTTCCTATTTTAGCGGTATGGTTTTTCTGTATGGGTGCAGGCATCAATATAAAAGCAACAGGTACAGTATTAAGAAAGTCTGGAACACTTGTATTAACGAAAATTGCAGTGGCGTGGGTTATTGCCATTATTGCCTCCATGTTTATGCCAGATGGCGGAATTCAAACAGGATTATTTGCAGGTTTCTCAGTCCTTGCTTTAATTGCCGCCATGGATATGACAAACGGTGGACTATATGCTTCTATCATGCAACAGTATGGAACGAAAGAAGAAGCTGGAGCATTTGTATTAATGTCACTTGAATCTGGTCCATTAGTAACGATGTTGATTCTTGGTTCAACGGGTTTAGCAGCATTTGAACCACATGTGTTCGTAGGAGCAGTTCTACCTTTCTTAGTCGGTTTTGTACTTGGAAATTTAGATAGTGATTTAAAAGATTTCTTTAGCAAAGCTACTCATACCATGATTCCGTTTTTCGGATTTGCACTAGGAAACACAATTGATTTAACGGTCATTGCAAAAACAGGTCTTGCCGGTATTATCCTAGGTGTACTTGTAATCATTGTAACTGGTATTCCGTTGATTTTAGCAGATAAATATATTGGTGGCGGAAATGGTACGGCGGGACTAGCTGCATCTAGTACAGCAGGCGCGGCTGTTGCAAATCCTATGATAATTGCCAATATGAAGCCGGAATTTATGGATGTTGCTCAATCAGCAACTGCTTTAGTAGCGGCATCCGTAATTGTCACATCCATTCTAGTACCAATCTTAACAGCCTATTGGTCTAAATATATGAAAAAGAAAAACAAAGGCAATGTAAAAGAAGATATCAACGCAACTGCTGTCTAAAAGTAGCTAAAGAGAGGCATATCACAGTATGTCTCTCTTTAAGTAAAGGGGAGAAGGGGAAGTATGAGTAAAATCATTACAATCGGTGAACCGATGGCTCTCTTCGTAGCAGAGCAAAGAGGTTCTTTAGAAGAAGTGAACCGATTTAGTCGGTTTGTTGCAGGGGCAGAGGTGAATTTTTCGATCGGAATGTCCCGATTAGGTCATGAGGTTACCTACATTACCCAACTTGGGAAAGATCCTTTCGGTAAAAATATAGAGAAGTTCCTTCAACAAAATGGGATTGATACAACCTATGTTAACTATGAATCAAAATATGTAACAGGTATGCAATGGAAGCAGAAAGTGGAAGTGGGAGACCCAGAAGTATTCTCTGCAAGGAAAAACTCTGCGGCATCTCATATGAGTAAAGAAACAATTAAGAATGTAAGCTGGGACGGATATGATCATATCCATCTAACTGGTATACCACCAGCATTATCGGAAGACTGCAGAGCGGCTGTCTATGAGTTATTGAGAGTGGCGCGAGAGAAAGGAGTTCAAATTTCTTTTGACCCGAATTTACGTCCAGGACTGTGGCCAGACCAAAAAGAAATGGTGAGGATTATTAATGATTTAGCGTGTCTGGCTGATATTGTTCTACCTGGCATTGCAGAAGGAAGGCTATTGACAGGCTGTGAAGATGAGGCTGAGATTGCACAGTTTTATCATGCTGCTGGAGTGAAAACGGTAGTTATTAAATTAGGAGCAAAGGGAGCTTTCACAAGTTCTGAAGGGAAGCAGTTTTATACAGAGGGTTTCCCGGTAGAAAAAGTCGTTGATACGGTTGGCGCTGGTGACGGTTTTGCCGTTGGTGTAGTGAGTGCTTTGTTAGAAGGCCAAAAAATAGAGGATGCAGTGGTACGTGGAACAGCAATTGGAGCTTTAGCGGTTATGTCTCCAGGTGACAATGATGGGCTACCTGATCGAGCGGAACTAAGCTCATTTATGGAAACGAAAAGAATAAACATAAAGTAAAAAATTTCCTTCCCAGTAAGGGAAGGAAATGGCTTTATCAAGAACCAATATAACCTAGATTCCTAGAAATATCTAAGCTAGTCTGTCTCATCTTATCTATTAATGTATCGTTTATTTTATCCATCGTCACACGATTGCTAGGACCAGAGATACTAAAACTAGCAATAATCTTGCCTGTATGATTGTAGATCGGTGCGGCGATACATCGTATTCCTTCTTCGTTTTCTATATTATCCAAGGCGTATTTTTGTTTTTTTATCTTATTTATTTCTTCTCGAAGTCCCTCAGGGGTTGTGATGGTTGATTCTGTCTTAGGGATAAAATTCACCTTTGAAATTAATTCTTCAAAATGGTCCGACTCCATACCTGAATATAAGATTTTCCCGACAGCAGTGCAATACATTGGCGCACGGTTTCCGACACGTGAGAACATTCGAATGGTTTGATTGCTTTCAATTTTATCAATATAGACAATTTCACCACGGTCTTCGATGCATAAATGGACGGTTTCATTTACATCATGGGAAAGCCTTTCTAGGTAAGGTTTTGCCGTATTCACAATGTCATTATTATTTAAAATATTTCTTGAGAGAAATAGTACTTGCAATCCTAATTTATACTTGTCGGATTCCGAATCTTTTACGACATAGTTCATATTGGATAATGTTGCTAAAAGCCTGTGGACGGTGCTTTTTGATAGACCAACTTGTTCAGATAAACGGGCAATTTGTATTCCATCTGGATAATCTGAAAGCTTATTCAAAATAGTTAAGGCTCTTTCAAGTGATTGGACGTTGGACACAGTCGGTTACCTCTTTCAATGGGATTTATATATGTAGAATGAATAGAACTTTTTATTTAAAAATTTAAAACGCCGTTCTACTATATGATACGGCAGCGTGAGAGTTTTGTAAATTTAATAAAAAATGTTTCATAAAATATATAAAAAGTGGGGATTCACATGAATAAAATCAATGTTCTATCAAAGGTTTCAGAGTGTGGAGTAGTGGCGGTAGTGAGAGCAG
The DNA here is from genome assembly GCF_050586445.1 of Bacillus coreaensis. Classification (NCBI taxonomy): domain Bacteria; kingdom Bacillati; phylum Bacillota; class Bacilli; order Caryophanales; family Bacillaceae; genus Bacillus; species Bacillus coreaensis. The sequence goes on from NZ_JBOCCY010000010.1 coordinate 38,054, forward strand.
AGACGAAGGAAGAAGCAGTAACAATCTCTAAAGCATGTATTCGAGGTGGTATTAAGGGGATAGAAGTCACTTTCACTGTAAAAGGTGCCGATGAAGTAATTAAAGAGTTAACATCTTTATATAATCAGCAAAATGATGTTGTAATCGGAGCTGGCACAGTACTTGACTCAACTACTGCTAGAATAGCCATCCTTGCAGGGGCACAGTTCGTAGTCAGTCCTTCCTTTGATGAAGAAACGGCAAAAATATGTAATCTCTATCAAGTCCCTTATATGCCAGGTTGTATGACAATCACTGAGATGAAGCGAGCTCTTGAATCTGGTGTTGATATTGTAAAACTATTCCCAGGGAACAATTTTGGCCCTGATTTTGTTAAGGGAGTAAAAGCACCACTTCCACAAGTGAACATCATGCCAACAGGTGGTGTTAGTCTTGAAAATGTGGACCAATGGATTAAAAACGGCTGTGTAGCAGTCGGAGTAGGAGGAAATCTATTAGCACCAGCTAAGACGGGAGATTATGACCTTATTACGGAGTATGCAAAACAGTATGTTGAAAAAGTTAGAGCTGCACGTGGGGAAGATGTGTTAGAAGTAAAAACACTATAAAGATTAACAAAGGGTATTCAAAGTAACAGTAGTTACCATCTGAATACCCTTTGTTTTGTTAAATTCTAAATATTCTTGACAATAGTTTTGTAGATTGGTAAGGTTGAAAAAAATTCTATCCAGTGTTGAGATGGAAGGAGTCATATACGTTGAAACAAACAAACCCAATTGACGCTATTTTACAAGAGCATTCACTTATTATAGTAGATGGAGCAATGGCTACCGAACTTGAATCCCAAGGATGCAATTTGGATGATCCTCTATGGTCAGCAAGTGTGTTACTAGAGAATCCGCAGATGATTTATCAAGTGCATTTAGACTATTTTCGGGCAGGTGCAGATTGTGCGATCACTGCAAGTTATCAAGCAACAGTTGAAGGATTTGCTAAACGTGGTTTACAAGAGGAAGAAGCTTTGGAATTGATAAAAAAGACAGTTGTGCTTGCGAAGAGTGCAAGAGATGACTTTTGGCAAGAAAATCCACAATCTGATAGACCTAAACCATTAGTAGCTGCCTCTGTTGGTCCATATGGTGCGTTCTTAGCAGATGGCTCAGAGTATGTTGGGAACTATGGAGTGAGCGATCATGTCCTTAGAGATTTTCACCGTCAAAGAATGACGGTACTGATTGAAGCAGGAGCTGATATTTTGGCATTTGAAACCATTCCTTCCCTTCAAGAAGCGAAAGTATTAATTTCTTTATTGAAGGAGTTTCCTGGAACTTATGCCTGGCTATCCTTCTCCTTGAAGGACGAAAGGTCAATAAGTGAAGGTACATTGTTACAAGAATGTGCTAAACTGGCAAATGAATGTGAACAGATTGCTGCGGTTGGCTTCAACTGTGCTCCATTAGATTATGTTACAGGAGCCATTAGCAATCTTAAAAGCTACACAGACAAACCTATCATTGTTTATCCGAACTCTGGAGAAACGTATGATCCCGAGACAAAAACTTGGCACGGTCAAGAATCATGCCATACGCTCGAGTCGAAATCAAAAGAGTGGTACGAAGCTGGGGCTCGATTAATTGGAGGATGTTGCAGAACATCACCAAGAGATATTAAAGCTGTAGCGGGAAAGTGGCGCTAATTTCCGAGGAAATATCAAAAACTTCGTGGGGATTTACCATGATTCGCTAAAAATATATACATCCATATTTCAAAAAATGCAAAAGGGTTCGTTTTCGGGTGCATACGTATAAAATGACACAGAAAATAGCGTGCGAATTTTGACTCACGCTATTTTCTTTTTTAGTTTAATTGGCATTCGAAAGGATACACTTATTAACAATGATAATACTTGTTTGTACAGTTAAAATATGTTTTCAATTTTAATTTCCAATAGAATCATTTTAAATGTATTAAACCACTTAAACTTAAAGTATCGGGTCCGGTTTTCAAAGGTTAATTCCATCAAGTCCAGTCCGAATAGCAACTGGATTCGGACACCTCAAGGTAATATCATGGAAATCCAGTCCGAATAGCCGTTGGATTCGGACACCCCAAGGTAATATCATGGAACTCCAGTCCGAATAGCAACTGGATTCGGACACCCCAAGGTAATATCATGGAACTCCAGTCCAAATAGCAACTGGATTCGGACACCCCAAGGTAATATCATGGAAATCCAGTCCGAATAGCCACTGGATTCGGACACCCCAAGGTAATATCATGGAAGTCCAGTCCGAATAGCCACTGGATTCAGACACCCCAAGGTAATATCATGGAAGTCCAGTCCGAATAGCAACTGGATTCGGACACCCCAAGGTAATTTCTTAGAAGTCCAGTCCGAATAACCACTGGATTCGGACACCCCAAGGTAATATCATGGAAGTCCAGTCCGAATAGCCACTGGATTCAGACACCCCAAGGTAATATCATGGAAGTCCAGTCCAAATAGTCACTGGATTCAGACACCCCAAGGTAATTTCTTAGAAGTCCAGTCCGAATAACCACTGGATTCGGACACCCCAAGGTAATATCATGGAACTCCAGTCCAAATAACCGCTGGATTCGGACACCCCAAGGTAATTTCTTAGAAATCCAGTCCGAATAGCCACTGGATTCAGAACCCCAAGGAAATATCATGGAAGTCCAGTCCGAATAGCTTATGAACTACAGCCCTTGACTTAATAACCGAGCTTCCTCGCTGATCTCAACTGTATCCTCTAGTGGCGTTCTAGCAGAAGATGTTTGTTGCACATTAGAGTTAGAATTAGTTCCTTGTAGTCTTTGAATTTCTGTTTCGATTTGCTGGATTTGTTTTTCAAGCTGTTGTACCTCTTTTTGCTTTTTGTCCGCGTCTTCTTTAGATGCTTTTACTTTTTCCATTTGGTTTTGAAGTTGTTGCTTTTGCTTTTCTAATGCTGCAATAGAAGTGCTTGATTGATTCGTAGAATTATATGCTGTAGAACCTGATAAAATGGAATATATTTGCATAATTTAGTACACTCTCCTAAAATTAAAAATTAAATAACGATTTTACCCAGTTCCAAAATGATCCCGTACTTTCTGATGATTGATCAGACGTTTGCATTGCTTGCCTTTTTTGTCCTCGTTGATTTCCAGACACGTTTGACTGAGCACCTGAAGAATTGGTGGTACCCGATACAGAAGCTTCGGTAGATTCATCAGTATTAGAGATTTCAGTAGTTTCTATTTCTTCGATGTCTTTATCAAAAACTAAAACATATGTTTTACGGTCATCTTCGTTTGTAACGGAAACGGAGATCGCAGTTTTTGCTTGATCCGGTAGAGTCACTGTCGTACTCGTGCTTCCTTCGATTTCAACCTCAGCATCACCTTCATCAGCTGTAGCCGCTATTGTAACATTAGCTATGTCTGTACCTACAGCAATATGATATGTGTAGGTATCTGAATCAAAGGTTTTATTCCAAGTCCCTGATGAAACCGTTAATGCTGATAAATTAGCAGTAGTTGGAGTTTCAGCTTGTGCACCTGTACTGCTTGATGTAACCCCCTGAACAGTTGACGATGTACGACTAGATCCAGACCCGGTTTGTGCAGTTGAAACAAGATTGGTAACAGTCGGTTGCTCCTTAGTTGTTGTTGTAGTTGTTGTTTGATTGGTATTGGTTTTTGTATTGTCGGTTATATTCGTATCAGTAGGGCTGTTTACCATTGCCGCTCTTGTGATCGTAACAGTATACGTAGACTGAGTACCATTTTCTGCTGTGATAACGAATGACACGGTGGTTTTACCTACTGGAAGTTCTATGGTATGGCCTTTTTGTTGATCCACAGCAATCCCTTCCACATTAACAGTGGATGTGTCGACTGAGGTTTCAGGTTTCATAGTTATTGAACTTATGGAATTTTCTACAGCAACTGAATAACTTGTGATAGAAGGTGAAAAATCTAGACTTCCACTAGAAAGAGTAAGATTAGATAGATTGCTATTTTCATTTAATGCTCGAAAAATGGTTAGTGTATATGTAGTTACTTCACTACCATTTGTGAGCGTTATGGTAAAAATATTTTCACCTGTATTCAGGGAATAGATCAACTGCTCTTTGCTTGTAACTTCCTCTCCATTAACAGTTAAAATTGTGCCATCGATTTCAGTGTCCAGAAGTAAACTCATGCTATTTATATCATTTGATACAGTTGCTGTGTAGGTGGTTACATCTTTCGAAAATGTTTGATCAAGCTTAAATTCAGTAATTTCGAGTGCTGATAATCGTGTTGTGCTTTCTGCTGTTATGTTTTCCTCGGCACTAGCGTGAGTAATAGGGGAAGTAGAAAAAGTGGCGAAGGTAATCATGGATCCAACAATTGCTACGTTTAGCCCTTTTTTTATATGCATGTTGCACCTCAATTCGTAGTTTCTCTTAAAATATCATCTGGCCATGGTATTCACGGCCAGTGTTAAGTTATTCCTGACGAAGCGCTTGAATCGGATTTAGTTTTGATGCTTTGTTGGCTGGGAACACCCCAAAAACGACTCCTATTAATAGGGAGAATAGGAAAGCAAGTAATGTAACGGATGGGGAGTAAGAAATGGTGATGCTAGAGAATAACTCCATTAGTTTTGAAACTCCTAATCCAATTACAACTCCGATTAAACCTCCGAGTGTACTTAAAACAACGGCCTCTATTAAAAATTGCAATAATATGGATCGACGATTGGCTCCAATGGCTTTTCGTATTCCGATTTCTTTCGTACGCTCAGAAACGGAAACGAGCATGATGTTCATGATTCCGATACCGCCTACAAGCAAGGAGATACTTGCTATGCCACCAAGCATAAGGGTCATTGTATCGGAAACAGAGGTCATCGTCTCCATTAAATCCTCCTGGCTTGATACAGAATAATAGTCACTTGAATTCGGGAAAAGGGTAGTCATCACACCTTGTACTTGGAACATGGCGCGATTTACATCGTCTTCACTCTCAGCTTGAAAGTAGACTGTTCCAATTGCTGTAGTCTGTGTGATTCGCTGGGTAGTTGAAAGGGGAGAGATAATAACATTATCCCCACTCGTACCGAGAGAGGTACCAACAGACTCTAACACTCCCACTACTTGGAAGGATACACCTTCAATTTGTACACTCTGTCCAACTGCGTTTTCATATGGAAACAAAGCGTCTGCAGTAGTTGATCCAAGTACGACCACCTTCTGGCGGAGTTCATTATCCATATCGGTAATGAATCGGCCTTGACTCAATGTTAAATTTCTTACGGATAAGTAAGAAGAAGTTGTGCCTGTTATTGATACCTGTGCGGTGTTATCTTGATTTTTTGCATTTATTCGCCCAGTAACAACAGGGGCCACCTCTGATATACCATTTAATTCTTGAAAATCTAGAATTTGGTCGTCCTTTAGTTGGACTGATTCCGTATCGTTTACACTCAAGGTAATCAGGTTTGTTCCTAAGCTTCCGATTTCATCCGTTACAGACTGTGAGGAGCCTTGTCCAACCCCGACAAGTGTGATAACCGAAGCAACACCGATAATAATTCCTAACATTGTTAAAATGGCTCGGATTTTATTGCTCTTGATACTCTTGAGTGCCATTTTGATAGATTCGACTAGGTTCAAACCAATCACCTCCATTTTCGTAAAGCTGTCCATCGTGAATTCGAACGATGCGATTGGTTTCCTTTGCAACCTCTAAGTCATGGGTAATTATGACAATCGTCTGTCCGCGTTTGTTTAACTCTTTTAACATCTCTAATAACTCTTTACTAGTTTTGCTATCAAGTGCACCAGTAGGCTCATCAGCAAGAAGTACAGGAGGATCTCCCGCTAAGGCTCTTGCGATGGCGACCCTTTGTTGCTGTCCACCTGAAAGTTGTGTTGGCATATGGTGAATTCGTTCACCTAGACCCACTCTTTCTAGACTATTAATGGCTTTTTCTCTGCGGTCCTTTACACTTAAACCTCTATAAACAAGAGGAAGTTCGACATTTTCAAGAGCAGTCAATTTATTTAGTAAATTAAAATTCTGAAAAATAAACCCAATTTTCACATTCCTTATCGCAGCAAGCTCATGATCCTTCATATTGTTGACCTTTTTTCCGTCGAGCAAATATTCACCTGAGTCTGGTTTGTCGAGGCAGCCGATCATATTCATAAATGTAGATTTTCCTGAACCAGATGGGCCGATGATAGAAAGGAAGTCCCCTTCATTAATTTGAAGGGAGACCTCTTGTAGTGCTTTGACCGTTTCGCCGCCTAGTTCGTATGATTTGGACATTTGATTGATTTCAATGACTGGTTTATTCATATTACTCGCCGCCTCTTCCTGCTCTATCAGTAGGAGGTGTACCCATTCCACCGCTTGGGTAGCCACTTGTACCACCAGTGCCAGTGAAATCTCTCATTCCACCTCGATCGGTAGTAGAGTCACTGCTCGAAGAGATTGTAATAGCTAACTGAACCATTTGCCCTTCCTCTAGTCCGGAAACAATCTCGATATTTTGGTCATCATTGATTCCTGTTTCAACCACTTGTTGGGTAGTAACCGCATCTTCATTTTCATTTGCCTCAGACACTTGGATCGTTACATATTTTTCATTGCCATTAACTTTTACAGCTTCAATCGGAACATAGAGAACACTTTGTTTGCTTTCAGTTGTGATGTTTACTTCTGTTGACATTCCTATTAAAAGATTTTTTGGATCATCAAATTGGACAGTTACCTCAAAGCTAGAAACGCCATTTGTAGAAGTTCCTTCTTTAGACACCTTTTTAACCGTACCGGTAAATGTCTCGTCAGGATAGGCACTTGCGGTGATCTTTGCTACTTGTCCTTCTTTAATACTAGCGATATCTAACTCATCTACCGTGATCACCGTTTGAAGAGTTACATAATCGGTCACATGTGCAACAACTTCTCCGTTCTGTAGGTTGTCTCCAGCTTGCACATCAAGAGTGGTAACCGTTCCGGCATGTGGGGCAGTAATCGGATCGCTTCCATCCGTAAAAGTAACTAACTCCGTTCCTTCTTCGATGACATCATTTTCACTAACAAGAACCTCGTCCACTTCGCCACTAGAGGCTGAAGTTACGTCGCTGCTATTAATGGAAGCAACGGTGCCAGAACCACTAACTTGTACTTCAATATCTCCTCTTTGTACGGTAGAAGTCATGACTTGTGCTTCCGCAGTAGCAACTGTTTGGTTGCTTTTATAAAACCAAAAGCCTCCTCCAGCTAACAGAATCACAACAACTCCAATAGACATCCATTTCTTCAAACCTTTTACCTCCTCAGTATGAAAACATAGTTATGAGATCATTATTACGAGGAAACCTTAAAAAAACCTTAAAGATTTTGAAAAGGAGATAGAATTACCAGAGTAAGGTGATTATTTGAGTGGAATATGAAAATACCACAACATAAAGCTAATAATACCCGTCGATAACAAATAGGTTAAAATTGGGCGTGAATAATGTAATCGAATCATGCTATACATGACCGAATAAAAGAGGAGATCCATCCAATAGTAATAATTGTTATGTAAAAGGAGTCTGTCAAATTTATAGAAAATATATTCGATTGCCATGGAAGAGATAACCCATTGGCCAATAAACCAGATTTGTCTAAACAATGGCTTAGCAAATGGATAGAATGATAAATACAAAAGTGTAATCGCAGGCAAAGTAATAAACGTATATAAAAGATCAATAATGGTGTGTGACATCAGGAAGAAATCCGGCTTATATTCCCACAGCAATTTATCATGACAAAAGAAGTTATATAGTAAATTACTCGTGATCACATAAAAAATGGTGTGATTGTATTTCATCCATTCTCGCCAATTGCCGAACCGATAGGCACACAAGAATATTAGGGTAATCAATAGTAAGTGCATAGCTGTCTCCCTACAAGTAAAAATGTTTGATTTGACATTATTTTTCCAAATGATTAAGAAAATATGTTAAAAAGTGTTGACGAAAGGGAAATTATTCTATATATTATCTAATTAATTACAATTCTTTTTGCGATGATAAGGACATGAATGCTACTGTACGGTTAACAGAGAGGGAAGACAAAGGCTGGAATCTTCCTAACGCAGCTGTCGCATTTACCGCCTTGGAGCTGTATTGGTGAAGTCATAGTAATCAATACCGTAGCTGCTACGATACAGCATAACGAAGCCATCTCTCTTTTAAAGAGATGGGAAGTTGGGTGGAACCACGAGATAAACACACTCGTCCCTTGTTAGAGGGATAGGTGTGTTTTTTGTTTTTTTAAGTAAATAAATCATGCAATGAAAAGGACATGAGTGCGACTGAACGGTTAACAGAGAGGGGAGACAAGGCTGGAATCTTCCTAACACAGCTGTTGCATTTACCGCCTTGGAGCTGTATTGGTGAAATGACAGTAATCAATACCGTAGCTGCTACGATACAGCATAACGAAGCCATCTCACTTATTTAAGAGATGGGAAGTTGGGTGGAACCACGAGAAAAACACACTCGTCCCTTGTTAGAGGGACAGGTGTGTTTTTTTATTTATAAAGGAGGCCACAACAATGGAAGTAAATATTCAATTCCCTGATGGAAGCATAAAAAGATATCAAGCAGGTGTAACTTTAGAGGAAATCGCTCAGGGAATAAGTCCAAGTTTGCGCAAGAAAGTGATTGCAGGAATGGTGAACGGAATAATGTTTGATCTGAAAAGAGGAATCCACCACAATGCAAGTGTTCAATTGCTTGAAAGAAATTCAGAAGAGGGTATTAAGATTATGAGACACTCAACTGCCCATGTGTTAGCTCAAGCAATTAAACGGTTGTATAGTCATGTCCATTTATCTATCGGTCCAGTGATTGAAAATGGATTTTACTATGATGTGGATGTCCCAGAAAGCATTACAGTAAAAGACTTAGGGAAAATTGAAAAAGAAATGAAAAAAATCGTTGCTGAAAATCTATCTATTGAAAGGGAAGAGTGGTCAAGAGAGAAAGCGAAGCAGGTTTTTGCAAAAGACCCTTATAAGCTTGAATTGCTTGACGCCATTCCATCTGAAGAAAAAGTAACTGTATATCGCCAAGGTGAGTTCTATGATTTATGTCGAGGACCGCATGTACCGTCCACTGAATATGTAAGAGAGTTTAAATTAACTCATGTATCAGGAGCGTACTTTCGAGGAGATAGCAAAAATAAAATGTTACAAAGGGTGTACGGAGTTGCTTTCAATTCCAAGGAGGAACTTGAGGGATATTTCCATTTTTTAGAAGAGGCTGCTAAGCGAAATCATCGGAAGCTAGGAAGTGAGCTTGAACTGTTCATGTTTTCCGAAGAGGCACCTGGAATGCCATTTTATTTAACAAATGGACAATTGATTCGAAATGAACTGGAAACATTTTTAAGGAAGATTCAAAATTCTTTTGACTATAAAGAGGTTCGAACTCCTATTATGATGAATCAGCGATTATGGGAGCAATCTGGTCATTGGGATCATTATAAAGACAATATGTATTTCTCAGAAGTGGATGAACAAAGCTTTGCTTTAAAGCCGATGAATTGTCCTGGACATATGCTGATATTTAAGGATAAACTTCGTTCGTATCGTGACCTTCCGATTCGAATGGCAGAGTTTGGTCAAGTACACCGGCACGAATTTAGTGGTGCACTAAATGGGCTGTTACGAGTAAGAAGCTTTTGCCAAGATGATGCACATATCTTTGTAACACCCGAGCAAATAGAAAATGAAATTTCTTCTGCTCTACAACTAATTGACTATGTATATAAAGTATTTGGATTTGATTATAGCATTGAGTTATCAACAAGACCGGAAGATTACATGGGGGAAGAGGCGTTATGGGAACGAGCAGAAGGGGCTTTAAAAAATGTTTTAAATAAACTTGGTCTGCCTTTTAAAGTTAATGAAGGGGACGGTGCATTTTATGGGCCTAAGATTGATATCCACATAAAGGATTCTTTAAAAAGGAGCCATCAGTGTGCAACAGTTCAGCTCGATTTTCAAATGCCGGAAAAGTTTGATCTATCCTATATTGATGAACAAAACAAAAAGGTCCGACCAGTTGTTATTCACCGAGCTGTATTTGGCTCGATTGACCGCTTCCTAGGTATATTAATTGAGCATTTTGGCGGAGCCTTTCCTGCATGGCTAGCGCCAGTTCAAGTCAAGGTGATCCCCGTTTCGAATGATGTGCATAGAGAATATGCGATGAAATTAAAACAGCTACTAAAAAAAGATGAAGTTCGAGTAGAGGTTGATCTTCGTGACGAAAAGCTAGGCTATAAAATAAGAGAAGCGCAAATGAAAAAGATTCCTTATGTGTTAGTAGTAGGTGATCGTGAACAGGAAAAACATTCGGTTAGCGTGAGACAGTATGGTTCAGAGAATGTGATGGATATGGATTTTGAACAATTTATTAAAATCCTTCGAGAGATGATTGTTGAAAGGAATTTATTAACAGACTGAATAACTTTAAGAAAAAACTGAAAACAAATTGTAAAATGGAAGAGAATAGTATAATATTTATGTTGGATACAGGGATTAACGCCTTGATCTATTGAATGATACATTCAGGAAAAAAATAATGTAGGTTAACGGACTCTAGATAATTACGCTAGATTTTATAGCCACCATAAGCAATAGGAATCTCTCCTATTGTTTATGGTGGCTTTTTATATGTGGTTTACAAATAAATATACACGAAAGGAGAGTATCCTGCTCAATGGCTAATATTGGAGATGAAACTAAAAGCATTCTATTAAAGGAATTCATAGATATCAACATAAATAAAGGCTTTTCTATCCTCTCAAAGAGCAAGGATACCTTTTTGGTAATCTGCTCTCTAGGAAATATTGAATATGCCAGCCAGCCTTGTGAAGAACTTTTTGGTTATTCAACCAATCATTTGCAGCGGCTAGGATTAAAAGACCTATTCGATACAGAGGTATTAAATGAAGGTCACTCTTTTTATGAAGGAAAATTACAGGGGAAACGTATGACCTTTGAATCAAGAGTAAGGGGGAAGGGCAATAAGACTGCTGATGTAAAGGTCACTCTCATGCCGATTTACTTGAATGATCATTGGATAGGATCATATATCATTTTCGATCAGTCTATCAACTATAAAGATAGTAATGATGTTATCGACCAATTAACTCAATTGTCAGAAAAACGTGCAACTGCTGGTCACTTAGCAGCTGGCATTGCCCATGAGATTCGTAATCCTATAACAGCTATTAAGGGATTTCTTCAGCTATTAAAGGATGAACATGAAGGAAATGAAATTTATTATGGAGTGATTAATTCTGAGATCGAAAGAATAGAACTGATTCTAAGAGAGTTGATGGTTCTAGCAAAACCAAATAAGCAAAAGTATGAAAAGGTGAATATTCAGTTACTACTTGATCAAGTACTGACCCTCATGGAACCACAAGCACTGTTAAACAATATTCAGCTACAGAGAAATTTTTATTTTGATCATGCCTGCCTTTTAGGTGACAACAATCAATTAAAGCAGGTATTTATTAATTTTATAAAAAACTCTATAGAGGCAATGCAAGATGGTGGAACTATTACCATCGAAGGTAGAATATTAACTGACATGAGCATCGAGGTGTCAATTGTAGATGAAGGATGTGGTATGCCGAAAGAAGTTCTTGATCGGGTAGGAGAGCTTTTTTTTACTACCAAAGAGAATGGAACAGGATTAGGGATGCTTGTCAGTCAACAGATAATAAAGGAGCATAAAGGTTCCATCCGTATTAAGAGTGACTCCAAAGGAACATGTATTAAAGTCCAATTTAAGTCTAGAATGGATATTTAGAATTTCAAATTTAATCTTGTTAACTGATGTGAGAAATGATATGATACTCTTTGTCTAATGTCTTGCTGTCATTAGTATTTAAGCAATTTTTTATACATAACAATTATGTTTATTTTATATTACTATACCTGTTGATTGGTAAATGGTAGAAACTATTATATAGTCGTCTTAACCGTGGCCTAACTTCTTTTTCCTGAGAAGTTAGGCCTTTTTATTTATGTAAGGGGGATTTGAATGCTGGCTACGCAAGATGATTTGCATACACTCAGTAGTACATATAGCAAGCTTCTTAAAAGAGGATTTGGGAAAGGACCAGAAACCTGTTTTACTGTTTTTAAGGGGAATAAGCTATACGTGTATATACGGAATTTTATGACACCTGCTGAAGAAATTCTTTATAGTGATCACCAAAATAATTTAATAACAGAGTTTCGAACCTCTGTCATTCAATTACTTTCCGACGAGCTCTTACAAGAATCGTCTAGGTTATTAGGGGTACCATTTCATTCTTTTTATCAAGATTGGAATTATGATACGAATTCAGGAATGCTGCTTCTCGTTTCTAATTCTGTAAACTTTGATATAAAAACAGACGAAAAGGGTAATGATGGAGTGTACAAAGCAATTCGCAAAATCGGTACTCAATTCCATAAAATCCCAGTCGCTTTGCGGACCGTCTCTTCCCCTACTAATAGCTATGCGGTTGAAGCAAAAGGGGTGTTGCTACCACTTGAAAACTTCATTTATGAAAGAGGACAAATGGACCTGTTGCTTACCCAAGCTAGAAACGTTAAAAATGGATATATGACACATAAGAATATAATTGAAGAAGCATTGAATCGCTCCATTGAAGATATTTTTATGATGTGGGATTATGTGGAGAATAAAAATTATCTAATTTTTATTTTTGGTAGAATAAATTAACTATTACAAAGAAAGAAGTGGACGCTAGTATCCGCTTCTTTTTTTGTTTTAAGTGCAAAGATAAAATAAAAAAGCTCTGGGCAACCTAATTCTACCTAAACCAATGTAAGAGCTAAATATGAAAGTGAGGTTTACGGATATGTCTACTGTACCCCTTCATGAAAAACTCATGAACATAAGTAGTTTAACCAGCAAGATGTTACGAAAAAATTTTGGTCGTGGTCCTGATTCTTGTTTTGCCTTTGCAAACGGTCCGTTTCTTGTTTTATACATAAGAGGGTTTCTTTCTCCTATGGAAACCGTTTTGCTTGAAAATGGAAATATAGACAATATAGATATGTCTCGTACAATAGTTATGGGAAAAATTTTGAATCAATTGAAGGGAATACTCGAAGTTGATTTTGAGGATGATGTAAAGTCAAGCTATCACGATTGGAATTATAAACAAAATACAGGTATGATCACGATTGAATTTGAGAGTAATGTAAAAGGGGTGGTTACAGCAAGTGAAGAAACACCAATCCTTAAAGATTTAATTAATGAGGTAAATCGAATAAGCATTATCGTCCAGAAGAAACCGGAAAAGACTGAAGCATTTGCTATTACGCCTAAAGTATATTTGGTAAGAAGAGAAGGGATTTTGGTTGAAATTGAAAAATCATTAATTGAAAAAGGGTATGAGCAAACCCTGATTGTTACAAAAGATGAATTAGAAAAATCATTTTTGCATCATAATGGACATTTTGAAGAAATTTTTAGCCGGCCGGTTGAGGACATTCTTGTAGATTGGGATTTACATAAAGACAATAGCATCATATGTTTTATACTAAAAAATTGACTAATGTTTAAAACCAATTTCATTCGTTCATAAAGATAGTAGTATATTCTCCAAAGAGGTGTCTTTATGATCGAGTTTCTGCAAGAGCTTTTCCATTCCAATAATCAATTAGTGACTTTTATCATGGGTGTAGTCTTTATATTTATAATCGTTTCAATCGTTCGATCGGTATTTCGAATAGTACTTCCATTTGTTGTCATCGGGTTAGTCATGGTTGTTTTTCTTGGACATTCTCCTGATGATGTGATGAATAAAGGGAAGCAGTTTATTGCTCAAGGCTCAAATTTGATTCAAGACCTTATCCCTTTTATTCAGTCAGCTGAAGGGGAAAAGGATGGTGAACTTTCGGAAACACCTCCAGGCTATGCTCCATTTTCTGAGGAAGATGAAAACAGTGAGATATTTAAAAATGATAAAAATGACCTTGAGATAAATAAGTTTTAATTAGTTGTTATCGATGCCTCGTAAACTGTACACAAAGAAAGAAATCCTTTTTTTCACCATAAGGTTTCATTATAATTAGTGAAGAGGTGAAAGCTTATGGCACGTGAACGGAAATTTTCTAATGAAGAACTGTTTCAGTTGGTAAAGAAAATGCTTCTTCAACATGGATATGAAGGATTCCACTTTGGCCTGTTAGCAGAGCAACTGGATGTTTCAAGAGGAGCCTTATATAAATATTACGAAAACAAAGATGAGTTAATTACGGATTTTATGCTGTATGAGATGCAGTTATTTATTGGAGAATTAGCTCAAGTAGAAAATCAGGGAGACTTTGAAGCCCAGTTTGATTTCTTAATGAAGCTTATTTTTGATAAAGCAGAAGTTCATCAACTCATTACGGTTGTCCAACAAATGGAATCTAGTTCAAATGAAAAAGCAAAAGAAAACAAAGAACAGTTAGAAAAGCTTCCTCTAGAAATGTATCGCTATCTGCAAAACTTTATTTCATTTGGGAAAAGGGAAGGCAAACTTAAGGAACATATTCCTGATAGTGTCATGCTCGGATTGATATTTCAATCCATCGCCATTCCTAATCATTTTGGTTTACCAAAGTCGGTTTGGGTGGATTCGATAAAGGAAATCATTAGTAAAGGAATGTTTGCACATTCATAATTGACACAACTGTCACTTACGTTTGATAATAAGGGTGGCAATTGTGTTTTTTATTTTATTCAAAGTGACACTTGTGTCACTATAAATGTTAACTAAGGGGAGAAAAGCATGAAATCCATTCTCAAGAGAATTACTGACCAAGTTTCTACTAGAAAAGGAACATGGGTTACGTTAGGTGTTTGGGTCATAGTAACAGTCCTTCTTGCCATACTTGCACCGAGTGCGAAAGAATACGAATCATCCAATATTACTTCATTGCCTAGTGATGCAAAGTCAGTTATTGCTCAAAATAAACTTGATCAATATTTTAAAGACAATGACGGAATTCCGGCAATTCTTGTTTTTCAATCAAGCGACGCTAAAGCAGTGAATGTATCTGAAATAGAGGCGTTTATCAAGGATGTTGAAAAGGTAGAGGGAGTTAAGGAAATCGTTCCAATAACTACTTTGCCCCCACAAGCCACTGAAAGCTTCTTTTCGGAAGATAAAAGCACTGTTATCCTGCCGGTTACTTTTGAGGCTGACTTTGAAGCGAAAGAGATGCGGGCCTCGCAAGAAAAGATGATAGAGATTGCTGAGGAATCTACGGATTTAACGTTAACGATAACTGGACCTGCTGGTATTGCTGTAGACGCTCTTGATTTGTTCTCGCGAGCAGATGTTGTGCTCCTTTTATCAACTGTAGGCCTTATCCTTGTATTGTTAATAGTCATCTACCGTTCTCCTCTGCTGGCTTTCATTCCACTTCTTGCAGCCGCATTTGTCTATGAAGTGGTGAATCAAGTGCTTGGTCTGATGGGGAAAGCGGGTTTACTTATTAATAACCAAACATTTTCGATCATGACGATTTTATTATTTGCAGCAGTCATTGATTACTCATTATTTGTCTTTTCTCGCTATCGAGAGGAATTAAAAACGTACGATAGTAAACATGAAGCCATGCAAGAAGCAATGAGGGAGACGGGATTACCAGTTTTCTTCTCTGGTGGTACAGTGCTTGCCGCGATGTTAGTATTATTCTTCGCAGAATTTGGAGATTACCGAAATTTTGCACCTATTTTTGCAACGGCAATGCTTGTTATTATGATAGCTTCGATCACATTAGTTCCTGCCCTATTTACACTATTCGGAAGAAAATCGTTCTGGCCTAAGATTCCTAGAGTTGGGGAGGAGTTAGTTAAAGAGAATTCTTTCTGGAGTAAGATTGGTCGAAGTGTAGTGAAGAAGCCAGTTGTTTCAACTGTAGCAATTGGGATTATTTTAACGGTATCGGCATTAAATATGTTCAATCTGAAGTACGAGTTTGATACGATGAAGTCTTTTCCAGAGGATATGCCATCTAGGATAGGGTATGAAATTTTAGAAGAAAAGTTTGAAAAGGGAGATTTAGCTCCAACAACTGTCTTGTTAGAAGCTTCTGAGCAAGTCACGATGGAGCAACAGGACGCAATCATGAAAGAGCTGCAGAAACAACCCCTTGTTAGCAGTGTTCGTCCAAGTAGTGTGACAGAAGATCAAAAAATTATTCAATTTACGCTTACCTATACAGAAAGTCCGTATGATAGTGGAACGATGGATGCGTTGGAGAAAACGAGAGACAATTCACAGCAAATCGTAAAGGATGTAGGACTTGAGGGAGAGCTTTATTTCGCTGGCGAAACAGCTAATCGAATTGATGATCGTTCAACGAATAACAGAGATCTCATCGTCATTGTTCTGTTAGAGTCCATTCTCATCTTTGCTATGCTCATTGTAATGACAAAGTCGTTCAAGTTACCTTTATATATGATGGGGACCATTTTATTATCCTTCCTAGCAGCTGTTGGATTAGGCATGTTCCTGACAAACCTATTTTTTGATATTGATACAGTTAGTAACCGAGTGCCACTCTACTCTTTTGTCTTTTTAGTAGCGTTAGGAATTGATTATAATATCATTCTTATATCAAGGTTTATGGAAGAAAGAAAAATTCACCCAGTCAAGAAAGCCGTTGAAATTGCGGTAGCCAATACTGGTGGTGTAATCTCTTCGGCAGGAATCATTTTAGCTGCTACCTTTGCCGTGTTAATGACTCAACCGATTCAACTATTATTTGTATTTGGCTTTATTGTTGCGGTCGGGATTTTATTAGACACCTTCTTAATCCGAGGAATTTTATTACCCGCATTGCTTGTTTTGTTTGAAAAAGATTCGTCTATGCAAAAAGGTCAGCAATAAGGAACAGAGCCAGTCACAAGTACGGTGACTGGCTTTGTTTTTATGCTTCCATACTTTGTTCGTTTGCTAATTGAGTTCGTTGTTTCTTAGACTTTTTAAAGTGTAAAAGCTCATAAATCACCGGTATGACCACAAGAGTCAGTAGGGTTGCTGCTGCTAATCCACCAATAACAACAACAGCTAAGCTCTGTGACACAAGGGCACCTGTTTCTGCTTTTTTAAACAGAAGTGGGAGCATGGCACAAATGGTTGCAATAGCAGTCATTAAAATCGGTCGCATTCTCGTTGCAGTTGCTTCCACAATTGCTTCCCGAATAATCAATTTTTGTTCGTTTTGTTTAATACGGTCTAACAATACAATCGCATTCGTGACGACGATACCAATCAGCATAAGGGCACCCAAGAGAGCCGTAACATCAACAGGAATGCGGCTAATCACTAGTCCAAGCACTGCACCAATCGCTGCAAGTGGAAGGGAGAATAGTATAGCGATAGGAGCTCTTACTGTTTTGAATGTAATCACCATGATTAAGAAAACAGCTCCGATGGAAACAATCATGGTCATAAATAAATCAGAGAAGTCATTCGCTTGTTGAACACTAGCTCCTCCAACAAAAACCTCTACATCATCAGGTAGATTGATTCCACCATTTCCCTGAACACCAAATATAGCTTCATTCATTTCTTTTGAGATGTCTGAAATGCGTGCAGAATCAATATTTGCTGTTACTCGAACATATTGGTCCCCATTTTTATGGAAGACACTCGTTGATTCTTCATTTTTCGTAACTGAAGCCACCTCAGAAACAGGGACTAAGCCAGTTTGGGTAATTACAGGAATGTTTTTAATCTCATCCACTGTAGCTGGAGTTAGCATAGGTTCTAATAATACAGGCGTATCTTGTTGATCTAGTTGTATCATACCAATTGGCATAGCATTCAGCATGGCAGCCAAAGCTTGAGCGGTTTGTTCAGAGTTTACTTTACTAGAGTCCACTTCAAGTGAAAAGACGGTTTTCTTTTCTTCGAAATTGGTAGAAACTTTTTCAACACCATCAATACTCGAAATCTCATCCTTCACTTTTAAAGCTGTTTCTTCTAGGTTAGATAAGGAGTCACCCATCACATCGATCGTGATTTGGGAAGATGAGCCAGACATCATCGAACTAGCTGAAACCGTAAGCTCGGCATCGCTATAATTCTCTTTTTCCCCTTCAATCAGTTTGATCATGTGATCTGTATCTTTTTTATCTTTAAGAATAATAGAAAAGCTTGTTGCTGTTGGTGATTTTACGTCCCCGTATTGAGCAGCTTCTGCTGAATTCCCCATTTGAGTAAAGTTATGTTCGACCTCTTCTTGTTTAAGAATGAATTTCTCTAGTTTGAGAGAGCCTTCCTTTACCTCGTCAATAGGGGTATTATTCGGGTACGTTAGATTGGCCACGATGAAATCGGAGCTTGAGCTATCCATGGCACCTTTCGGCAGCGTTAAATAGGTTACAATCGATCCAGCAAAAACAAATAGTGCTAGGAGGAGGACTGCCCATTTATGATTGAGTGACCAAGTTACTAGCTTAATGAATTTTACCGATGGCTTATGTTCTGGCAGCTTTGTATTTTTCAGCAGGCCTGCGCTCATAAGTGGAACAACCGTTAAGGCTACGACTAATGAAGCGAGCAGGGAATAGGTAATCGTTAAGGCAAATGGAAGCATGATATCCTGAAGTGACCCACTTACAAGACCGATAGGTAGAAATACTGCCACGGTTGTTAAGGTTGAAGATGTGATGGCTGTTCCTACTTCTTTTGTTGCCTCTATTACTAAAGGTACTGAGAATTTTTCTTTTTGCATTTTACGGAATATATTTTCGATCACTACGATACTATCGTCTACTAAACGACCAACTGCTACTGCCACTCCCCCTAGAGTTAGAACATTAAGTGTAATTCCTGATCGTGACAGGAGGAATAATGTAAAAGCTAGGGACAATGGAATAGACACAATTGTAATAAAGGTCGAACGAATGTTTCTTAGGAAAAGCATAATCACAATCGTGGCAAACAATGCTCCAAGTAACACTTCCTTCATCATGGTGTGTACAGAGTTTTCAACCATATCGGTTAAGTCTAAAACCACTGTTGTCTTTGATTGGCTAAACTTCTCATTCAGTTCCTTGATTGATTCATCAAGCTCTTTACTGATAGATACGGCATTAGACGCACTATCCTTTGTCACTATTAGGAAAAGACCATCTTCCCCATTAATGTGATTCAATGTATCATTGGGTTCCTGTTTATCAACTGTTGCGATATCCTTTAAACTAACCCCTGGAGATACTTGTAGATTTTTTAGTTCATCGAGACTATCGATACTGCCTATCACTTTAATATTACTGGATTTACCATCTATTGTTTGCTCACCGACAGCCATTGAAGAATTCTGTCCTTGTAACACAGTCATGATGGTTTGAAATGGGATCTGTGTTTGTGCAAGTATTGCGTTATCTATTTTCACAGATACATAGGAATTCGCTTCGCCCATAGTTTGTATATTAGCAATACCGTCAATATCCTTTAAAACGGGAACAATTTCTTTTTTAGCAAATTCCACATTTTCAGCCGTTAATCCGTCTTCAAACGTGATTGAAATCTGTGAGATCGGAATCATATTCGTATTTAGTTGAATAATATTTGGTTTTGACACGTTTGGTGGAAGGGTAAGCGTACTCAGTGCATCCTGTACCTCTAGCTTCGCATCCTTCATATTGGTTTTGGAGTCGTAATAGATATCAAGCTTGGAATATCCGTCTCCTGTAGTCGAAAAAATATTGGTTTTTCCTTTTACTCCTTCAAGTACCGTTTCCATTGGATTCGTGACTTGCTTTTCCATTGTGTCAGAGTCTGTTCCTTGACCGAGCACAACGACTGAAACTTGTGGCTGGTCAGCTGCAGGAAAGAATTCCATAGGTAATGTTGTGTAGCTTAGGATCCCTAAGCCGAGGACCAAGATCGTAAGAATGGATACAGCCGCTTTGTTACGAAAGGCCCACCTTGTAAAAATAGACATTGTAAAATTTCCCCTCTCATGGAAAAAACTAATAATAATCACAAGATGAATCATAACATAATTTGTTCATGACTAAGAACAGTCTCTAGACCGATACCCTAATACTTACAAAGACTTAATAAAAGGGTTTTCTTGAATTTAATGATAATTTTTGGTTAAGATTGTTCGTTTTATTGAATTCTATAGAATCAGTTATAACTGAAATCAAATTTCACTGTGTATGAGATAAACGGAAAAATTCCGGCTAAATTGGGAAATACTCATATTTCCTTAAAAATAAGGGGCCTTTTTCCGTTTATATTATCCAAATCGTTTAATTTGGTCATATTTTGAGCATTTAATCGGAATATCTCCGCCTATTTCCGCTTCTTAGGCTTCCCCTATATACATTAACAGGAAATTCTCCGCCTATGACCTCTCATGCCTACCCGATATCGATACGGTGAAGGCAAAAATGGTTTGCAAACTTCTTAATGAGCAAAATTCGTAATTC
Organism: Bacillus coreaensis; assembly: GCF_050586445.1. NCBI lineage: Bacteria > Bacillati > Bacillota > Bacilli > Caryophanales > Bacillaceae > Bacillus > Bacillus coreaensis. Next base: position 58,591 of record NZ_JBOCCY010000010.1, read on the forward strand.
TCAATCCGTAGAATTAGTAATTAAAGCAAAAAGAGCAAGGGTATAAGCCCTTGCTCTACTTTTGTTATGCCTTTTTATGCTGTCGTTTCTTCCTTAGCAAATTCAATTTCAAATCCGAGGTCTTCTAGCATTTTGTGATCTGCCGTTGTTTCTTGCCCAGCGGTTGTTAAATAATCACCCACAAAAATAGAATTAGCAGGGTACAATCCGAGAGGCTGAAGACTTCGAAGATTAACTTCTCGACCGCCAGAAATCCGAATTTCCTTCGATGGATTAATAAAGCGCATTAAGCAAAGAACTTTTAAGCAATAACGGGGATTTAACTCATTTACTCCTTGAAGGGGTGTACCATCAATGGCATGAAGGAAATTAACAGGGATAGAATCAGCATCCAAGATTTTTAGGCTTCTTGCCATGTCAATCACATCTTGTTTCGTTTCCTTCATTCCAATAATGACTCCAGAGCACGGAGAGATGCCTGCGTTCTTTACTAGCTCGACTGTATTTATTCGGTCTTCATATGTATGGGAGGTAGTAATGGATTCATGGTGACTCGCTGACGTATTAATATTATGATTGTATCTGTCGACGCCCGATTCCTTTAATCGTCTAGCCTGTAGTGGGTTAAGTAGACCTAGACAAGCACAAACCTTCAGGCCGTATTTTTCCTTTATTTCCTCGACGGCTGAAGTGACAATATCCACTTCTTTTTCGCTTGGACCTCTGCCACTTGCAACAATACAGTACGTGCCAGCGTTTAGTTGATAGGCACGTTCAGCACCTTGCAGAATCGTATCTTTGTCCATCATTCGATATTTTTGGATAGGTGCACTTGAGATGCTGGACTGGGCACAGTAACCACAATTTTCTGGGCATAGTCCTGATTTGGTGTTGATGATCATGTTAAGTTTTACTTTGTTGCCGTAATAATGACTTCGTATTACATAAGCTGCCTGAAGGATTTCAAGCAGCTCATTATCAGGACAGATAAGGATACTTAACGCCTCATCATTCGTGAGCTCGTGGCCATTTAATACATCAAGAGCAAGTTTTTTCCAGTTAATCACCATGTATCCTCTCTTTCAGCTATTAAGCAGTTCTTTTTAAATGTTTGAAGCTACCCTTTGATAAAACTGTTTTTTCTAGTCTAAAAGCAAGAATTGCAGCTAGTACTGTAAGAATAATATCCTTTGGCATTGGGACAACCATCCATGACCATGCCATTTGGTAAGTAAAACCTTCAGGGGCTGCAGCCCAAAGTTTGTATGCCGCGTACATCCAATTTGTTCCTAATACATAATTAATAACAAGTCCGACCATAGCAGCTGTGATGAAGGCAGAAAGTGATCGGTTCTTTTCTACGATTTTTCCTACTACAAAAACAGTAATAACATACGAAACGATAAATCCAAAAGTTGGACTCAGGAGAGTGGAAAAACCAGCTCCAAATCTAGCGAAAACCGGAACACCAACTAATCCAACAAGGGCATAAACCGTCATGGAAATCGTCCCTAAACGACTACCAAGAATCAAACCTGCTAAAATAGCAAAAAAAGTTTGTAGTGTAATTGGAACTCCTCCTACCACCAAAAATGGCACAAAAGAGGTAATGTTTGCACCTACTGCCATTAATGCAACAAACATCGCTGCTAATGTAAGATCAATTGTTTTTAATTTCATAAAAATCTCCCCTTTATTTTATTTATATAAATAAAGAATAAATTTTCAGAGTGTTTATTGTCAACTAAATATTTTTTAGGTTAACAAAAAAATCGTACCTCTAGAAAAAAGAGGGTCAAAAAAGCTCAAAAAATTGTCATATTCCTTTCGATAAAACATGTTTCTTTTTCCTCATAACCGTAGTAAAATACGCTTATAAAATGGAAGGGAAGAGACGAGAAAGATGAAGTTTCCTAAAGATGTAATACTTGATTCTGTTGTTGAACGAAAAAACCACGAAGCCTATGGATTAGAATTTGTCCAAGAACTTGGAAATGATGATGCTGGTTACTCAGAAATGGTCGTTATCATTTTTAAATATAAAGATAAATACTACAGTGTAGATATCCAACATGTGAATGGTGAGAATAATTACGATCATTGGGATAATGAGGTTGACTGCCCTGAAGTCGTTCGTAAGGAAGCTATACAATATTATTGGGAAGAAGTTAAACAATAAAACAATGGAAAGGCATCAAGATGGACTCTCATCTTGATGCCTTTTATTATTCCTTAACGGCGATGACACGAATTCTTTTATAATCAACAATCCATTGGTTATCTTGAAATAATTTTGTTTTTAGTTGATGTTCTATCCTTTTGATGATTTCCTCTTGCTCCTCTTCATCTAATCCACGAAAAAAACTTAGTGCGAACATCTTTATCCAGTTCTTTAAACCGTTCGGCCCTTCTAGGGGAGTTGTTCTATCATAATGTTGGGCAAAAGTAACTCTAAAACCGACCTCTTCCATTAATGATGAGTATTCACCAATACTAGGATAATACCATGGTGAATCCGTTATATCTCTCCCTAATTGATGGCTAATTTCATCAATGATGGATTGTACATTCCCTTTACCACCAAATTCTGCTATGAATCTTCCGCCTTGTTTTATGCTTTTGTATATACAGTCTAAAGCTTGCTTAGGTTTTGTTACCCAATGAAGAGTAGCGTTAGAAAAAACAGCATCAAATTCATTTGTGTAAGGTAGTTGTGTTGCATCTTGGACGAAAAAAGGTATTTCAGGATATTTTTCTAATGCTAGTGTAATCATATTGTTTGATTTATCTACCCCTATCACGTGAACCCCTTGATCAAATAATCTTTTTGCCAAATCACCGGTTCCACATCCTAAATCAAGAATTCGCTCTCCTTTGCGGGGTGCTAATACTCCAATGAGACTATTCCCGTATTTCGATACAAATGAGTGATTTTTATCGTATAAATTCGCATTCCATTGATCTGTTTGATGTGAAACGTTCTCCATACTCAACTCTCCCTTGTTTGAATTATCAAAATTTTAACATATAAGAAATAGTTTCCAACTGAAATATGATATGGTATTAGATAAGCGGTCGAAATAAGGGGAAATTAATATAACATTAAGCAGTTATGTAACATTCAAATGAAGGAGGAAAATCGATGTGAGTGATACTACAAAAAAGGAAGTTTATTCTTGGTTTAAATCTATTGTGTTTGCATTTATTGTTGCTTTTATTTGTCGTCACTTCCTATTCTCACCAGCGATTGTTTATGGGGAATCTATGTTACCAACCTTTCAAGAACATGACCGGCTGTTGGTAAGTAAAGTATCGGATATTCAACGTTTTGACCTAATAGTATTTAATGCACCCGATTCAGATGAGCGGTATATTAAAAGGGTAATTGGCTTGCCTGGAGATCAGGTAGAAGTGAAAGATGATACACTCTATATCAATGGAAAACCGATGGAAGAACCGTTCTTAGAAGATATAAAAAAAGATCTAGTATTAAATAAATTAACTGGAGACTTTACACTTGAGGAGTTAACAGGGAAATCAGTCGTGCCTGATGGAGCGCTATTTGTTATGGGAGATAACCGGCTACATAGTAAGGATAGTCGATTCTTTGGCCCAATCCCTGTATCTTCATTGATTGGAGAAGTAAAGGTACAGATTTATCCATTAAGAAAAATAGGAATGCCAGAATAACTACTTTAGGAATAGTATACACTCATGAAGCACTTCGAAATATGGAAGTGCTTTTTTTATGTGAAAATAAAAACCCTGTTAGAAAATGTAACACGTGTGTTGGGGGAACATCTTAATCCATATATACTGAAACCAACTTAGAACATCAAAATTACATAAAGGCTCTCTAAGCAGTGTCAGTGAGAGCAAAAAGCTGTCTAGGGTTCCGTTGATATGATGTCGTATCAAGTCTGGTCCAAGAGAGAGCGTATAGAATTATATTCTATATACACGGAAGGATAAAAGCCTGGGAGATTCATTCTCTCACTCTTTTATCCTTCTTTTTTTTTTCAAAAAACAAAATCTAACAATGAGGTGAAGAGAATGAGAAAAATGAAGTTTGTATTTTTAGCAGTCGTATTGGTTGGAGCAATGTTCTTAACTGCTTGTGGAAGTTCAACAAAAGAAACCTCTGGAAGTGAATCTAGTGGCAGTACCGTAAAAATTGGTTTTAGTGCACTACCTAGCTGGTACTTATGGCATCTTGTGGATCAAAAGGGATTCTTTGAAAAATATGGCGTTGATGTTGAATTGGTCTATTTTCCAGTCTATGCTGACTCCTTATCGGCCTTAAATACAGGAAAAATTGATGGAAATACTCAAGCGTTGTTAGATGCAATTCCCCCTTTAGATAAAGGAATTGATTTAAAAACCATTTTTATTACGGATAATTCTATCGGTGGTGATGGAATCGTTGCCACAAATGATATTCAATCGGTTGAAGATTTAAAAGGAAGATCTGTTGGTACTGAACTAGGAACGATTGAACACTTCTTCCTACTTACTGCTCTTGAAGATGCAGGTATGACGGAATCTGATGTGAAATTCACAAACCTGACTGTGCCTGATGCAGGGAATGCTTTCCTATCTGGAAATATTGATGCAGCTGGGCTTTGGGAGCCATTCTTAAGCAAAGCCGTTGCCAAGGAAGGCACACATAAACTGGTTACTTCTGCTGATTATCCTGGGTTAGTATCTGATGTGTTTGTTGTTCGAGAAGAGGTTACAAAAGAGAAGAAAGAAGAGTTACAAAAGATTGTAAATGCATGGTTTGATGCGGTTGACTACTTGGAAAAGAACCAGGAAGAATCCATTGACATTATTGCCAAAGAGGCTGGTATTACTAGTGAAGAGTTAACAGAAGGATTTAAAGGATTCAAAATGTTTACCCCTGAAGATAATCTTGCTTCCTTCAAAGAAGGAAATAGTTACGATTCATTCTACTATACAGCAGAAAAAAATGCAGAGTTCTTAAAGAGACAGGACTATGTGGATGAAATACCTGACTTCTCCAATTTTGTTGATTCGACCTTTGTTGAAAATGTTTCAAAATAATAAGAATAGAAGGGGTGAGTGAAATGAATCTACCAAAAAATAGAACCATAAGAAGCTTAACTTCTATACGTGAAGACGTACCAAAAAAATGGTATTTGTTTGGAGTATGTATCACCTTTCTATTACTTTTCCTTTTCTGGGGTGGTATTAGGTTTATTAACATCGTTGACGAAGTTTTCCTTCCAACCCCAAATGGAGTGGTACTTTCGTTAGCACAATCTTTTGGAAGCGCAGAGTTTTGGGAGCATATTGGAATAAGTGTGTATCGTGTATTTATGGGGTTTTTACTGGCTTGTTTGATTGGTATTCCGCTTGGGATATTGGCTGGAACCTTTAAATTCGCAGAATCATTTATTTTACCAATGTCAGAGTTTATCCGTTATATGCCTGCAGCAGCCTTTATTCCTCTAATTATGGTCTGGGCTGGAATTGGGGAAACAGCCAAAATTTTGGTTATCTTTATTGGTTGTTTCTTTCAGCTTATCTTGATGGTGGCTGATGATACTAATCGTATTAGCAAAGATTTGCTTTACGCATCTTATACTCTTGGTGCGAACCGAAAGCAGGTGATTTTTAAAGTCATTATCCCTGCGTTACTGCCAAAACTCATGACAACTCTACGTCTGATTATGGGGTGGGCTTGGACATATTTAGTTGTTGCTGAGCTGGTGGCAGCGAATAATGGACTTGGCTATTTCATCATGAAGGCACAGAGATTCTTAGATACAGAGTCTATCTTTGTAGGGATTATTGTCATTGGACTATTAGGGCTGATCATTGATAGAGCATTTGCGATCGCGAATAAAAAGTTATTTCCTTGGGTGGAAGGTGGGAATTAAATGGTGACTATTGTACAGCCAAAAGTAGTAGTTGATCCGGTTGACATTGAAATTGAAATCAGTGGATTATCAAAAATCTATGAAACGAAAAACAGCACGTTCCAAGCTTTGGAGGATGTTTCTTTATATGTGAAAAATGAGGAGTTTGTTTCCATTTTGGGACCATCTGGCTGTGGGAAATCAACCATTCTTCGTATATTAGCTGGTCTAGAAGAAGCAACTTCTGGATCAGTTAAAGTAGCCGGTGAGGAAGTACAAGGTCCAAGTGTCAAGCGAGGGATGGTTTTCCAATCTTATACTCTTTTTCCATGGTTGACTGTTCGTGAGAATATTGAATTTGGTTTGAAGCTAAAAGGTGTTAGCCCGAAGGAACGGAAAGACATCTCAGATAAATACTTAGAGCTTGTTGGCCTTGATCGATTTGCCAACTCTTTTGGAAAAGAATTATCAGGTGGCATGAAGCAGCGTGTCGCCATTGCCCGTTCGTTAGCAAATAATCCAGAGGTATTGTTGATGGATGAACCGTTTGGGGCACTTGACGCACAAACGAAGCAGTCCATGCAGCAATTGCTATTAGATATATGGAAAAAAGAAAAAACAACGATTGTCTTTATTACCCATGACATTGATGAATCGATCTTTCTATCCCAACGAATTTACGTAATGGATGCTCGTCCTGGAAAAATTAAAGAAGAAATTAATGCCGATCTTCAACTATTCAAGAATGGTGAACTAGTAGAAGTGGACCGATTTATGAAACTTAAGAAACATATTATTACGCTACTCAAGCATTGATGATGTGGATTAAAAGGAGGAAATTAGGATGACACATATTTGGTGGACCATTCTTTCTCCTGGTGGAAAATGGTCTGGGTTTATAAAACGAGGGAAATGTATTCGTTTTACTGCACGTGAGGAAGGTGCAAATGTATCCATTCTTTTTTATAATGCAAGGGAGTTAACCGAGCGCTATGTCATGTCCGATACATTAAAGTCTCAGTTTACAAGCCATTTAACAAAAGGTCATGTTCTGTTAAGTGATAATGGCCGAGTGTTAGCAAGTTTTGTAGAAGATAGTGTGGGCTGGCATGATCCGATCGCTGGATGTACGACTCGTGAGAAAACAGATGCTAAATATGGAGTAACGACCTATCAAACTCAGCGAAACGAGTGGTTTCGAAGTGGGCGAGAAAACTTGATTACCGAGCTTGCACGAAATGGCTTAGGGGCACGTGATCTAGTACCAGCGGTCAATTTATTTTCTAAAATCACTACAGATGAAAATGGCCAATTAACCTTTCAAAAAAACCATTGTCCTAGAGGTGCTACCGTTACTCTGAGAACGGAGATGGATCTTTTAGTTGTCCTTTCTAATACACCCAATCCTCTAGATCCAAAGACAGAGTTTCCATCTGTCCCTGTTAAAATGGAGGTTTCCTCTTCACAAATAGTAGAAGAGGATGACATATGTGTTAACCATCGTCCAGAAAATCGACGTGCATTTGAAAATACTTGGGCGTATTACGCTTTATACTAATACATTTTTCGAAAAAGGAGGGTCAAACAATGCCTGTTCTAACGAAAGTGGAAAGTTCCCGAGATACGAAGGATGCAATATATAGCGAAACCATTTTGGCTGGGAAAGGATTTATGCAAAAGCTGCTACCCGGACAAGTAATAAGAATAGAAGACGTAGAAGGAAATCAATCAGTGGATGCTTTGTTTTATGATGCGGACAATCCAGACGATCACTATAGCACTGTTTTAACCATTGCAGAGCAGGAGAATATGTACCTTAAGACCGGTTCGACCCTACTTGCGGAATCAGGTAAAAAACTCGTCACTATCGTTGCAGATACGGTGGGTTGCCATGATGCTTGGTTTAGTTTTTGTTCTGCCCAAAGCAATACGGTCCGCTACGGTCATGATAAGATTGATATGCATAACTGTCGTGATACTTTTTTGCTTTTGATGGAAGAAAATCAAGTGGGATATACAAAAAGAGATCTACCGCCAAGCGTAAACTTCTTTTGTATTGTACCTTTTACTAAGGATGGTGCCATTGAATTCGTTGATGGTATTTCTGCTCCTGGAAGCTATGTTGAGCTAAAAGCTAAATGTAGCACAATGGTTCTTCTTAGTAACTGCTCCCAGCTGAACAATCCATGCAATGACTACAATCCTACGCCTATTAAAGTCTATATCTGGGAATCGTAGACTGTGAGTTTTCTTAAATGGCTTTTTTAACGGAAGTGTAATTCATAAAAGGGAGGAATTGTTCTGGAGAAATTGATTGATTTAAACTGTGATATGGGCGAAAGCTTTGGCCTGTATAAGTATGGTGCTGATGAGGAACTAATGCCATTGATAAGCTCGGCTAATATTGCGTGTGGTTTTCATGCAGGGGACCCACAAGTTATGCGGGAATCTGTTGAGTTGGCCGTTCAATATGGTGTAAGGGTGGGAGCGCATGTAGGATTACCCGATAGATTAGGCTTTGGGCGTCGTGAAATGAAAGTGAAACCACAAGAGATATACGATTATACTCTTTACCAGCTTGGAGCTCTTGCTAGTTTTTTACAAAAGAGTCATACAGCATTGTCTCATATTAAACCGCATGGTGCTCTTTATATGATGACAGCTGAAAAAAGAGAGTTGGCGGAAGTAACGGTGGAAGCCGTTTTGGACTTCAATCGTGATATTGAGATCTATACCTTGCCTAATTCAGAGCTGTATCATGCGGCGAAGGAAGCAAACTTAAACGTAGTGAGCGAATATTTTGCTGATCGGCCGTATGTAAATAATTATGTGAAAATGTTTGGCTGGACGTTAGAGGAAATCGGACAGCCAAACACAATGGCCCAAAGAGCGTTGCAGTTGTTGGAGGAAAGCCCAGTTGAAACCATTTGTGTGCATAGTGATACGCCTAATGCACCAGCAATTATGAGATCGGTTCGAGAAGCCTTATTAGAAAATGGCTGGCAAATAGGAAGGAAATCGTTAATAGTTAAGTAAGTTGAAAATGCCTTCTATATGAAGATAATAAACAAATAACAAGCACCAAAGTATAATTGCTAATATGAGAAGTGAGTGTTTTACTAGTTTCTTCATAATATTAGTTTGGAAAGTAATGTTAGAAATATTCCATGCTACATGAGGTTTTTTTACTGTTACCAAGATAGCATATTTAAAAGGTGTCAGACATTAGATAGGTTCTGACACCTTTTACTTATCTAGGCCTCAATTTTTTTCACTCTATACCCTGCGATCCATATGATGATACCGCATAAAAGGGAAGCCCACCAAGAAAGGGTAAAGGAAGGTCCAATCTCTGGCATCAGTTTGCTTGCAACAATGATTAAAGCCATTGATACACTCCCAAAAATACCAGCCTTTATCATATCCTTTTTATTATTCGGCTTTTCAAGGAAGAGTGAGTCCTTAATAATTTTAAAAATATACCAAACTCCAAAGGAAATACTAGCTAATATAACAACAAGAACAATGATAGAGGTAAGAGGATACACCGTCATTGTTATCTCTTTGAATTGAGATCCGATCAGAATAACGATAGAACGTATGATTAACATATAACTTACAATATTTAAAACGAGCCCACTTACGAAAGGAAGTACTTGACGCTTTTTTTCCTTAGGGAGATTTTCGATAATTTCATCAGCGTATTGCTTAGGGTTAGCACCAAAGATATCTTTAGCTGTTTTACCTTCGTTTTGAGCCTCTAATAAATGGTCGAGCATTTCCATTAACACTTCCTCGGACTGTTGCTCTGATAGGGTTAACTGCAGTCGAATGTATACTAACATGTCACCATAGTATTTTTCGTTTTCTTTTGTTAACCTTTCACGCTTTCGATTATTTTCTTCAATCAGTTGCTTTGCTTTCATTATTATTCCTCCTTTGAAATAAAGAATGAACGGGAAGAAAAACCTGCTCCCACTCTAATGTGATGGTTTCTAGCGCCATTTTTCCAGCATCTGTTAGATAATAATACTTTCGATTCGGACCAGATTCAGACGGCTTCATTTCTCCATGTATGAGGCCATTTTTTTGAAGACGAAGAAGAACAGGATAAATGGTTCCTTCACTCACATCACTTAAACCAATGTCTTGAAGCTTTTTAGAAAGTTCATAACCATACACCGTTTCCTTCTCAATGACCGCTAATACACAGCCATCCATAATCCCTTTTAATAACTGACTTCGAAAAGACATAAAGCATACCCACTTCCTGGTACTTTGCATAACAAGGTAGCGTTAGAAAAAATAACTACTTTGTTATACATGGTAGTTATCTTTATTGTAAGTAATTGGTTTTTATTTGTCAATGTGGAAAAAAATCCTTGCTGTTTTTTAGTTATATTTACATGTATAGACGCTTGTTTTTACGAAGACAATTTGGCAGTATAAGAGAGGGTTGAAACTAGTTTGATCGGAGGAATACAAATGGCTAACTTGCCAAATTGTCCAAAGTGCCAATCGGAATACACATACGAAGATGGTACATTATATATTTGCCCAGAGTGTGCACACGAATGGACAGCAGAAAGTGAAATAAGTGAAGAGCAAATGGTAGTGAAGGATGCAAATGGGAATGCACTAAAAGATGGTGACACTGTTTCAGTTATTAAGGATCTAAAAGTAAAGGGATCGTCATCAGTGATTAAGATCGGTACGAAGGTGAAAAATATTCGTCTTGTCGAAGGTGATCATGATATTGACTGTAAAATTGATGGGTTTGGCGCCATGCAATTAAAATCGGAATTTGTAAAGAAAATATAGTATAAGAATTGATTGATTAATGCCCTATAATACATATTTGTGGTATTTACTGGTTATAAAAGGATATACTAGTAGGAAGGGAACATCCATATGGTCTTCTAGTTCTCATTTGTAGAAGGCAAGAGACCCTTAGGAAGGATGGCCAAAAATGACAGTAATCGGTTACCAAGCTCAAGTAGCAGATGGAATTAGAAAAAAAGGAATCAAAAGAATGAACTCCTTTTTTAAAACACCTGAAGAAGCAGTAGAAGAGGCTTTTTCTTTAAAGGAAAAGTTGGATTCAAGATACAAAAATAAAATCAAGTGGGATTATAATAAGAAAATTACAGGTACACTTGAAAAAATGAAGATACTTAAGGGGTATTTAGATGGAGATGAAGATTCTAGTGCTTTTTATCTTCAGATCACTACCTCAGAGATCCAGAGAAATTTAATATTAGCTACACCTAGTAAGCCCAAAAAGTTTACTGCGAAGGACAAAAAAGTGATGACTAAAGTAACTAAAATATTTGTATAATTGATTTCCTATGTGGTTGGAGAATATATGTAATTATTACTTATCATTGTTTTATTGCTCATAACCTGTTATTCTTAGAAAGAATTATTTTTGTTCGGTCTGTAAGGAAAAAATAGTGAAAGCTTTTTCGCCTTTGATTTCTCATTGAGCAATGATAGTATTATATTGTGGAGTATTCCACGCAGGAGGAAACAACATGCAACAAGGTACAGTAAAATGGTTTAATGCAGAAAAAGGCTTCGGTTTTATCGAGATTCAAGGTGGAGAAGATGTATTTGTTCACTTCTCAGCGATTCAAGGTGAAGGATTTAAATCTTTAGACGAAGGTCAAAAGGTTACTTTTGATACTGAGCAAGGTCAACGTGGACTTCAAGCTACTAACGTAAATAAAGCATAAATATCATATTAGAAGAAACAGATGGTAAAATAACCATCTGTTTTTTTTATATCTTTAATATAAATAAGTGGTGCTAAAACCTTTAAGGTTTCAGCACCACTTGTATCATTATTCATACACTTTAAATGTATTAACCATTGCTTGAAGGTCTTCAGCCATTTTAGCTAATGAATGTGCGGAAGCAGTGATTTCTTCCATAGAAGCAAGCTGTTCCTCAGCTCCAGCAGCCACCGTTTGGGAACCTGATGAAGATTCTTCGGTTTTCATAGAGATATCAAATATACCCATGGCAACCTGCTCCACGCTTGAAGATAACTGCTTAACAGCTGCAGAAACTTCAACCGATTGTCTTGATACGTCCGCTGCAGAATGAAGAATTTTCTCAAAAGATTTACCAGTATCATTAATTAGTACAAGACCAGTTTGTACTTCTGTTGTACATTTATCCATTGATACAACTGCATTGGAGGTACTGCTTTGGATATCATGTATTAAATGTGTAATTTGTTCAGCAGAACGACGAGATTCCTCAGCTAATTTTCTTACCTCATCAGCCACCACAGCGAAGCCTTTTCCATGTTCCCCAGCTCTAGCAGCTTCAATCGCTGCATTTAAAGCAAGTAAGTTTGTCTGGTCTGATATTCCGGAGATAACAGCTAAGATTTTCTCTATCTCAGAAGAACGTTCTCCTAAGTCCTTAATAATACTAGATGACGTTTGTACGGTTTCGTTGATAGATCCCATTTGATCTATGGTTTTCTTAAGTGCGATATTTCCTTTTTCTGATTCTTCGGTTGTTACATTTGAATGATCAGAAACTTGCGTAATCGAATCGGCAATATTTGTAATGCCAATTGCCATTTGCTGTGTTGAAACGGAAACAACTTCTGTACCCTTTACAGATGCTTCACCGTTAGTCGCCATAATTGAACTAGCTTCAGCAATTTGTTCTGCGGCTTTATTTGTTTCTTCAGCACTTGCCATTAGCTGCTCAGATGAGGCTGCTACTTGGTCTGAAGATTCACGAACCATCATAATTAGGGATTTAATTTGTGTAATCATTTCATTAAATGATTTTGCCAGGGAACCTATTTCATCTTTCGAATCGTAGTCACTTTGAACGGTTAAATCTCCATTTTTGGCTTTTTGCATTAGGTATTCCATTTGTTTAACTGGTCCGTAAATCAATTTAGAAATCATCCAACTAATCACAACAAAGATAATTAACGCAACTGCAATAAATATAATCATAGTAAGCGAAGATGTACTAATAAAGTTCTTATTTTCCTCATTTACGTTCTTTGCTTCTGTTCCGTTAATTTCTATTAATTTTGTATAATGCTCGTTAATCTCATTTAAAATCGGTCCAGTTTCTTCTGTGTATATTTCATAGGCATCAAAATTTTGATTTTTTAAAGTTAGAGTCACTATTTTCTCTTTAGATTCTTGAAGACTTTGTGCTAGGTTATTAACCTTTGAAATGAGTTCAATCTCTTCTTTGTTTGTTGTTTTATACGTTTCTCTAATTTCACGATTCATTTGAAGTTTTGCTTCCATATCGTCTATTAACTCGTTTTTATGGCTTGTATCCCTAGAAGCCATAAGTTCTACTAGGTTGGTCTGTACATCCTGAGAATTTGTTTTTAATAAGCTAACAGTTTGAATGGGTTGAAGCTTCATCTCATACAAATCTGTAAGTTTATTCCCCATGGTTCCAAGTTGGAAAAACCCCATTCCCCCTACTGTTAAAAGGCTTACAAAAGTAATTGCAGATAATAAAAGCATTTTTTGTACTATTTTTAAATTCTTTATCCATTTCATCGATGGTTGCTCCTTTTGTAGTTTAATATTTTTCGATGAATTATACGTTCTTATTTGTTATCGGCATTTAGTCGCAATTAGTTAATACTTTTTTACTAGTACTTTTGTCAAAATAGTTAACAAAATGAAAAAAGTCTCAGAAAACTGAGACTTTTCGCTTTTATTTCTCTTCATTAAACCAAAGTGGATCTTGGTTATCTTCTTCACCATTGTAGTTTATTAGCACTTCTTCTCCAGCTTTTATATCTTTGTAAGCATAAAAATCAAATGTATGATTTGGAAAGTTGATTTCATACGTTGCATTTGGGTCATACGAATGGTTGAACAGCATACCGTATCCAAGTAGGAGGGCGGAATGATTGATTCCATACTCGAAAGCATAGTCCGCGAGAAGCGTTTTTTCGATATGTTCGTGCTGGTCATTCGGATAAGGTATAACAGGTGCCTCATGGATTAGTTCACCTTTTTTAATATCTCTTGTTGCAAATACGCCTCTATTGAGTTCTCCATCACTGAGTGTAGAAGTTCTTATCTCAATCACAGTTGTCACCTTCGCCTTCGTTTTTGTCTTTCATCTGATTGTATCAGTGTTGTCTGTAAAAAGGAACCTTATCGCTCTATTTGCCCATACGTATGTCCACTTAGGTGCATACAGTAAAGCAGTAGGACAAATATGTAAGAAAAGAGGTAGATTGATAAATGACTAATAATCGAAATATATACGGTGGTGGACATCATCATGGAGGACATCATCACGGTGGACATCATCATGGAGGACATCATCACGGTGGGCATCATCATGGAGGACATCATCACGGTGGACATCATCATGGAGGACATCATCACGGTGGGCACCATCATGGAGGACATCATCACGGTGGGCACCACCATGGAGGACATCATCACGGTGGACACCACCATGGAGGATACTATGGTGGTGGGTTTGGAGCTGCTCCATTAGCTGTGGGTCTGCTTGGTGGACTTGCGGCAGGAGCTTTAACTCAAGGAGCAGGTTATGGATATGGCTATCCAACAGCTACACCTTATCCGGCTTATAATCCATATGGTGGTTATCCGTATTATTAATAAAAGAAAGCGCCTGTTATTGAACAGTCGCTTTTTTTTGTCTATAAAAAAAATTGAACAAAATTCCAATTAATTTCTGTATACAAATTCTTTTAATATTGATATTATGTAAGGAAATATAACATTAATATGTTAGGAGAGTTTACGTGATTGTTCGAGATGAATTAAATCGGTACTTCCATTTTTCTTCTTCTGAGATTACGAGTATCCTTCAACGAATATTGTTGACGAAGGAACAAGAAATACATGAGTTAAAAAATAAAATTACAAAGTATGAAGAGAAAAGACGAGCTGAGGATGCGTTTTATCAATCCTTGTCTCCTGTACGAAAGTTTTTTGCAAGCCGTCCGCCGAGTCACCACCAAGCGGTTGAATACATTGTTCATGTAAAAGATCGTTTGAAGCAGATTGACACACTGAAACAACGAATCTATGAAATTAACATGGTCATTCGCCAATGTGAAGAAATAATGAGTGGTGAAGAACTTGAACTATCAAGTGTGATAACGGAAGACATTATCAAGCAGAAGAAAGTCGAGGAGTAGTAGTGATGACGATTGAAACATTGAGCTCAGGGTTAGATACGATATGGGTCGTGTTAACTGCTGCAATGATTATCCTCATGGAGGGTGGCTTTGCTCTTTTAGAAGCTGGCTTTGTTCGGCATAAAAATAATGTAAATATTATCATGAAAGTTTTTGTTGATATTACAATTGGTGCACTATGCTTTTATCTAGTTGGTTTTGCTTTTATGTACGGTAAAGATGCATGGGGATTGATCGGAACAAGCGGCTTTGCGTTGTTAGGGGATCTGTCTCATATCCAGCTTTCCATCTCTCTTGATACGTTCTGGTTATTTCAAGCGGCCTTTGTTATTGCTGTAATATCCATTGTTTCAGGTGCAGTGGCTGAGAGAATTAATTTTCGTGCTTATATTCTTTATGCGATGATCATGACAGCTGTTATTTATCCAATTGCAGGACATTGGGTATGGGGTGGAGGCTGGATAAGTGAGCTAGGAATGCTTGATTTTGCTGGAAGTGCTGTCATACATGCTCTCGGTGGTTTTTCAGCTTTGGCGGCAGCTATGTTTATCGGTCCGCGAAAAGGGAAATTCACTTCTTTGGGGACGAGCACAATCGCGTTACCGAGTAATATTCCTTTAGCTTCAGTAGGAGCGTTTCTACTTTGGTTTGGATGGTTTGGTTTTAACGCAGGAAGTACATTAAGCGGTACGGATGCAAGAATTGGACATATTGCGATTGTGACCATGTTATCAGCTGCTTCTGGAGGGGCAGCAACGCTTTTATACACCCTTTTCCGTTACAAGCGTTCGGACGCACCTGCAGTAATTAACGGTTCATTGGCAGGACTAGTTGGAATAACAGCAGGATGTGCGTTTGTTAGTGATCAAGCAGCTATTTTTATAGGCGCAATATCTGGATTATTGATGTTGTTTGCTACCAATTGGCTAGAGTCACGAAAAATTGATGACCCAGTTGGAGCGTTCCCGGTACATGCTGTATCTGGTATGTGGGGAACAATCGCGCTTGGCTTGTTCTCGACAGAAGGGGGCCTTTTTTATGGTGGGGGCTGGAATCTACTGGGAGTTCAAATGTTAGGATTAATCGTTTTATGTATCTGGGGATTTGTAATGACCTGGCTGGGTCTTTCTCTTATTCGTCTATGGATACCTGTTCGTTCCACAGAAGAGGAAGAAGAGATGGGATTAGATATTAGTTACCATGGGGTGCTAGCTGCTTATCAGGAACACGAATTTATTAATTATCAAGATCACTATACAGATTTTTCAAACAAGAAGGCTGATTAAACAAAGTCTCTATTACATTGGTAATAGAGACTTTGTTTATGTTAGTTATTGGTCAAGTAACATTCTCATATATTGAAAAAAAAGAGAGGTGAATGCTTTGGCCAAGAACTTTCGTCAAGAAGCACTATTTGAATTGAATTTTTGGTTACAGGTACTTGGAGATCATGCACGATTTATCCATGATTCTTTAGCACCGTCGGAAACTCAATACATCAGCCAAGCGAAGAACTTCATTACGATATTTGATCAACTATTAACGATTTCACGTAGACAGCCTGCTGGTGAGGAACTTATGCAGCTGCTACATAGGGCCAATCAAGCAGGAACAGAGATTAAAGAACTGAAACTCACCTTAGTACGAGAGCATTTGGTGGGAGAAGTGAAAATTACTTTACCACCATCTTTTCTAAGTCATATGGTCAATGAACTAGAAGAGGCACTGAGAGTATTCTCATTTTTTCTAAAAGGGGAAATCCCTCCAACTGTTCATCCATTACATCATGATTTATTGTGGCTATTAGATGCCGCAGGACATGCGGGGGCCATAGACGCCAATTTAGATCGTGTGGAAAAGAAGCTCAAAGAAAAAGGGCGAGAGTTCACAAAGGACTGGGAGGATTTTTATATAAAGGCTGTTGAGATGGCGGGTTACTTGCGTGCGAATGTGTATTCTTTCCCCGCATTAAGTCGTTTTCACAAAGAAATTGAATTAGAAATGGAAATCTTCAAAAGCTTTTTAAGAGAATTAGAGGAAATGGAATTAAATAAAGAAACACTCGGAGTATTAACACCTCTTATGGCGGATCATATGGCACGAGAGGAATGTTATTATTTAATGAAGATTGCTGAGACAACAGAAGTGAAGGATCCTAATTGCGATCCAACCAAACCAAGGACAACAAGTTAGGATGATTGAATAGTCTCTAGTCTTTGACTGGGGGCTAATTTTTGTTCTCATAAAATTATTTTTTCAGAAAAAATGTTTGCGCTTCCATAATGTATAATGGAAATATTCAAAAAAATGACAAAGTGGAGCTGGCTTATGGAACTATTATTTGTTGTACTATCAGCTTTATCTGTAATCGGAGTAGGGTATATCGGTCAAAGAACTATTGGATTTGACCGGAAGGCGATTTCAGCCATGGCATTATATTTAATGCAGCCTTTTTTGGCATTTCGAACCTTTTATACTAATGCAATTACCCTGGAATATTTGTATATCCTACTGTTTTGTGTGCTTCTTTGTATAGGTATGATTGTGATTGTTCAAATTACAGCAAAAGTAAAAAAATTACCTAATTCAAGGCGCTCTGCCATGGTGCTTTCAGGAGTATTTATGAATAGTGGGAACTATGGTGTCCCCATAATCTTACTTGCTTTTGGTAACATGGGTGTGGATTATGCTGTTATCATGATGGTCATACAATCCTTCCTTATGAGTACAATCGGGGTGTATTATGCTGGTAAAGGAAGCGAGAGAGGATATTCGATTAAAGAATCCATTTTAAATATTTTAAAAATGCCGATGATATATGGATCTGTCTTGGGAATAGTTCTTCAACTCTTAACCTTGCCAGTACCAGATATGATTATGAAGCCTATTGATCTGATTGCCGATGCAACCATTCCAACCATTATGCTTGTCTTGGGTATGCAACTGGGAGCCATAACAAAGAAGAATGTTAGTATCGGGGACGTTTCTACAATTATGATTCAACGTATGCTTATTTCTCCTGCCTTGGCTTTACTTTTAGTATGGCTACTACCCATAGAAGGAATGCTTGCTCAAGTTCTTATTGTTCTATCGGCCATGCCTTCAGCAGCAAATACCATGATGCTTTCGCTTGAATTTGGAACAGAGCCAGATCTTGTTTCTTATAGTACGTTAGTGACGACCTTGTTAAGTATATTATCAGTTCCGGTCATGTTAATGTTGGTGATGTGAAAAGCAGAACCATAATTTGGTTAATATAGGGAAGAATGAACATAATATAGGACAATAAGAATAAAGGATTGTTATCATGGAGTTCTTTAAAAAGTATAAATTTTTTGGTGGAAGGATTGTTAAAACAGGGATTGCAGTGTTTCTGACTGCTCTTATATGTGATCTTTTGTCTTGGCCTCCAATGTTTGCAGTTATAACAGCGATAGTAACGATAGAGCCCACCGCAGCACATTCAATAAAAAAGGCGCTCGTCCGATTTCCAGCATCAGCACTAGGAGCAGCTTTTTCTGTTTTTTTTAACTTTGTGTTAGGAGATAGTCCTTTTACTTACATGCTCGTAGCAGTACTGACAATTATCGTTTGTTACAAACTTCGCTTGCACGATGGAACACTGGTAGCTGTTTTGACAGGTGTAGCGATGATATCAACGGTCCATGATCATTTCTTAAGTTCGTTTTTTGTTCGCCTCGGAACAACGGGAATTGGACTAACTGTATCAGCGCTTGTGAATTTTCTTGTAATAAAACCGAATTACTCATTGACCATTAAATCAAAGCTTCATCGATATATAATTGAAACTGGCGAATTAATAGAAGAACGTGGAAAGGAAATTGTGCTTCAACAGCCAATCCATCAAAATACAAAGGTGAAGTTTGAAAAACTTTGGAAGGATATTGAATCTGTAGAAACATTATGTGAATACCAGAAGCAGGAATGGAAGCTGCACAGCATTAAGCGGGAGGACACAAAGGAATATCATTATGAATATAAGAAGTTAAGTACCTTACGGCAAATAATTTTTCATCTTGCGAATCTCATGGCGATTCCTCCACTGAATACGCCAATTTGTAAGGCGAAGTCCGTCCAGTTGATGTTTCATTATATTAAACAAGCACTGCAGGAAAATGAATACCGTATGGATGAAGAGCATCATCAAGTGGTGAAGGAGATTCGGTCTATTTTTAAACAGTGTGTACAAGAAGAAAAGATTAGTCAGTCACATATTGCTCTGCTCTATGAGCTTCTTTCCATACACGATCTCTTAGAGGAGTTGCATCAAATACAATTATTGAAACAAAAGCATCAAAAGTTAAATCAGTATAAAGGTGCTAAAGCCGAAATGTAAGGAATTGCTGGTATAAAATCAGCATTTTTTTATATTCTGAGGGGTGTACTATTTTCTGAAAAATACATATTGTGAAAAAGAGGGAGCTCAATACATTGGATGGAGGTGGAAAAAATGGGAGTTCCGCCAAAGCATATTGTGACAGCCATCGCTTTCGTAAGGAATGATGATAATGAATTACTCTTAATAAAAAGTCCTAGGAGAGGTTGGGAGTTACCAGGAGGACAGGTTGAAGAAGGAGAGTCCATTCAGGCAGCTGCGATACGAGAGACAAAGGAAGAAAGTGGGATAGATATTGAGATTGAAAAGTTCTGTGGGATTTTTCAAAATGTAAAGCACTCCATTTGCAGTAATTTGTTCCTTGGGAAAGTAGTTGGAGGTCAATTAACTACGTCACCTGAGAGTTTAGAAGTGGGTTTCTTTCCGATAGAAAAAGCACTTGAAATGGTCACGTGGAAACATTTTAAGAAGAGAATAGAATATTGTTTAAATGAAGATGTACAGCCTTTCTTTGTTGAGGTTTAATTAGTCTTGTCATCAGTATTCCCTATCAATATGAAAGAGCTGCCTTATTAAACATTAGGCAGCTCTTTCTTCATTTAACAAACGGTTGAATCCTTGGAAAAACCTTTAGTGCGGTTTCATAAAACACCTGGCTATGATACTCTTCTGGAATTAAGTTCTTGATGAACTCAATATACGGGGCAATAGGCACTAAGGGCCAATCCGTTCCGAATAGAAGTTTGTCATAAGAGTCTGCAAATACCAATGCGTGACGTAAATGATCAAGGAAACGACCTTCGCTTTTTTCTGCTAGGTCATTCTTTGTTCCGACAACTAATCCAGATAAATCTGCAAAAACATTTGGATTTTTATAAATGATCTCTGCACCAGTCAGTGTCCAAGGGTCCCCAAAATGAGCCATCATAAAATTCACATCACGATTGTCAACGGCAACTTCATCAATGGTGAGTGGATGGGAATATTTTAAATAGCCCCTTTCTGAATACGTATCGCCCGTATGAAAAACGACAGGAAGATGGTGCTTTGCCGCCAGTCTATATACAGGTTGATAAACAGGATCATAGGCATAAAACGGATAATAACCAAGATAAATTTTAATTCCAACTGTTTTCGGATGTAATAACATCTTTTCTAAACGAGTGAGTGCCTCCTCGTCTAGGTTGTACGGGTTGATTCCAGCACAGGTAAAGATAGAAGGAGACAATTCATCGGTTAAATCTAGCCCCATTGGAGTTTGCGTTTCGTAATCAGGAAACCCCATTTTAGCTGTTTCTGTTAACCCCATTCCTATTCCAAGTATTACTCCTGCTTCCTCAAATTCTTTGAGGATACCTGAAGGTGAATAATCAACAAATGAAATTTTGTCAGCTGTTTCTTGAAATGATTTTATGTTT
The DNA here is from genome assembly GCF_050586445.1 of Bacillus coreaensis. Classification (NCBI taxonomy): domain Bacteria; kingdom Bacillati; phylum Bacillota; class Bacilli; order Caryophanales; family Bacillaceae; genus Bacillus; species Bacillus coreaensis. The sequence continues at coordinate 79,435 of NZ_JBOCCY010000010.1, forward strand.
GATAGATGGATGTGTGCATCGATGATTTTCATAAAAACTCCTTTTAAAATTGGATGTTTCGTAGTTTTTGGATAGCCTCTGTTGGTAGAACTCGCTCATCAAACAGAAAGAATAGGGGAGCAGTCTCTTGCTTCTCCTTTTTCGCAAAACCTGGCTGAGCAGCAACTAGTTGAAAGACTTCTTTATTCATATATGCTTCGGTTTCTTCACTATTTGAACTTGGAATCACATAAAGGTTTTCTTTTTTTGTTTGTGATTCTATATAGGATTCTTGTGTCAGGTACATGGGTAATTCCTGCTTACCAGCACGATACTCTGTGGTGCCACTTTTTATGGAGAGGTTCGGTAATGCTTCTCCACCGAGGAACAGGTCGGTCAACCATTTTTCTCCATCCAGCCATTTCCCTCCATCATGCATGACCTGTAAAAATGTTGCTAAAACAGGAATGCCCGGAAGCATTAAATAATACTGAATATACTCGACATTTTTCCATTGTGAATGCTCCTCGAATTTTGTGTGAATCGCAATTCCTCTCCATGTATTTCCTTTACGATCACAGATATTTGTTGTTGAAATAGTTGATTTTTCTTTTAAAAGAGAGAAAGTGGTAATTCCTTCAGGAGTCCATTTCATTCCTCCTGCCCATGGATTCCACCAGCTTTTGGCGGTTCTTTCAGGATACTCAGTATCTAGCCACTCAAGCCCGTTTACTTTCAAGGAATACAAACCTGGATAAAAATCAGCATTTGCTTTTATCGCTAAGCAACCATTCGCTACAACTATTGACCCATCTGACTCTTTACTAAAGGAAATGTCTCCACGTGGTGATAATAGTAGACTCTCAAAATTTGTTCGGATTCCTTCTTGTTGAAAATGAGCTGATAGATGAGAAACAGGATTATTAAATGAGAGCTGTTGTTCAAAAGTAATAGAGTTTTTCTCTTCTTTTGCCTGTATACTCCTTTTACAGACAGGAGAGTGGTCACAAACTATCTCAAGCGTTCCATTCAAATAACTGTTTCGATAAGTCTTTAATGTGAAGGTAGGTGATGAACTAGATGGCACAATCATTTGATTTACCTCGAGCTGAAGTTCGTTGGTAATCGGTTGTGGCTCAAGTACCTGTCTTTTCTCAGCAAAAGTTTGAAATTGATTTGCTTCCTGGAAGGAGTCTAATGCTACTATGATTTTTTCTGTAGTAGCCTTTGCTCCAGGTTTCATTTCACCAATTATTTGCTCAATGACAAACTGCCAACCTTCTGGTGCTGCATGGTTATTCTTTGGCCAAGTTACCCCAACCGATTCTCCTTCAGTCTTGGAAAAATACCAATTACCTGTTATCATGGCTGGATTTAGGTCTCCGAACTCAAGTGGACGATCTTTCGGAAAATAAACAACTCTTTGATCAAGTGGGAAATACGTGTTGCCGAGTTCTTGGTATACAGGCTGACTGATAGCGATATTTTGATAAGTTGTTGGATGTACATTTTCAACCTCAACCCACTGGTGAACAATTCCGTCTCCAAAGAGCTGGAGACACTCTGTTAAGTAGATTCCTGGATATTCCCCCGATTGTAAGACGAACTTAATCAAGGTAGAGGAATCATCAGTATGCCAGGCTACTGATGTAGGCTTCTTTTTATTGAATTCGTTTGTATATGGTTTTCCAAGCTTAGGTGCAAGAAATGCAAATGATGGTTTTTTCTTTCTAGCATTCTTTTTTAGTTGGACATTAAGATCTAGTTTTCGAATGTTTAACTGACTATGGCCATTGTATATGTGCCAGAAAAGTGTTGATTCTCCACCAAATTTCTTCCCTTCACCTTTGAAAGCAACCGATATTTGCTGTTTAAAAACGAGTACATGATTGTTAGTCTTAGTTTGAACATGAATAATAGGATCGTAAAAGCCGTGCTTTTTAACAGTAATTGGTATGGAAACCGTTTTTCTTCCTTTAGCAGGAACTGTAACTTCGTATGTTTTTTGTTCTAGACTGACTAGGTCATTCTCAGGGATGGTAAGAACAAATTCTGTGGTGTGAGATAGATTATTCTTTAGCTCAAGATGAAACTCTGATTTTGTATCTAAGAAAGCAAAATTCCCTTCATTGAATGTTTCAAGCTTAGCAGGTTGCATAGGGAAAATTCCAAGGCTCATTTCGCAAGGAACACCATTAATCTCTACGGTTATTTGAATGCTTGGGTGAGTTCGCCAAATACTAGGCTCTTCACCTTTTCGTATAGTAAAAGGCTCTGAGAGTGTCAAATTCTTTTCTATGTTTAGTTTTCCGGTGTTGAGTTGATATTCGACTCGATCATTTTTCGTTCCAGTAGCTTGAAAGGAAAGAGGGGTACCGGATTTGTTTACGACTTTTAATTGATAGGTATGTTCCATTTCCTCAATCACTTCATGGTGCTCCATGGAAAGCTGAACGAGGAAGTCATCGGTTTCAATTAGGGTAATGCCTCGAGCTGTCCGCTCGAATTGTACTCTAGCGTTCGTCTCGGGTGAACTCCAGCTATATTCGTAGAAGGTAAACCCGTTTTCTTTCATTCCATCTGGCTTCACGTCAATTTGTCTCGTACTAGCTTCGTACCAGTCTATTTTTTCAAATAGTGGCTGAAGCAGTGGCGTATTTAATACCTGAGGAATGAAGTTCATCAAATGAGTAATATCATCACGATCCTCCCAAAAGAAGCCGCATTTTTTATAAAGGGGAACAGCTTTTGTATTGCCTGGCCACGTATACAAATCAAGACGAGGCCAATCGAGTTCGATCGTTTTTTCAAGAGCCTTCATGACAAGCATCTTGCCAATTTTCTTTCCATGATAATTCGGAAGAACATTGAGTAGAGGGATGTATAAAGAGCCAGTATCCTCCTTATATTCAGATAATCCGCAATAGCCAACGACTTCATTTTCATCTAGCGCTAGGTAAAGCTCAATATTTTCGGAATTGGCTTCCTTTGTTTTTACTTGTTCTTCGGTCATGACACGAGTGTCGCCACCCCAACTGTCACGGCTTAAATTCCACATTTTTGCTACCCCTGCGGCTAATCCTTCGTGATAACTTACGATTTGGATCCCATTTTTTACAGATGGCATATAGTTTCTCCTCTCACTAAGTAGATTCTTCCTTTTTTATTTGAACTTGCTTTTCTTTTATTCTTACTTGAATCATCTTACATCTCCTCCTTGTATGTATTAGGAATGTTTTTCCATCCCAGTTTCAATCGTAACCGCTTAAATTTTCAAAGTAAAGAAAATTCGGACTACAAATTATGTGCAAATACTAGGGCTAAATATAGACCCTGACACGAAAAAAAGCGAGAGTCTCAGACTCTCGCTTTTTCCATTAAGTGTCCACCCCACGCGGACAAAACACATAAATCTGTCCACGAACGGTGACAGACACCACAAAAAGACAAAAGGGGTGATTTGTCCACGGAGGGTGTCTGACGCCGCTTTTTATGGGTTGGTGGACCAGAGGCCGGCTGATTTTAGGAATACGCGTGGGTGTAGCTTTAGGCCGGATACGATTAGGTCTGCTAGGTCTTCTGGCTGCATTACATTTTCTGGGTTTCCAGAGATTAAGTTTGCTTCCGCAGCGAGGTCTGTTACAACTGTGCTAGGTGTTAGACCGACCACACGGATGTTGTGCTTACGAACTTCTAAAGCTAACGACTCTGTTAAACCTAGTACACCAAATTTAGAGGCACTGTATGCACTTGTTACAGGAGCGCCTTTTTGACCAGCACTAGATGATATATTGACAATGTCTCCAGCTTTTCTTTCAATCATTTCTGGTAAAACCGCACGTGTAGTGTTGTACACGCCCATGAGGTTCACTTTAATGATGTTTTCCCATTCTCCAGGGGAAAGGTCTAAGAAACCGCCAAATTTAGCTGTTCCTGCGTTATTAATTAATATATCTACAGCTCCAAGTTCTCCTCTAATTTTCTCTACTGCAGTAGTAATCGACTCAAGGTTTGCCACATCAGCTGTTGCGACAGCTACTTTCACATTAAACTCACGCAACTCCCCAGCTACTTTTTCAAGATTAGAAAGGGTTAATCCTACTAATCCAACATTTACTCCTTCTTTTGCAAGAGCTATGGCTGTAGCACGGCCAATTCCTCTTCCTGCACCAGTTACAATCGCTGTTTTTCCATTAATAGATTGCACGTTTACCACTCCTTTTTCTTGTGTAATGTAATTAAATATATCAGGAACCCTTCAATCTAGCCATTGAGACAACTTTTTGATTCAAAATGGTAAAGACAGACTTATTTACTTTGTACAAATCATGTCAGCTTTAGTCTATTCCTTAAGTAAATTGCCGAATAAAGTCGAAAGAATTATCTGAAAATTCCGTTGACGAAGTAGATGGGCTAGGATATAGTAGAACTAAGATATAACAATATATAACGTCCTATAATGTTGTATATTGAATGAAGGGAGGATAGGCAGTACCCCATACTAAAAAAATCCTTAGGAGGCTTATAAAAATATGAGTACTGAACTAATCGTAGATGTGAAAAATCAAATCAAACATGCGCTTGAGGAAGTTGAGAAAAAACAAATTGATAATGTCTTTTTTGTAGCTTGTGGGGGTTCATCTGCTTTAATGTACCCAAGTAAATACGTCATTGATCGTGAAGCGAAAAAGCTAGATGCACATCTTTATAGTGCGAATGAATTTATTCACCGTAATCACGCAAAGTTAGGAGATACTTCTCTAGTAATCTTATGTTCTCATTCTGGTACAACTCCTGAAACAGTAGAATCCGCTAAATTTGCCCGTGCGAAAGGTGCTTTAACGATTTCTCTAACAAATGAACCAACTTCACCTTTGGCTCAAGCTTCAGAAGTTGTCCTAAAGTATGAGTGGGGCCCAACTGCTAATGCATTTGCTACAAACTACTCTGTTTTGTATCAACTAGTCTTTGGAGTCCTTAAGGTTGTAGAAAACAATGAGAAATTTGCAACAATTGAGAAGAGCCTCGAAAACCTACAAACTGTTTTTGAAAAAGCTGCTTCCAAATATCATGATGCTGCTGTAGAATTTGGAAAACAGTATAAGGATGAAAAAGTCATCTACACGATGGCTAGTGGTTCAAACTACGGTGTGGCATACTCTTTCGCGATTTGTATTTTAATGGAGATGCAGTGGGTTCATTCTCATGCCATTCATGCGGGTGAGTACTTCCACGGGCCATTTGAAATCATAGATGAAGAAACACCATTTATCATCCTTCTTGGTCTAGATGAAACTAGATACCTTGAGGAACGTGCCCTTGAATTCTCCCAGCGTTATGGCAAGAAGCTAATCGTTTTGGATGCAAAAGATTTTGACTTTTCTGGAATTGACGAAGAGGTTCAAGGATATATTGCTCCACTAGTATTGAACCACGTATTAAGAAGATACGCAGAAAACTTGGCAGAACAGCGCAATCATCCATTATCTACAAGAAGATATATGTGGAAAGTAGAATACTAAAATCTAACAGGAAAAGCGAAGAGACCTTCGCTTTTCCTCTCATTGCTAGATTAATAGAAAAAAATCTTGAGGGGGCAGATTCATGAAAAAGTTTAAAATCTTTAGTATTATCGCCGTATTAATTCTCTCAATGCTCGCAGCTTGTTCCTCATCTAGTCAAACAGCTTCAGAAGACAGTGATACTGTCGAACTTCGTTTTTTCCACAGATGGCCTACAGAACCCAAAAAGCAATACTTTGAAGAAGCAGTTAAAGAGTTTGAAGAGCTACATCCGAATATAAAAATAAAAACCGAAGCGGTTTTGAATGACTCGTACAAGGAAAAAATTCGTGTTGTTTTAGGTTCAAATAATCCTCCTGATGTTTACTTTTCTTGGAGCGGTGAGTTTGCTTACAATTTTGCAAGAGCTGGACAATCCCTAGACTTAACAAGCTATGTTGAGGAAGATAAGGACTGGTCAGGTCAAATCATTGAATCCCAATTTGGTCCATTTACGTTGGATGGAAAGGTATATGGAATTCCTTGGTCCACAGATGGAAAAGCCTTCTTCTATAATAAAAAGGTTTTTAACGACCTAAACCTTGAAATCCCTACCACATGGGAAGAGCTCCTAACTGTCTCTGAAAAAATCAAGGATGCAGGAATTACTCCAATTGCCTTCGGAAGTAAGGCGCCATGGACGATTTCTCATTATATTGGATCACTAAATGAGTATGTTGTTCCGGAAGATGTTATTGCAAAGGACTATAGTCTAACTAATTCAGATGGAGAGTTTACTCATCCTGGTTATGTAACTGCCTTGGAAAAATTCATTGAATTAGAGCCATATTTTAATCAAGGAGTGAACTCCGTTGACCACCAGTATGCGAGAGAGCTATTTAACGGAGGAAAAGCAGCGATTGGGTACTTTCAATTAGCTGAAATTGGTTTGATAGAGCCAAGTCTCGGTGAAGATTTAGGTGTATTCAATACTCCATTCGTTGAAGGTGGAGAAGGAAATCCAAGCTCAATTACTGCTGCCCCAGAAGGAATTATGATTTCTTCTAAAACAAAGCATCCTGAAGAAGCAATGGAGTTTATCAAATTCTTAACTTCTAAGGAAAAAGGAATTGAACAGTTAAAAGAGGTAAGTGAATACAGTGCGGTTAAAGATACAACAACTACTGAAAACGGTTCAGCTCTTCAACAAGAAGCGATCGATCTAATCGTGAATGCTGACAAGACGTACTTATGGTTTGATACGGCTGTAGACATCAAGATTGTTGATGCGTACTTAAATGGTGTTCAACAGATGTTAGATGGAAAAAAATCAGCTGAAGACGTGATGAAAGATGTTCAAAAAGCAGCGAAAGAGCTGAAATAATAGTTTAAAAGAAAGGTAGTGTAGGGGACCGAAACTACCTTTCTTTCATAAAGAAAAACAAGAAAAGGGTCGGAAAGGACCTAGAAAAAAAGAGGTGAATACAATGACACTTAGGAAAATGGCTCCCTATTTATATATTGCCCCTTGTATTTTATTAATGGGATTGTTCGTTTATTATCCCATTGTAGAGAATTTCCGATTTGCTTTTTATGAGTTTTCTGCTTTTGCTCCAGATAAGGTGTTTGTTGGATTCGAAAATTTCCTTGCTCTGTTTCAGGATGAGGTTTTTTATATAGCTTTAAAAAATAATATTTGGTACGCAGTTATCTCAATCGTATGTCAAGTATTCGGCGGGTTAATTTTAGCTGCCATACTAGAGGATCCTTTGACTAGATTGCTAAGTGGTTTTTTCCGAACTGCTTTCTTCCTTCCAGTAATCATATCCATTACGGTAATTGCTTTATTGTTCAGCTTTGTTTACAACCCGGACATTGGGATACTAAACAGCTTTCTTCGATTGCTCGGTCTCGAAGAGTGGACAAGGGCATGGCTTGGAGAATCTGAAACAGCTATTTTCGCCGTAATCGCTGTATCACAGTGGCAAAGTATTGGGTATATCATGATGCTTTTCATCGTCGCTATTCAATCTATTCCTCAAGAGCTGTATGAGGCAGCTGATATTGATGGTGCGAATAAATTTTACAAGTTTCTTCATATTACAGTTCCCCAGGTAAAAGAAATGCTTTTTGTAGCAACATTAATTACATTAACAGGTGCATTTACGGTATTTAATGAGCCGTATATTTTGACAAGTGGCGGACCTGGAAATGCAAGTGAAGTGCTTGGAACGCTTCTCTACAAATCAGCCTTTTTTAGAGATGAGATGGGGTATGCATCTGCAATAGCGACCATTATCTTACTACTTTCGTTGGCGGCAGCCATGATTCAAATGAAACTATTTAAGACAGGGAAGGAGGATTAATAGATGGAGACAGATAAAATAACATCAACCGACGTTTCTATGCAATCAATCAAAGTTCGTTCCTATAAGAGTAAAAAGATTGCAGGAGCGATTCCACTGTATACCATATTAATCTTCTATTTTATGATTATTGCCTACCCATTGTTTTGGATGGTCATTAATTCCTTTAAAACGACTGAAGAAATTTTCTCAAACAGTTGGGCATTGCCGACAACCTGGCTTGTCTCAAACTATGTTCATGCGTGGAATACTGGAATATCCGAGTACTTTTTAAATAGTACCATTGTTACGCTAAGCACCTGTTTATTAACGGTCTTCATCAGTGCTCTTGGAGCGTACGGTTTAACTCGTTTTCAGTTTAAAGGTAAGAAGCTACTATTAATATTGTGTATGGGTGGAATGATGCTATCTCCGCAAGTGAGCTTAGTCCCCTTGTATAAGCTTATCCAGGCAATGGGTATTCATGACACTTACTTAGCGCTCATTCTCCCCTATGTGGCATACCGTATTCCGATTACTGTGCTATTAATAAGAGCTGCTTTTCTAGAGGTTCCCAAAGAGTTAGAAGAATCGGCTTTTCTTGATGGATGCTCAACATGGTCTGTGTTTACAAAAATCTTTTTGCCGCTAAACCTTCCTATTTTGTTCACAGGGGTCATTATCACTGCTTACTTTACGTGGAATGAATTTATGTTTGCGCTCATTTTTATTGATTCAGACAGTTTAAAAACCATTCCTGCAGGATTAATGCAATTCCGTGATGCATTACAAACCAATTGGGGAGTTCTTTTAGCAGGATTAATGATCTCTGCGATCCCGATTATTACTCTGTTTTTATTTTTACAAAAATATTTTGTTCGTGGTCTTGCTTCTGGAAGTTTGAAAGGATAAGAGAGTGTTAGTAAAAACAGTACTCCAATAGAAAGGAATGTAATAATAATGAAGCTACTAGCAATTGGAGATAATGTGGTGGATGTATATTTGGATCGAAACGAGATGTTTCCAGGCGGGAATGCGTTAAATGTTGCCGTATTAGCGAAGCAATACGGAGCAGAAGAAACAGGATTTATTGGAATTGTTGGAGACGATGCGGAAGGTGACCACATTATTGATTCTTTAGAAAAGAATCATGTGAATATAAGTCATATCCGAAGAGCTTATGGAGAAAGTGGAAAAGCGTATGTGGATATTGACTCAACTGGGGACAGGGTTTTCGTAAAATCAAACAAAGGTGGTATTCAATCGAAGCTACGATTGAAATTGGATCCATCCGATTTTGAGTATATCAAAGGTTTTGATGTTCTTCATACCAGCATTTATAGCAGTCTGGATGATCAACTTCCCCTGATCAAACAGCTATTACCGATTTCCTATGATTTCTCTAATCATTTTACAGAGGAGTTGCTAAAGACGGTATGTCCACATATCACTTTTGCCTTCATATCTGGTAGTGACTTTGGTGACAAGCAAATCGAGGAATTAATTAACAAAATTCATGGATATGGCACGCATTATGTGATTGTTACCCGAGGATCTAAGGGAGTGATCATGTCAGATCGGACACAAAGTTATATACAGGGAATAGAAGAAGCAGATGTAATAGACACGCTAGGTGCTGGTGATTCATTCATAGCTGGGTTTCTAACTAGTTATTTAAACCACCATACAATAAAGCAGTCACTTCAACTAGCTGCAATACGGGCGGCACGTACTTGTGAAGTGAACGGAGCATTTGGTTATGGAAAACAATTAGTAAAATAAAGAAAAGGGACTGGCTGGTAGTCAAGTCCCTTTTTACGTGGTTATTGTATAAGCGATAACCGTAGTTAAATTTTTAAATGTAGAAAGATGAATAGGTACTTTATTCTTATCGTACACGATTTTGTCAATATTGAATAAAATCTCACCAATTTCGCAATTTAGGTGTTCAGCATCTACAGAAGAGGCAGGGATTCCAGTAATCGTTTTTTTCGTTGTAATGTCCTTCATATCCACGTGATAGATGTTACTCAGGACATCATAGGTGGACTCGTAATCAAATATATGCTCTTGAATGTTAGGAAAGCGCTCTATCGGATAATGGGTTAAATCAAGAGTAAATGGCTCTTCCTCAATATACATTAATCTTAAAAGTTTGAGTACTGGAGCACCGACCTCTATTTGAAGATCTTCTGCAATTTTCTTCGATGCTTTTATTTCTTCACAAAGAAGAACTTTCTTGCTCGTTTTCTTTCCGAGTTGTTTGCTAAAATCCGAAAAACCTTCGATTGTTACTAGTTCGCGAGCAACCTTTTTCCTAGCAACGAACGTACCTTTTCCTTGTTTTCTTTCCAATAAACCTTCATCAACTAAATCTTGAATCGCTCTTCTAACCGTAATTCTGCTTACACCATAAATATCACAAAGCTCCGCTTCATTGGGAATTTGCTGACCTGGTCGATAGGTATTCTGGCCAATTGCTTCTTTTATCGTGTTAAATAATTGTTCGTATAATGGACGTGAACTAGAACTGTTTAACTTCATAGGAGAACTCCTCTCAAAGTATAAATCATTATATAATATTATATAACATTTATAGGAGAAATGTATATAATTAGTCTGAGGATTTCGAATACTAAAGTAATAAAAAAAGCTCTGGCTTGCAATAGAAATGCAAGCCAGAGCGTTTAAACATATTAAGCTTTTATAGAAGACTCTTTTGGTGCCCATGTCTTTTTCCAAGACATCTGTGCAATGATTAAGACGAGTAAAGCTAATACACCAATACCTGCATATACAAGGAAACCTGTTGCATACGTGCCTGTGATTTCTCTTAACGTTCCAAGGATATTTGGAATAAAGAATCCACCTACACCACCAGCTGCTCCTACAATTCCAGTGACCATTCCGATTTCTTCCTGGAAGCGTTGTGGAACCAGTTGGAATACCGCTCCATTGCCCATTCCTAAACACATCATACCGGCAAATAACAGCAAGGTAACAAGAGTGATGGAAGGTAGCTGACTAACTCCCAGCATGGTTAGAGCGACACCGATAAATAAGAAGGTTAATAGACGAACGCCCCCAATCTTATCGGCAATAAATCCTCCCACTGGGCGGAAGAAGCTTCCTGCTGCTACGCAAAGGGTAACAAAGTCTCCGGCTCTTACTCTTGAAAGATCATATTGATCAACGAAAAAGATACTTAAAAAGCTAGATAGTCCTACAAATCCACCGAAGGTAACACTGTATAACAAACAGAAGTAAAGGGCATCTTTTTGTTTAAAAACATTAAAGTATTCTTTAAGTGGTTTTGGTGCTGGCTGGGAAGGAGCATCTTTTGCGATAAGAACAAAGATGATAAACACAATAGCAAGAGGAATCAGGGCAACCCCGAGTACATTATGCCAGCCAATTTGTTCAGCAAGGCGGGGACCAAATAAGGTTGCAAATAAAGTCCCGCTATTTCCCGCTCCAGCAATCCCCATTGCTAACCCTTGTAAATGGGGTGGATACCAACGACTTGCCATTGGTAAGGCTGCTGCAAAGCTAGCACCAGCTACTCCTAATAGTATTCCGATAAAATAAATCTCCGTTAATGTTGTTCCAAACAACCAACCCCATAGAAGTGGAACCATTGTAACGACCATTCCAATGATCGATGTTTTCTTCGGACCAATTCGATCGGTTAAAACACCAAGAACGAGACGGAAGAATGATCCACCAAGAATAGGGATCGCTACAATTAATCCCTTTTGCGAAGGGGATAGACCAAAGTCTTTGGTGATATAAACCCCAAGTGCCCCTAGTATTACCCAAATCATAAAGCTCACATCAAAGTACAGAAATGAAGCAAATAGCGATGGTGCATGTCCACTTTTTCTTAAATTTGCTAACTTCATAGTTACTCTCTCCTTTTAATAGATATGGTATTTCAAATATGTTACCAGCCAATATAATTTTTTCGAGAAAATAAAATCTTACCTAATACATAGAAGAACGAGAAAAAACCTATCTTATTTGTCATTGGAATTCCTCCCTTGTTTAGTGTCCAGCTCCAGCGCCTAGCCCCTCGATGGAATAATATAAAGCCATTATTCCTAGGTCATAAGCCAAATCTCTCCAGAAGACAAGGCGCTTTTGCTTTTCTGTTTGTCAGAGTTTTTACCATCTTTGTCTTGTTAAAGAATAGTATGTATGCTCTTGCTTTGTCTCAAAAGATGTTAGCTAATCTAACACAGAAATTTATTGGAATTTTCAAATGTCTTGAATTTTTATACTTGTAAGCGCATTACAAAATAAACGAAAAAGCGAATGATCTTTTGGATTTACTTCGCAATTCGAAAAATAAGCATACCGTAGGATTGCATAAAAATACTGCCTATTAACAGGATTTTTATAGTAAATAACACCCAAATAGTACATATCGTGTTAGAAAATGTAACAGGTTAAATTTCATTTCAGTAGATGTATGAAATAATAAAACGAAATTTGGTTTGAGCATCCATCTAAGGTTTGTTGGGGGTTATAACATGAAAAAGCAAAAGTTAGTTATGGTCGGTAATGGTATGGCTGGAGTTCGTTGTTTAGAGGAGATTCTTAAAACAGGTTCTGAAATGTTTGAGATTACGGTAATTGGGAGCGAACCACACCCAAACTATAACCGAATCCTACTTTCTTCGGTACTTCAAGGAACCACACAGCTTGAAGAAATAACCATTAATGATTTTAAGTGGTATGAGCAGCATCATATTCAACTTTTTACGGGAGAAACCGTTGTTGCTATTGATCATAAAAGCCAAGTAGTGATGACAGATAAAGGTCGCAGCTTGTACTATGACCGATTAATATTGGCAACGGGTTCTGTTCCTTTTGTTCTTCCCTTACCTGGGGTGGAGAAAGAAGGGGTCATTTCTTTTCGAACCATTGAGGATTGTCAAAAGATGCAGGAAACAGCAAAGAATCATAAAAAGGCAGTTGTCATTGGTGGAGGATTGTTAGGGTTAGAAGCTGCAAGGGGACTTTTACACCTCGGGATGGAGGTATATGTCGTTCATATTAGCGGTTTCTTAATGGAAAGACAGCTGGATGAAACGGCAGCAAAAATGCTACAAGTAGAACTTGAAAAGCAAGGGATGAAGTTTCTATTAGAAAAACAAACAGAAGAAATTTTAGGCGATAAACGTATTGAAGGACTCCGTTTTACGGATGGAACATCGGTTGAAGCCGACCTGCTTGTTATGGCAGTTGGTGTAAGACCCAATGTTCATTTGGCAAGAGAAAGTGGTATAACAGTTAATCGGGCGATTGTCGTAAATGACTTTCTGGAGACGAGTATTCCCAATATTTTTGCTTTAGGAGAATGTGTGGAGCATCGTGGTATGGTATATGGCCTTGTGAAACCACTTTATGAACAGGCAGTTGTCTTAGCGAAGCGTATTTGTGGGGTAGATGGACAAAGTTATGAGGGGACTGTGTTAGCCACTCAATTAAAAATTTCAGGTGTTGATGTGTTTTCTATTGGAGCTTTTCAAGAGGACCCTGCAAAAAAGTCAATAAAAATACACGATGAAGTGGAAGGTACTTATAAAAGGCTTGTATTCCAAGAAGATAAAATCATTGGTGCGGTTCTCTTTGGGGATACGAGTGACCGTACGAAATTACAAAATATGATACTTAAAATGCAAGATGTATCTGATATGGAAAAAGTGACTATTTTTCAATCAAGTGGATCGGGTACAGCAGTTTCCTCCATGGCAGCAACAGAAATAATCTGTAATTGTAATGGAGTTTCTAAAGGGACAATTATAGAAGCGGTTCAAAGCCAAGGTTGTTCTACTGTAGAAGACGTAAAAGCATGTACAAAGGCATCCGGCTCTTGCGGAGGATGTAAACCGCTTGTTTCAGAGCTATTATCTTATATTCATAGTGATGAATTTGATGAAATGAAGATCGAGAAGCCTGCGATGTGTAATTGTACAAGGTTAACAGAGGATGAAGTTGTACATGAGATGCAGGTACAAAATTTATCCTCTGTTAACGAAGTCATGCAAGCACTGAACTGGAAACACAGAGAAGGATGTTCCAAATGTGTTCCTGCTTTAACGTATTACTTAAGTATGATCAATCCAGAGTATGAGAATGTCCAAGAAACATTATTTGTAAACGAAAAGATGAATGCAACATTGCAAAAGGATGGAACGTACTTTGTCGTTCCGCAAATGTATGGGGGAATGACGAATCCAAATGAGTTACGAAAAATCGCGAATGTGGCAGACAAATATGGTGTGTCAGAGCTAGCCATTACTAGTGAGCAGAGAATTCATTTGATGGGTCTAACAAAAGATGAATTACCAAAGGTATGGAATGATTTAAATATGCCTTTAAGTGCCACATACGGGAACAGAGTTCAGAATGTGAAGACGTGTATTGGTGAACATATATGCCAATGTGATAAGCGAAAAGCTCTTCAGCTCTCAGCAACTCTAGAAAAGAAACTTGAGTATCTTATCACTCCGTATCGATTGAAAATAGGTGTCTCTGCCTGCTTGCATAATGGTGCTGGTTCGACAACAAAGGATATTGGCATTATTGGCACGAAGCGTGGCTGGGAAATTTATGTGGGAGGAAGCAGCGGTCGAAGTGTTAGGGCCGGTCAATTATTTACAGTTGCTGAAACAGAAGAAGAGGCAGTTCATTTCATTGGTGGTCTAGTCCAATACTACCGAGAAACGGCTAATTACTCGGAAAGAACATGGGAATGGGTGGATCGAGTGAGCTTATTGCATGTGAGAGAAGTACTTTTTGATTTTGAACTCCGTCAGCAATTGTTAGAACGACTAGAAGGGGATTCCTTATTGATGAAGGGACCTAAAGATGTTCCTATTTTTTAAAGTAAATTCTAAAGAGTATAAAGGATTGAGGGTGATGATGTGACTGAAATGCTATTAAAATACTTTCGAACAAAGCAAAATCATGTAGAGTCGGAGAAAACATATGACTCACAGTGTCCATTCTGCAGCATGCAATGCAAAATGCAGCTCATAGAGCAATCAATTGTAACGCGCAAGAAATTTACCACTGTTGGTCTAGATAATCCAACTACACAAGGAAGATTGTGTGTGAAAGGCATTAATGCCCACCAACATACTTTTCATAAAGACCGATTAAAGTACCCGCTCATAAAGGTAAACGGGGAATTTGTTCGTGCCACATGGGAAGAGGCAATAGCAGTCATTAAAAGTAATATTCAGTCCATTCAAGAACGGAAGGGAAAAGACGCAATGGCGGTGTATGGAAGTGCCTCCATCACGAACGAAGAAGCCTATTTGCTCGGAAAGTTTGCTCGTGTCGCGTTACAGACAAAGTACATTGATTACAATGGTAGACTTTGTATGTCATCTGCCGCTTCGGCTGCTACACAAACCTTTGGGATGGATCGAGGATTTACGAATAGCATAAGTGAAATTCCGTCTTCTCGCTGTATTATTCTTGCGGGAACAAATATTGCAGAATGTCAACCGACCATCATGCCTTATTTTGAAAAGGCAAAGGAAAGCGGTGCTTATATTATTGCGATTGACCCTCGTGAAACGGCAACAACGAAACTAGCAGACTTGCATATTAAGCTGAAGCCCGGAACAGATGCCGCTTTTGCTAATGGAGTCTTAAAGGTAATTATTGAAGAACAGCTTTATAACGAGAACTTTATCATAGAAAGAGTTAATGGATTCGAAGAAGTAAAGGAGAATGTATCCTCAATGACTCTTGAGGAAATCGAATCCTTGTCCGGTGTTCCGATTGAACAGATTCGTAAGGTAGCCCACCGCTTTGCAAAAGAAGAAACAGGAATGATTTTTACGGCACGCGGAGTAGAGCAACACACAGATGGTTCCGCAGCAGTTAGGAATTTCCTAAATATCTTACTGTCAGTTGGGAAAATTGGAAAACCAGGCTGTGGGTACGGAGCGATAACTGGGCAGGGAAATGGTCAAGGAGCAAGGGAACATGGACAAAAGGCCGACCAACTACCTGGTTATAGACTCATAGAAAATGAAGACCATCGAGCTTATATTGCAAAGGTATGGGGAGTAAACGAAGCTGAGCTGCCGAGAAAGGGTGTCTCTGCTTATGAAATGTTTGAAAAAATTCATGACGGTGACATATCCGGGATGCTTTTAATGTGTTCTAACCCCATTGTCTCTAATCCAAATGCACATTTTGTGGAGGAAGCCTTACAAAAACTTTCTTTTCTTGTTGTGGTTGACTTATTCGTATCTGAAACTGCTCGATTAGCAGATGTTATTTTACCGGCTTCCTCTTACTTAGAGGATGAAGGAACGATGACCAATGTGGAGGGGAGAGTCACGTTAAGAGAGGCAAGTTATCCTTGTCCAGAAGAAGTAAAGCATGATTGGCAAATTCTTTGCGAAATTGCTCATGCGATTGGGAAGGGGGAGTATTTTCCTTTTGAATCAGCGGAGGATATTTTTAACGAACTTCGGATTGCTAGTAAAGGTGGAATTGCTGATTATTATGGAGTGACTTATGAGCGACTAAGAGAAGAAAAGGGGCTGTTATGGCCTTGTCCAACTTTAGACCATAAAGGAACAGTCAGGCTTTTTGAAAGTTCATTTGCTCATTCGGATGGAAAAGCAAAGATGGTCTCTGTTTCTAATGTCGCCCCTGTTACAAAGGATCAGATATGTGAAGAGTTTCCACTTTATTTAACAACAGGACGAGTGATGTCTCACTATTTAACAGGTGTTCAAACACGTAAAAGTGCGTCATTGGCAGCAAGAAATGTGGAATCGCATGTGGAGATTCATCCGGCGACTGCTTTAAAATATGGAATTCATGACAAAACTCTAGTGAAAATCACGTCAAGGAGAGGAAGTATTGTGGTACGGAGTAAGGTATCGGACACTATTCGTCAAGACACGCTGTTTGTTCCTTTCCACTGGGCCAATTCACAAAATGTGAATTTCCTTGTCGGAAAGGAATTGGATCCAACCTGCCGTATGCCTGGATTTAAATTAAGTGCGGTAAAAATAAGCTCAGCCATGGATATTGTATGACGATTAATAGGAGTGAATTGCTCTTTTAATATTCGGAAAATTCGGTTTACGAACTAAATAGTGTGTGAGGTAATCTAACATGTTAAACAATTTTACACAAATCATGTGTTACAGTTTAAGAAACTTTCTTGGGGAGGCGCGTTAATTTGGCAAAGAAAAAACTCGTTCTTGTTGGTAACGGTATGGCAGGAGTCAGAACCATAGAAGAAATATTAAAGCTTACAAAGGAACAATTTGAAATTACGATTTTCGGTAGTGAGCCACATCCGAATTATAATAGAATCCTACTTTCAAAGGTTTTACAAGGAGACACAGAGGTAGCTGATATTACGCTTAATGATTGGAGCTGGTATGAAGCCAATGATATTCAGCTTTATACAGATGAGACCGTGGTTAAGGTTGATTCCGATCGAAAAGTAGTCGTTACTGATGCGGGGAGAATCGAACCATACGATGAAGTGATAGTGGCGACTGGTTCAGTTCCTTTCATTCTTCCTATTCCAGGTGCAGATAAGGAAGGTGTGACAGCTTTCCGAGATATTAAGGACACAGAAATCATGCTAAAGGCCTCTAAAAAATATAAAAAAGCAGCTGTAATCGGCGGAGGATTATTAGGACTTGAAGCGGCAAGGGGACTTCTAAACCTTGGGATGGAGGTAAATGTCATCCATCTAGCTCCTTATTTAATGGAGCGTCAGCTTGACCCAATGGCTGGAAAAATGTTGCAAGCAGAATTAGAAAAGCAGGGAATGACGTTTTTATTAGAAAAACAAACACAGGAGATTTTTGGAGAAGAGCGAGTCGAAGGTTTGCGTTTCAGTGACGGAACGGAAATTGAAGCGGATCTTGTTGTTATGGCGGTTGGTATCAAACCAAATATTTCTCTAGCAGTAGAAAGCGGGTTAGAGGTAAATCGGGGAATTGTTGTAAATGATTATATGCAAACAAATATCCCACACGTATATGCGGTTGGGGAATGTGCAGAACATAACGGAATTCCATACGGACTTGTTGCCCCGCTTTATGAACAAGGGAAAGTATTAGCGAAAACCATTTGTGATACAAAGACGGAGCCGTATAAAGGTTCTGTATTATATACCCAGTTAAAGGTATCAGGAGTTGAAGTGTTCTCTGCAGGTGATTTTACGGAAGGCGACGATAAAAAGGCTGTTAAAGTTTTTGATGAGCAAGACAGCTATTATAAGAAGCTCGTTCTTCGTGGAAATCAAATTGTTGGTGCGGTTCTTTTCGGAGATAGCAGCGATGGAAATCGTTTGGTTTCTATGATTCAAAAGCAGGCTGACATTTCAGACACAATGAAGGTTTCCTTGCTGCAGCCAACTGGCCAAGAGGCAGGGGCTAGTCTAGTAGCAACGATGAGTGATGATGAAATCATTTGCGGATGTAATGGAGTCTCAAAAGGAGCGATCGTTGCAGCTATTCAAACACAAGGCTGCTCATCTGTTGATGAAATTAAGGCCTGTACGAGCGCTTCCCGTTCTTGTGGTGGCTGTAAACCACTCGTAGCAGAAGTTCTTCAGCACACCTTAGGTTCGTCATTTGATACCTTGCAACAAAAAGAAGCAATCTGCGGATGTACGACTCTTTCTCGTGATGAGGTAGTAGAAGAAATCAAAGCAAAAGGGTTAACACATGTAAAAGAAGTTATGTTTGTACTTGATTGGAAAACCGAAGAGGGTTGCTCGAAATGTCGTCCAGCTCTTAACTACTATTTAGGCATGGTCAATCCAACTGGATACGAGGATGAAAAGGAATCAAGATTCGTTAATGAACGTATGCACGCAAACATTCAAAAGGATGGAACTTATTCTGTCGTGCCAAGAATGTATGGTGGAGTGACAAATGCGAATGATTTAAGAAGAATTGCTGATGTGGTTGATAAGTATGAGATCCCACTCGTAAAGGTAACCGGTGGACAACGAATCGACTTGTTTGGGGTAAAGAAGGATGATCTTCCAAAGGTGTGGGAGGATCTTGATATGCCATCAGGATTTGCTTATGGAAAATCACTACGTACCGTTAAAACCTGTGTGGGTGAACAATTCTGTCGTTTCGGTACGCAAGACTCAATGGGACTTGGTATTCAGTTAGAAAAGAAATATGAAGGTCTTCAAACACCTCATAAGGTAAAAATGGCGGTCTCAGCTTGTCCAAGAAGTTGTGCTGAATCAGGGTTTAAGGATATTGGATACATTGGCATTGATGGTGGCTGGGAACTTTATATTGGTGGAAATGGTGGTACACATGTCCGTGGTGGAGATCTTCTTTACAAAGTAAAGACTGAGGAAGAGGTTATCGAGATTACATCTGCATACCTTCAATATTATCGAGAAACAGCGAACTATCTGGAGAGAACATCTGCTTGGGTAGACCGAGTGGGTTTGAATCATATCCGTGAGGTATTAGATGATACAGAAAAGCGTAAGGAGCTAAGTGCTCGTATGGATAAAGCCTTATCTGTAATTGAGGATCCGTGGAAGGCCATTATCGAGGACAAAAAGTTGAAAAAAGAACTGTTTGAAACAGTGGTCACATCGTAATACAACGATCAAAGGAGGAGATCTTCGTATGGTTAATAAAAACATCAGTAAGGTATTAATCAGCTCTATTCAAGAGCTGCCAGAGCGCTTAGGGAAAACGTTTCATGTGGGAAATATAGAGGTGGCGGTATTTAAACTCTCCAATGGAACGGTTCGTGCAATAGAAAATCGTTGTCCTCATAAAGGTGGCGTCTTAAGCGAAGGGATTGTCAGTGGTGATTCGGTCTTCTGTCCGATGCATGATTGGAAGATCTGCTTAGAGGATGGATTGGTTCAAGCACCGGATAAAGGTTGCGTTAAAACCTATTCTACGGTAATTGAAGGAGAAGACGTGTTTCTTCTTATTGAATAGTGATTCTATGCATACAATGAAGAGGGGTTCTCCACGTTGCTTACAGGGTAACGGAGAATTCCTTTTCCTTTTGTTTGAATATTTATTAGGTTATATAAATAAAAACACAAATTCAACTTGAAAAAGTATTCTTTTATGCATTATAATTCAGAAGGTAGTTGGAATTATACATTAGAAGTTCTTGTTATTTTAAAAATTCGGAAAATTCCACTTGAATATGAAGTATTTTCTGCTTTAAAATGGAAAAAGGAAGTTTTTCCTTCACCAAATCCAAGAAGGTGACGAGACTAGTATGGAACAAAAGACGGTAACACAAATGATTAAAGGAAACTTTTCGGCATTATCTTCAGGTCAAAAGAAAGTAGCAGAGTTTTTGCTAGAGCACTTGGATGAAGGTTCGCTGCTCACTGCTTTCCAAATTGGGCGAAAAGTGGGCGTTAGTGAAACAACTGTCATTCGCTTAGCGTATGCACTAGGCTTTAGTGGCTACTCAGAAATGCAAGAAACGGTTCGAAGAGAATGGCTAACACATGTTCAACCAGGAAAAAGCGAAGGAAAACCTTCAAGTAGAGATGGCATTGAAGAAAATCAGTTGTTTCATCAAATCATCGAGAAAGAGAGCCAAGTTCTTAATCAATTGCTTAACCAGTTAGAAATAGAACAAATATGGCGAGTGGTGGATGTGCTTCATCAATCAAAGCGAATTTTTATCGCTGGTTTTGGTAGTTCATATGCCGCTGCTTACTGGTTGTATTACGCCCTAAAACAGATGAGAGAAAATGTGCTTCTCTCTAACCCAAGTGGATTTTTACCTGAAGAACTATGTGAACTTGATGAGCAGTCGACCGTTATTATGTTTTCCTATCCTCGTTATCGAAGAGAATCACTTAAGCTAGCAAACTATGCAAACAATCAAAAAGCAACCCTCATAGCGATTACAGATCGGCAGCTTTCGCCTATTGGCCAGCTCGCACAATTGACCCTAACAACAGAGGAGCATTTGGAATCGAGTCATCATTCGATTGCTTCGGTGATTGGTTTGCTTGAGGTGATTATCTCTGGATTATACAAAAGGGACAAAGAAAACAGCCATGTCCGTCAGAAGAAATTAGAGCAGCTATATTCCGAGCAAAATATTTTTTTAGAATGAAAAAGTAGTTACTTAAGAGGAGGTTAACCCTATATGACTAATGCTTCAAATGTTAGAGTGGAAAGAAAGGAAGCTTTACAAAAGTCCTTTTCTGTTCAAGATTATATGAAATTTATCCTACCATCCTTGATCGGTATTATGCTATTTATTATTCCCATTTCAAATGGTGAGGGAATAACGATACCAGTTGCATTCTTTGCCAGTCAATTAAATACCCTTTTTGTTGATCAAATTCCAGCCTTTGCAACTGGTGTCATTATTTTATCTGTTTTAGGTTCACTTATTGCAGTTTTGGCCAAGCCAAAATTTATTATCAATAATTCCTTTTTAAATAAACTGTTAAATGTAAGCAAATTTTGGTTGATTGCACGTGTATTAGGGGCCATTTTTACAGTGATCGCACTTACGAAAGTAGGACCGGAATTTATTTCCTCAGAAAATACAGGAGGAATGTTACTGTTTAGCCTACTTCCGATTTTATTAACGACTTTTTTACTTGCAGGATTTTTATTGCCACTTCTTTTAAACTTTGGGTTGTTGGAGTTTTTTGGAGCATTAACCATGAAGATTATGCGACCAATTTTCAAGTTACCTGGACGATCTTCTCTTGACTGCTTAGCATCATGGGTAGGGGACGGGACAATCGGTGTACTGCTAACAACGAAGCAATATGAGGAAGGCTATTATACCAAAAGAGAAGCAGCGGTTATTGCTACAACTTTCTCCGTTGTTTCCATTACTTTTACCATTGTGGTTATTCAATACTTGAATCTTGATAAATACTTTCTTCATTATTATGCTACGATCGTTATTGCTGGATTAGCAGCAGCTGTGATTATGCCACGTATTCCGCCGTTGTCTAGAAAAGCTGATACAGGTTATGAGCATGCTACGTTAGTAAAGGAAACGAGTATCCCAGCTGGTACATCGTACGCAAAATGGGGATTAGCACAAGCGGTTAGTAAAGCAAAGACAAATACAAGTGTGAAGGCAACATTAAAAGAAGGACTTCAAAATGTACTAGATATGTGGATGGGTGTACTACCAATCGTTATGGCTATTGGAGTCACAGCTTTAGTGATTGCAGAATTTACTCCGGTGTTCTCCATTTTAGGAAAGCCATTTGAGCCGATCTTAACGTTAATGCAAATCCCAGAAGCAGACCAGGCTGCTCAAACGATGGTTGTTGGATTTGCGGATATGTTCTTACCAGCCATTATTGGTAGTGGAATCGAGAGTGAATTAACACGTTTTGTTATTGCATGTGTATCCGTTACACAACTGATTTATCTTTCTGAAATGGGCGGATTACTACTTGGATCAAAGCTACCTGTTAGCTTTAAAGACTTAGTACTAATCTTCTTGATTCGTACGGCCATTACTTTACCGATTGTTGCCATTGCAGCACATATTATTTTTTAACTAGAAGGGTTCTGACACAAATGGTTCTTTTAGAAAACTTTATAGATACAGAGCGGAAACAAATTTTGAATACGTATAAAGAACTTCATGAGCTTGCCGAGCCAAGCTGGAAGGAAGAAAAAACCTCTCTGTATGTAAGGCAAAAGCTAGAAAGGGCTGGATTTGATGTCCAAACCTTTCAGGGCCATTATGGGTTGATTGCTGAAATTAAGGGTGAAAGTAATGAAGTAATCGCGATACGTGCTGACATGGATGCTCTGTTGCAAGAGATAGATGGTGTTGTACAAGCGAATCATTCATGCGGTCATGATGGTCATAGTACGATGGTGTTATTTACAGCACTTGCACTTGCTAAAATAAAACATCATCATACCATTCGCATTATCTTTCAGCCAGCAGAGGAAAAGGCAGAGGGTGCGCTTAAAATGATTGAAGAAGGCGCACTAGACAATGTAAAGTTTCTTTGCGGAATTCATTTACGCCCTGCCTTTGAGGTTGCAAATGGAATGGCAGCTCCAGTAATCTTGCACGGTGCATCAAGCTGTATAAGAGGTACGATTAAAGGAACACCGGCACATGCTGCGAGACCGGAGGAAGGCAATAATCCTATTGAAGCTGCGGCCCTGTTGGTTCAAGCTTTTCAGAAGATTCGTGTCCAAACCGATGTGCCATATTCAATTAAAATGACTGAGCTTCATTGTGGAGAATCATCGAATCTGATTCCAGAAACAGCACGATTCACCGTTGATCTTCGTGCAAAATCGAATGAAGCCATGAAGTTGCTGTTAGAAGAGGCAAAACAATCAATACAAGCTATCGAGGATAGAACAGAAACAGTGATTGTTTACCAACAAGATAGTTATTCTCCTGCTGCAGTGAAGAACGAACATGCGGTGAAGCTTGCCGAAGAAGCCATTAAATCCGTGCTGGGAGAGAAATGCCTCGTACCGATGTGTGACTCTCCTGGTGCAGAAGACTTTCACTTCTACACATTAAAACGACCAGATATGGTTGCTACCATGATTGGATTAGGCTGCGGTTTAGAGCCAGGCTTGCATCACCCTAATATGAAATTTGACATTACAGCCTTACTTAATGGAACAAAAATTTTAACAAAGCTTTTATTGGAAGCGGACAATCAGACTTGGTAATGGCTCCGGTAAAGGAGGAAAGATATTTGAAAAATGAAGTAAGTATTCGCAACCTTCAAACTGTCACAGAGTTAGAAAAGGTACGTGAATTAGAGGCTCTCATTTGGAGTTTGGAAGATTCTGTACCTGTCAACCAAACGGTAGCCGCAGTGAAAAATGGCGGCTTCGTTCTGGGTGCTTTTCTCCATGATAAGCTTATTGGTTTTCAATATAGCTTCCCAGGA
Source organism: Bacillus coreaensis (assembly GCF_050586445.1). NCBI lineage: Bacteria > Bacillati > Bacillota > Bacilli > Caryophanales > Bacillaceae > Bacillus > Bacillus coreaensis. The sequence goes on from NZ_JBOCCY010000010.1 coordinate 103,197, forward strand.
TTTGATGGAACGAAAGCGTATCTTTGCTCTCACAGCCTCGGGATTCATCCTGATTATCGTGCATTTGGTGTCGGTGAGAAGCTAAAATGGGCTCAGAAGAAGACGGCACTTCTGAAGGGCTATGATTTAATCACCTGGACATATGATCCGCTTGAAACCGTAAATGCAAATCTAAATTTACATAAACTTGGCGGCGTCTGTTCTACATATATGGAAGATGTATACGGTGAGATGAATGATGGATTGAACTCAGGAATTGCCACCGACCGTTTTTTAATAGAGTGGAGGCTAAAGTCCGAGAGTGTGAAAAGGGACTTAGACCGAGACGCACTGCACGTTATAAAAACAGATCAGTTCAATGGAAACCTAACTCCTAAGGAAATTCACTTGAGCCTAGCTCATGATACCCTTTTCGTATCGGTACCAGGCAATTTTCAGACCATTAAAACAGAAAATTTCTCACTTGCTAAGAAATGGAGAGAGGCAACTCGAAAGGTGTTTATTCACTATTTTAAAAAAGGTTACATCGCTACTGATTTGCTGAAGGAAAAACCAAACCACTACTACTACGTTATAAAAAAGCTATAGCAAGGGGAGTGTGAAATGGAAGTAAAGAGCATCATTTTAAGGCATGTAAAAATGGACCTGTTAACTCCCTTCACTACGAGTGTGGGTACGGAGGTAGATAAGGATTTCATTATTGTGGAAGTACAGTCCCAAAGTGGTTTGTCAGGATGGGCGGAGTCTGTTTCAATTATTGAGCCAATTTATAACGAAGAAACGGTAAAGACCAATTGGCATATCATGAGTGATTTTCTAATCCCCTTATTATTAAAAAAACCTATTTCGCATCCGGATGAAGTGTCTGAGCGTTTTCAATATATCCGTGGCAATTATAATGCGAAGGCTGCGTTAGAGTGCGCTGTCTGGGATTTATACGCTAAAGAAAAGAATCTTTCCTTATCAAAAGCGCTCGGTGGAGTGAAGGATCGAATTGAAGTGGGCGTAAGTGTAGGAATTCAAAAGTCAGAAGCGGCGATGCTTAAGCAAATTGAAGAGTATTTAAAAGAAGGTTATAAGCGTATTAAAGTAAAAATTAAGCCGGATTGGGATATTCAAATATTAAAATCTATTCGACGCGAATTTCCTACGATTCCTTTAATGGCTGATGCCAATTGTGCTTATACATTAAAGGATATCGATCATCTTCAAGCGTTAGATGAATTTGATTTAATGATGATTGAACAGCCGCTTGCCTGTGATGACATCATTGATCATGCATCTTTACAAGCGAAGCTTTCGACACCTATCTGTTTAGACGAAAGTATCCATTCTGCTGAAGATGCTAGAAAAGCAATTCAGCTTGGAAGTTGCAAAATCATTAATTTAAAAATTGGCCGTGTTGGAGGACTAACAGAGTCAAGAAAGATACACGACCTTTGTGTAAATAATGAGATCCCTATGTGGTGTGGTGGAATGTTAGAAGCTGGTATTGGAAGAGCCCATAATATTGCAATTACATCTCTAGCCAACTTTACGCTTCCAGGTGACACAGCCCCTTCTTCACACTACTGGAAGGAAGATATTATCTCACCAGAAGTAGAAATGAGTGGCGGCCTTATTTCTGTACCGGACAAACCTGGAATTGGATTTGAACCAAATATTAAGAAAATTAATCAAGTGACACTTGAACAAAAAATCTTTCGTATATAGTAAAGGATATAGACTCTTTTGGGTCTATATCCTTTTTTCTACATTTTTAAGTATTTGGAGATATGGTGAAAATAGTAGATAATGATCTTATTCATAATAGAGGAGCGGGAAAAGAATGATGTTGTCACAAAAAAGAGAAAACATAAAAATTGGTAGCCAAGTAAAAGTGGTACAAAAAGCAGATCAACGAACAGGGAAATTAACGGAAGGTGTGGTTGCAAAAATCCTAACTAATAGCCCTACTCATCCACATGGAATCAAGGTGATGCTAGAAAATGGTATGGTTGGGAGAGTAAAGGAAATATTATAAGTTTCCAGAAGTAGGTATTTTACATACAAAGGAATTTTTATTTCGTTCACGTGCAAAGTAATGGTAGGAAAGTTAATTTTTGACGCGTGGAGGAAATGAAAATGCCTGATACACCTTCAATGACATCTTCAGAAATTGGAGCAGTATGGATTACATATCAACAAAAGACAATGCTTTTTCAAATGTTAGACTACTTTATCAATAATGCCGATGATCATGAAGCAAGAGAAATCATGAGCTCTTTAAAAGAAGAAATGCAACCATTTATTGCTCAGATGGTTTCTTTGTTTAATGCAGAGGGAATTCCAATTCCGCTTGGATTTGTTCCTCAAGATGTCAATAAAGATGCACCGAAGCTTTATGATAATGGCTTTGATATTATGTTCGTGCGGTTAGTAAAAAAAATCAGTTCAGGAATGCATACTTTAAACTTAACTATGGTCTATCGGGAGGATATCATTCTTCTCTTTAGAGATCTAACGAAGATGACTCAAAAATATTATGATAATTGTTCAAAGTATTTGCTGAAGAAAGGTCTACTTCCAAGAGCACCATATGTAACAATTGAAAAATCAATTGAATTTGTAAAATCCAATAACTACCTCGATGGCGCAAAACTGTTTAGTGAAAAAAGACCCTTGAATGCGGTGGAAATTGCTCATATTTACCATGGAATTGAGTCAAATGTGACAGGGATGCAAATGATTTTTGGTTTTGCTCAGGTGGCGAAAGAAAAAGAGGCCAAAAAGTATTTTAATAAGGGTGGAGAATTAGCAAAAGCAATCATTAAGGATATGAGTGAGATTCTCCTTCAGAACAATATACAAGTTCCAACAACAGCAGGTGGAAATATAACAGATTCAAAAGTTCCTCCATTTTCAGATAAAATAATGACGTACTGTATAAGTCTCTTCTGTAGTTTTTCGTTAGGAGGAAATTCCATCGGAACCGCTTTTAGCCTTCGCAACGATTTACCTTTAAAATTTGCAACATATATGAAGGATATTTTTGAATATGCCCATGAGGGAGCAAAGATCATGATTCAGAACGGATGGATGGAAGAGCCACCGCAGACGATCAAGTAAAAGGCATTAAATAGGATGTAAAAGAGCAGGAGCAGATCCTGCTCTTTTTTCACGATAGATGGGAGTGAGAGCGATGAAATTAAGTATATATATCCTGAGTCTTTCTAATATTATTCCTCTTTATTGTAAAATAAAATTTCTTTCCTCCATTAGGTAACCTTCTTTTTCATCGTAATATAATGAAGTAAGACAATAATATGGAGGGGGAAAGGGTGAGGAAACTTTTCGGACTACTACTCATTTCATTTGTTTTACTTATTGGATGTACGAAGAACGATGTTGAAGAAAAGCCTGTGTCACAACCATCAGTGGGAGAGGAGCCTACAAGCAATGATGGGGACAATCAGTCGTCTGGGGAAAAGCCAGTGAAGGATCCAGGCCAAGTACAGGATGCCGGAGACTCAGATGACAATCCGAGTACAACCGATCAAGGAAGTACAGGTGTGACAAAGGTGAAAATATTCCTTATTGGAATAGAAGACAATGGAGCGAGCGGAAAAAAGATTGGCGCAAATGATAGTGCTATACCGGTACTTGTAGATATTGAACCTACAAAGGCACCATTAAAGGCAGCACTTACCAAGTTATTATCCTTAAATGAGCAAATGTACGGTCAATCTGGGTTTTATCATTCTCTTTATCAATCAGACTTAGAAATTAAAAGTGTGATAATTGACGATGGTGAGGCAGTTATTGAACTAACTGGTAATCTAAAACTTGGTGGGGCACTTGATAACCCTCGGGTAAAGGCACAAATTGAAGAAACAGCACTTCAGTTTGATAGTGTGAACAAGGTGTCAGTATTTATTGATGGAAAAACACTTGATGAAGTGTTATCACTTAAGTGAATTTAATATGGACCGAAAAGCTTGGAGCCAGGACTTCAAGCTTTTTTTGTTCATACTTTTTTCATACTTCCTTTTTAATATAGAAACATTCTTTAGTTAGAATGACCTATATGAAATAGTCGTGGAAGGAAGAAAAAACAATGAATCTATTGAAAAACCTCAAATTTGGACAGAAAATTGCTGTTCTCACAGTTAGCTTTTTTATTTTTCTTATTATAAGTGGAGTAACGTCCCTTGTTCAAATTTCAGAAGTGAACTCGAATATTCAAAAGCTTAATAATGAAAATCTCGTACCTATCGTCAAGCTGGAGTCCATTAAATCCGATATTGAATACATAAGAACTCTAGCCAATTCACTTAAGGATACTAGTGGTGATGAGGAAGAGATGCAATCGATTCAAGATGAAATCGTAGTACAAATTGCCAGTACAAATGAAAGTTTAGAAGAATATAAGAATAATAGTAACTACAATGAATTTATGTCTAGCTACAATGAGTATATAGAGGCGATAACATCTTTTCTCGAAAGCGATGGGGTAGGAAGTGAACAGGAGCAGACGGAGACCAATATAGAAAGTCAAGGCCCCCCTCAGGAAATGGTGTTATTAGATTCAACAAAAACGGAATCAGTAAGTGCACTTGATAAAATCATCAATCTACAAATTGCACAAGCTGAAAACACGTATAACGAGAGTGAGACTGTATACAAGACGACTTTAATAATCACGATTATTGTGATAGCAATAGCATTTGTGACGACCTTATTGCTTTCCATTTTTATTGCTAGATCTATCAGCATCCCTACAAGAAGAGTTACATCTAAGCTCAAGGAAATCTCTGAAAGTAACGGAGATCTTACGGCCCGTATTGGTTACCATAGTAAAGATGAGATTGGTGAGCTAAGCAAAAGTTTTGATACCTTTGTAGAAAAGCTTCAAAAAATTATAAAAGAAGTAGCTGGATCCGCTGAAACCATTTCAGAATCAAGTGATCAGTTAACAGATGCAACTAGTGAAACGACAAAATCACTTGAGCAAATCACTTATACGGTTTCAGAAATTGCATCTGGTACTTCACAAAGTGCGGCGGTAATGGAGGAAACAACGAGTAATTTAATTGAAATGGCAAGCTTCTCTAGTCGTACTTCAAAAGCAACGAAACAAACAGCTGATAATACTAGATTGGTTCATGAGGCAGCTGTAAATGGCTCAAAAAAGATAACGGAAGTCGTATCTTCTATCTCAAATATTGCTGCATCGTCAAAGGACGTGACCATAGTTATTAATGAGTTGAATACCTCTTCAAACAAAATTAGTGATTTCATTCAGATCATTACAGGTATCTCTGCTCAAACGAATTTGTTAGCGTTGAATGCAGCGATTGAAGCAGCACGAGCTGGAGAAGCGGGGAAAGGTTTCAGTGTTGTTGCGGATGAAATTCGTAAGCTTGCAGACGAAAGTAATCGGGCAGCTTTACAAATCTCAAATTTAGTACAGGAAAATCAAGTGAAAACATCTTCAGCCGTCTCGTCAGTTCTAGAAGTAGAGGAGTTGGTAACCGCTGGAGTCGAGAAATCTAATGACGTATCTGATGCCATTCAACATATTATTTCTCATATTCAAGAGATTTTACATGAGATTAACCAAATTGATGCAGCTGCCGAAAAACAAGCATTATCAACGAATGAAATGGAAATGGCAATGAGTAATTTAGCACAGACAGCAGGAGAAACCGCTACAGGTACTGATCAAATTCGTACAAGTATTTCAGAACAACTTGCTACAATGACCAATATAGAGGGAACAACCGAACAGTTGTCTAAAATGGCTAAAAATTTACGAGAACTAACAGCTGGATTCAAGATTTAATCACGAGAAAACCCACCAGTTGGTGGGTTTTCATGATTATAAAGACTTTGGTTCAGGTACTTTTGTTAATATCACAAGACCAATAATAAATAAGATTACGAGGCTGAAAACACCACTGCTTGTATGACCTGTTATTTGTGCAGTTGCTGCAACAAGTAGTGGCCCCATAATTGAGGCGAATTTCCCAAAAATATTGTAGAAACCAAAAAATTCATTAGACCGTTCCTTTGGTACAAGCTTTGCAAAATATGATCGACTTAAGGCTTGAATTCCACCTTGCGATGAGGCAACAAGCATGGCCAGTATCCAGAAATCAGTGGCTGTCTCAAGAAAGAACGCATAAACGCAAACAATGATATAGACCACGATTCCAACGTAAAGCATCTTTTTCTCAGAAAACTTTTCAGCAAGCTTCCCATATAGAATCGCAAAGGGAGCAGCAACAACTTGGGTAACAAATAATACGATTAATAGTGTTGTAGAACCAATACCTAGATCTGTTCCATATGCAGTTGACATCGTAATAATGGTCCCAACTCCATCAATGTAAAAGAAATACGCTAGTAAAAACAAGAATAATGCCCGATACTTTTTAATTTCCTTAAAGGTTTCAGCTAGCCTTTTAAAGCTACTTACAACAGGCTTAGGGTCACGAGGAATGTAATAGATTTGATGTACATTTTTGAATATTGGTATCGAAAATAAGCCCCACCAAAGAGCGGTAATAACAAATGAGATTTGACTTGCTGAAGTGGTAGAGATGGGAATAATCTCAGATTGTGCAAGCATAATAATCGCAATACTAATGATAAAAGGGATGGTACTTCCAATATATCCAAGACTAAACCCACGTGCAGACACACGACTCATTCGGTCCTCTGTGGCAACATCAACTAAAAAGGCATCATAAAACACATTCGAACCGGACGAACCGATTACGGCAATCGTGTAAAAAATTAAAAGCCATAGCCATTGATCACTTGGGACAAAGGCTAATGCTGCAGTCATTGAGATCCCTAATGCCACAAAGAAGGTGAAAAACTTTTTCTTAAAGCCTTGATAATCTGCAATGGTACCTAATATAGGAGCTAGTAGAGCAAGGATGGATGTTGCAATTGCAATGGTATAGCCTAAATACGCCGTTGAATCGGCTGCATCAATTCCGGAGTTATTAGCTGCTGCCTTATAAAACAGTGGAAAGACAGCAGTAGAGATAATGATAGAATAAGCAGAGCTTGCCCAATCATACATAATCCAGCTTTTCTCTTCTCTGGTAAAGCGCTTCATAAGATTCCCCCTTAGGTAGTTACTTCCATTTTCACATAAAAATAGCTTCATAGATTAGGTTTGGAACTATTTTTACAAATGTTTTACATTATTAGTATCTCTTCTAGCATTCTCCCATCAACTGCTCCTAGGTCGAGTCCAAGGAGGCGAGCTAGAGTTGGACCTTCATCGATAAGTCGCATGGTTGTGATGGCTTGGCCGGTTCGAATTCCATTCCCACTTGCAATGAAGAGGGTATTGTAATCACTTTTTTCTGGTGAATAGCCATGGCAAGCTTTTGTATACTTTTTTGATGCAACGTCTGTTTCTGTAACTTCATCAATAAAAGCACCTTCAAGTGATTCATGAAAGTAGTACCCTCTAGCTGCTTCTATCATTAAGCTGCAATTTGGGTCTGCCCCGAATTGAGAAGCTTCTTTTGAAGTCCAGATGGCTTCGATTTCAGAACGGTCCAGTAATTCATGAACACGTGTCAACGTCTCTTGGTCATGATCCTTAATATAGATATATGCAGATCCATCACAGCTTTTGCAGTATGCCTTCCAGTGGATCACTTGATTATTTTTCCCTACTTGTAGAAAACCCTGCTCACGAAAAAGTACGTTAGGTTTTATCACTTTAGACTCATCGAGGGCGCTGTGATCGCCTAATGCGATAATAGTAGATTGTTGAAAAATTCCTGCTGACTGTAGGGCATCCATTATTCGGCCGAGTCTTTGGTCGTGTCGTTTAATCGCTGAAATTGCTTCTTTTGATGAAAAACCAGTTTCATGCCGATTCGTGTCAAGATCGGTAAAATGGATCAGCATTAGGTTTGGCTTTTTTATACGAATGGTTTCAACAGCAGCTTCAAGTACAAAGTCATCGAGATCTGGCTGGGAAAGTCCCTTTCTGATATGGCCGAATTTTTTGTTCATTTCAAGCTGATAAAGCGAGCTTCCGTTCATTAAGGAAACAGGAATTTGGTGATGCCATCGACGATTGGCGAATATCTCGGGCATATTATAGTCAATATTTGCTTTTGCTGTAACAGGCCAAAGAAGAGCAGCTGTACTCATTCCTTGTTGTTTTGCTTCGTCATACAAGGTAGTTCCTTGGATATCTCTTCTGTACCAATACCAATCTGGAGAGTCCTTTCCAGGCTGGAGTAAGGTGTTATTAATAATTCCATGATTCTTAGGTAGTTTTCCAGTAACGATTGTTGCGTGACATGGATACGTAACAGAGGGGTAAATCGTCTTCACATTTTTACAGTAGGAGCTATTTCTTAATAGCTTTTGAAAATTTGGTAGTGCTTTTAGAAGAGGAAAATCTAGGCTTGATAAGCAATCAAACGAAATGACAATTAAATGGTCAGTCAAACGTTCCATAAATGGCCTCCGTAAAGTAGTTTGAATCTTTACATTCATCATATCAAAAAGGATTTTAATTTTCAGAAAAAAATGGAAGCACGACAAAAAAAGACGATGGAGCACACTCCATCGTCCGTCTTAGTTATTATTTAAACAGAAGAATCTTACCAACTGTGCCATCAGAGCTTTGGCCAATTACGCGAACTTTTAAACCGAATTGAGGTACGTTACGTCCAGCATCAACCAAACCTTCGTTTGAATAATCTACACTGTCATCGAATAATGGAGAGCGTTGAGTAAAATTATCTTTCATTGTGATTCCTAGAGTACTAGTGTAATCTAAGAACATTTTATCTGTTTTATTAACATTGAAGGCTGCATCGTGAATTTGATAGCGAGTAGAACCAACTGCACCGTCACTCCAGTAGTTCGTGTGCTGATCCGCGTCAACGACACCAACAAAACCATCGCCAGGGTGAATTCCTGTCCAGTTCGAATCGTACTTTTTATCCACATACCAAACAACTAAGCCTTGGTCATAACTCATTAAGCTAGCTCCACGACGAATATTTGCTAATCCTTCGTCAACGCCGTTGTGGCTGCGCCATTCCAGCAAGTAGTAATGTTCGGAAGTTACAACTCCATTTGATTTTGAAAAGCCGTCAGATTCGAATGATGATTCTCCCTCAGCATCATCAAATACAACTTGTTCGCCGTTAACACTTACTGCAACGTCGTCTACATAAAGACCTGGAAGTACGGCAGCTACATCAGTCCAGTAGTTGATAGAAAGTTCAACTTCTTCACCAACGAAAGCTGATAAATCAAATTCTGCATCCACCCATTTCCCATTAGAAGAACCTGTGATTCCATGCCCAGGGTTTTGGTCATGTGGATCAGTTGTTGTCGTAAGGTTTCCTGGAATTGATTCACCATTAACTTGAACGGAAGCATAATCCCAATCAACTTCGATGTCGTACCATGTTTTGAATGTCAATTTAGCTGATGTTGCATCTGTTAAATCTAGAGTAGTAGATAAAGAGTTATCTAAATCATTGGCGCTACCTGAGAAATACATTGATTCACCACTGTATGGAGAAGTAATGACTGTTTCTTTGTCAGGAAGTGTTACTTTTAACACATCGTTATTCGTACCTTTTGAAGCTGCTTCATCAAGAAGGACTTCAACGCCTGCCTTAGATACTTCTGCAATGTCAATTTCAGTACCTGTTTGCCAGTTACCACCTGCAGAAGCTTGTAGCATTTCTTTCATGTATGGGCTAAAGCCGGTTGGCATAGAACCAGGTAGAGCGCCCGCCCAGCTGCCGCTTGCCATAATAGACCAGTAACCAACTGGTTCACCTTTACCTGTGTACTGAGTGTCATACTCATCTGGAAGGCCTAAATCGTGGCCGAATTCGTGAGCCATAACTCCGACTGCGCCGTCTTCAGGTTCAACTGTGTAGTCGTAAGCAGCCATTGTGCCACCCCAATAAGGAACAGTAGCTTCTGTTCCAGCAATCGGGTAAACTCCACCCAGGTTCCAACGATGTGACCAAATCGCGTCTCCACCGATTTTTCCACCGCCAGCTTCTTCACCAACACCAGAGTGAATCACCATTAGATGGTCAACGAGTCCGTCTGGCTCAAGATAATCTCCATCGCCATCAAGGTCGTAACGATCCCATTCGTCATATTCTTCCAGATTAACATTTGGATCTGCTGCTGCTGCATTTAGTGCTTCAGCAATTAAGGTTCTTGGCTTTGCATCGCTACCATCTGGAGTAGGGACGTTTCCACCGTAGTAGGCAGCCGGTTGGCTTGCTTGATACCATCCAGCAACCGTACCTTCGACAGAGTAGCTACCACCAGATTGTTGTTCATAATATTGTTTCATAGATACATAGGTTTTGCCATCTGGACCTTTCCATCCACCTGTTCCAAAAAGCATGTCCTGATAGTGAGCTTGAGAATATGCCTCTTCACCTTCGTAATACATATCGGTTTCTTCTGGAGTAAGTGTATTGTGAGGGAGATCAGGGTATTCCATTAGCACAACAAGTACTTTATCTGTTCTCATGCCCCCGTCCCATGCTTCTTCTTGAACCGAATCAACGGATTGCTTCTTTGTCTGACCAAGCTTGTTTCCATTTCCTTTGGTTAAGCTAGAAGTTTTCATTTCCTTTTGAAGAGCGGTCCGAACGTCTGCTTCCTCTTCATGGAGTTCACCAGCTTCTTTTTCAGCTGATGTTGCTTTGTTTTGTAGGAATATGTTTAAAGCTTTTTCTGCCTCTGCTGGGCTTGCATTTTGTGCGATTTTGCCTGAAGCTTTTAGCATTTTGATTAATCGCTCATCATTGGCAATTCCGAGGTCAAATGGGGAACCACTTGCATGTGAGTGGGATGCGTGTGAACCACTTGCTGATTCTGCTGCTATTTTTGAACTAGTTGGTAGAGTGGTAGAAAGCATCCCTACACTTAGTGCCAAAGCAGCGGCTGAGGATATAACTTTTGAAATTTTCAAATTTTTCCCTCCATCCTATGGTCTATGTTACTAGTTGAAAAGGTATGTAGAATTTCAATTATTTAGTAACACGAGTGATTCAAATATATCAGAATAATTTGAAAATGTTTATAGGGAAAAGTGACTGATTATTCTTACATAGAAAGGTTGAAAAAATGTGAATATTTTACTATGAAAAGATAGGGAAACGGATGAAAAGGAGAAAGAAAGAAGATATGAGGAAGCAATCCTAAGGAAGAAATATTGATTTCATTCAAGATTAATAGACCAGGCGGTTGATTAATTAAGATGACAAATTAGGGTGACAGACACCATCCGTGGACAAATCAGGCTGATTTGTCCACGTGGGATGGACAGTCATCTTTTATTTTGCTTTTTCTTCAAATAGTCTAGCGATTTCAACGATAACACTAGTTGCTTTCAGCATGTTGTCAATGGAGATAAACTCAAATTTCCCGTGGAAGTTCTCTCCGCCAGTGAAAATATTTGGAGTTGGTAGACCCATATAGGAAAGTTGAGAACCATCCGTTCCTCCACGAATGGGCTCGATAATCGGCTCAATGCCAAGCTTAGTCATTGCCTCGTGAGCAATATCAACGATCTCTTTAACCGGTTCAATCTTTTCTCTCATATTGAAGTATTGATCGTGAAGCTCAAGCTCAATGTTTCCTTGCCCGTACTTCTCATTTAAATCAGTAACAATTCTTTCCATCAAAGCTTTTCTATTATTGAAGCTTGTGCGATCAAAATCTCGAATAATGTAACTAAGGACGGTCTTTTCAACATCTCCATGGAAGGAGAGAAGATGGTAGAAGCCTTCATAGCCCTCTGTATATTCCGGTGCTTCTTCACTTGGAAGGAGGCTGTTTAATTCCATGGCGATCTTAGCTGAATTAACCATTTTACCTTTAGCGGTACCTGGGTGTATATTATTTCCTTTAATTGCTATCTTTGCAGCAGCAGCACTAAAGCTTTCATATTGAAGCTCTCCAATTGGTCCTCCATCCACTGTATAGGCGTATGTGGCAGCGAATTTATCCACATCAAATTTATGAGGTCCACGTCCAATTTCCTCATCAGGTGTAAACGCGACACGAATTTTTCCATGCTTAATCTCTGGGTGTTGTACTAAGTAGGCCATTGCAGTCATAATTTCAGCTATTCCCGCTTTGTTATCAGCGCCAAGTAAGGTAGTCCCATCGGTTGTAATTAAATGGTGTCCGATGTAGTTTTTTAAATTAGGAAAATCTTTTGGTGAAAGGACAATATGTAGGTCTTCGTTGAGAACGATGTCGTTGCCGTCATAGTTTTCGTGAAGCAATGGATTCACTCCGTTGCCGGTAAAATCTGTCGCGGTATCAAGATGAGCTAAGAAACCAATCGTTGGAACCTCTTTATCTGAATTTGCTGGAAGGGTGGCCATAACATAGCCATTTGTATCTATACTAACATCTTCTAGGCCGATCGACTTTAGTTCATCTACAAGCTTATTGGCAAGTGTAAGCTGACCAGGGGTGGAAGGGCAGGTGTTACTTTCGTCATTTGATTGCGTGTCAATAACAACATAAGAAATAAAACGATCAATCAACTCGATTTTCATAGCACAATTCAGCTCCTTTGGTTAATAATTCGAGTTACTAAATTTATGTAACTACAAGAATCATATTATCATAGAGGAAAACTAGTGTCATGCTCATATTTCAAGAGGAAGATGAGAGGAATGTCCATCACTGGTGGACAAATCCACCCAAAGTGTCCACGAGCGGTGACAGACACCCTCCGTGGACAAAACAGCATAAAGTGTCCACGAAGGGTGTCTGTCACCCGGTTTTGCACAGGGGTTGTGAATAACTGCTGGTTGGGAGAGCCCTTTATATACATATTTAAGATAAATTGTTAACATTATCCACAGGATTGTGGATAATGTTGTGCACAACTCTAATCTTTCCTTAGAACTTTTGATTCTGCCCGCTTTTTGCACGCTTATCTGCTGCTTTTGAACGAGCCATTGCTTCTAAGTCGTCATGGTCTGCTAGGTCGCGGCTAAATTCTACATCCAACCCGTCTGATTTCAAATTCTTTGGTGTTTGTGGAAGTGTTTGTTTTTTGCTCAATGTCATCTGCCCCTTTCATAGAAAAAAGTACGGAAATGTAACATATTCCCGTACTTTTATCCTTTACCTTCCCGGACATTGTTATGAATGGAAAAAGTTTAATGTCTCGACTTTTTACCTGAGAATCCTCCAGCTTGGTCAGCAAGCTTGAACTCTCGTGAGTAAGTTACCTCTTGCATGCTTGACAACGTGCTTTTAGACTTATCCTTTTTCTTTTTATCGCTCATTCAAAAAACATCCTTTCATTAAGGTAGTATTCACGTTACTAATTTTTACCTTAACACTCCATTTGCATACTTCTTTTATGAGTAAATATTATGAAGAGCTTCTTGAAGTGTCGGAAAAGTGAACGAAAACCCACTCTTAAGTAATTTTTCAGGAATAACCCTTTGTCCTTCTAGCACAAGCATGCTCATTTCACCAAGTAAAAGTTGAAGCGCAAAAGATGGGGCAGGAATCCAGTGAGGGCGATTTAAAACAGATCCAAGCGTTTTTCCAAAACTCTTCATCGTCACTGCCTCAGGAGCACAAAAATTGACAGGACCAGACAGGTCAGTAGAATCAATCACATGTCGAATTCCGTGAACGACATCTTTTATATGTATCCAAGAAAGCCATTGATCTCCAGAGCCAACCGTTCCTCCTGCAAACAAATGATAAGGAAGAGCGATCCTTGGCAAAGCACCATTCTTTTTGTCTAAAATTACTCCAAAGCGGGCAAATACGGTTCGAACACCAAGTTCTCTAGCCTCTAGGGTTGCAGCCTCCCATTTTTCCACCGTCTGTGCAAGGAAATCATTACCGGCTTTTTCGTTTGCTTCAGTAAATGTATGAACAGTTGAGGTACCGTAAAAACCAATCCCACTCGCATTAATAAGTAATTTGGGTTTTTGCTTTAAGTACTTAATAATAGCTACTACTTCGTTCGTTGCGCTTATTCTGCTATTTACTATTCGCGCTTTCCTTTCATCTGACCAACGTCCACTATTAATGGACTCACCAGCAAGATTAATGATTACATCAATAGCTTCAATCTCACTTGCAGGATCCGCATCTTCAGAAAGCCATTTCACATAAGTGACGCCCTTTTGATACCCATTTTCGGGATTACGCGTTAAAATAAAAAGATCATGACCGTCCGCTCTCAGGGATTCAGTAAGAGCTTTGCCAACTAGTCCAGTCCCGCCCGTAATGGCAATTTTCATCTGCTTTCCTCCTTTAAAAAAATCATTTACTTATATTCTACACGATTGCCTTCATTTTCAGCGTGCTCAAATGTGCTACATTACTATAAGAGGTGAATAAAGATGACAACAATTACAAAAATTACTGCTCAAAAAAAACGAACCGATCGCTATAATATTTTCCTTGATTATGGAAAAGGAGAAGAATATGGTTTCAGTGTGGATGAGGATGTACTAATTAAACACAGCCTGAAAAAGGGCATGGTGCTTGATGAACTTCTTTTATCGGAAATAGCGTATTCAGATGATATTCGAAAAGCTTACAACACAGCAGTAAATTATTTAGCGCGAATGATGAGAACGGAAGCTGAAATAAGAAAGCATTTAGTTGAAAAAGAAGTGGATGAGGTAATCATTCAAGAGGTCATTCATAAGCTGAATGAATATCAATTCCTAAATGACGAACAGCTTGCTTTCGCCTATGTAAGAACACAAATGAATACGACGGATAAAGGACCAACCGTCATCAAGCGAGAACTAAAGGAAAAGGGAATATCAGAAGCTCATATTCTTGAAGCAATTGATGAGTTTCCCTTCGAACTACAGCTTGAAAAGGCTATTGCCTTATGTGAGAAATATATGAAGAAAAACAAACAAGAATCACAGAGAATCATGAAACAAAAGATCGAACAGCTTTTATTCAGAAAAGGATATAGCTCAGAGGTCAACAAAATGGCTTTAGAGCAAATTGAAGGAACAAGCGATAACGAAGAAATGGAGTCATTACGTTATCAAGCAGAAAAATTGGAGCGAAAATACAGTAAATATACTGGCTATGAGTATGAGCAAAAAATGAGGCAGGCCCTTTATCGAAAAGGTTTTACCATTGATACTATTACAAAGTATTTAGAGTCCAAATAATATGGTTTATTTGGACTCGATGACGATACTTTCTTCTTCTTTTTGTGAAAAAATAATCTCAGCCACTTCTGATGGAGAACGGAATTTGGAAGGGTCTTTTACATGCTCGGAACCTTTCCAAAAAGCTGTGTTCATTCCACCCATATACACTGCTGAAATAAGAACCGGTTTTTCTTCATACTCCTTCTGTAAGCTTTCAGTAAAGCCTCGAATAGCAAATTTACTAGCCACATAGGCCGCCTCATTCACTTTTCCCCGCAGTCCAGCGGTTGAAATGATATTCATAACAAAGCTTCCGTCTAATTCGCATATATTGGGGAGAACCGCTTGTGTCATATACATAGTGCCGAGTACATTTGTTTGAAGCATTTCCTCGATCTCATTTTCCTTTATTTTTTCAAAAGGCCCGAAGAAACCAATCCCGGCATTATTAATTATTCCGACTATTTTATATTCCTTTAGAAGGAATTTGATGTTCTCGTCTACTTCCTGTTTGTTACGTATATCCATAACCATAATATGAGCGTTATTTAGTTGCTCCCTTACTACTGATAACGTTTCTTCAGACCTTCCAACTAAAATAAGATGGTAGCCTTCATTGCCATACTTTAGGGCAAGCTCTCGACCAAGGCCCGTTCCAGCTCCTGTGATAATTACAGATTTCAATATGTTTCTTCCTTTCGTCTGGAATAATATTATGGTACCATTACGTATACAAAAATACACCATAAGAAGCAGGTGGTTGGGGATGGAAAAAGAAAAACGTTACAGTGAACTCTCTGAATTCGAATTACATCAAGAAATAGCTAAACTGAATGAGAAGGCAAGAAAAGCAGAACAATTAGGGATGGTAAATGAATACGCCGTATTAGAAAGAAAGGCTATCATGGCTAAAGCTTATTTGTTGAATCCATCTGATTTTAAGCCTGGTGATATATATGAAATTGAAGGCGATCCAGGCGCTTATTTTAAAATTGATTACTTAAACGGAGTGTTTGCTTGGGGATACCGATTAGCAGGGAGCAAACAGGAAGAGGCATTACCAATTTCGATGCTAAGGAAAGAGGGAACCAGTCAAGCTGATTCCCGTTAATTAATTTAACTACGAGTACTTGAATTTTTCATCCGTTCTTGTGGATGAGTATTAATCGTCCCATCCGCTCTTTTGGAAGCAAATTCAGGTCTCGCCCTTGGTTCGCCCTGAAATTTATTACCGTTTTGGTTTGCAAAATCCTTTGCTTTATTTCGCATCGCTTTACCTCCTCAAGATGAGTGATGAATTAATCAAGCACTATTAGTATGCATTACTCAGAGGATATCGATAACTGGAAAAGAGGTGAAAAGAATGGAACATTATCAGCAAAAATTAATTGAATTACTATTGGAAAAAAATGACAATCTTTCTATCGGACAGGCGCGGACTTGGGTGGAGCTACTGTGGGATGATTTCGAGACAACAAGAGCAAGAGCTGGTTACTCCTACCGAGGGAGTGAGATGACTGAAAAAATTGTTCGACAATGGATCGATTATTATGGTGATAAGCTTCATGATTTTGTCGCTTCCAATCCGAAATATAAGCATCTATTAGAGCAGGACCCAAATGAACTACATTAAAAAGCGATGTCTACTAAAGACATCGCTTTTCGTTATCCAGGGATAATATCCAGCTTTTTACGTAATTTTTCTTCACTAAAGATCCAACCAGTATAAGAGGAAAGGATTTGAAGCTCAAGATCTAGTTGAACAACGGCCACAAATGGATAATGACCGTTACTGCGATACCGTAGATCAATAAAACGTACTTCGTAATACGTATCATATTCATCCACTTCCCACCGATAAACAGGAGAAAACGATAGAAAAGCGGAAAGGTTTTTATCTTGCTTTGCTGCTTCAAGAACGGGGGTCTCAGGGACAGCAACGCGTTTAAATTGGTCAAGGATACGCACTTTGTTATCATGGGCACGTCCAACAAAGAATTGGTTTTTATTCATTACAGCAATTCGCCACTGGTGAAACTTCATCGTTGGAGCAATAATGATGTCTGTTGCATCTGGAACAAGTTTTTTTACCTCATGATAAACCTTTCTCTGGGTAATAAATCGAAAAATATAGTAAGCAACCAAGACGGCATATACACCGATAAACGTATAACCAGGATGTGCTCCAAATACCCAAGCAATTATGCCAACAATATGCATCGCAAAAATAAATGGATCAAACGTGTTAATAATACCAAGCGCCACCCATTTAGAAGAGAACGGCCGTAACGCCTGCGTACCATATGCATTGAAAATATCAACGAAGACATGAAGAAACACAGCTAAAAAGGTCCAAAGCCATAAGTGAAGTAAATTGGCTTCTGGAAAAATAGGATAAATAATAGCTGTGATGGCTAAAGGCCAAAGCAACACAGCTGGAATGGAGTGTGTGATTCCACGGTGGTTACGAATATAAACGGCATTGTTTCTAAGCTTTAATACTGTGTCAATATCAGGAGCTTGTGAGCCAACAAGAGTAGCAATCATGACACTAGTGGCTGTTGCAGAACTGCTTGCTACAACGGGATCAAGTGTTGCAAGTCCTCCTAAAGCTAATCCCATCACAACGTGTGTACCGGTATCCAAAGGAATCTCCCTCCTTTTTAGGAAATATTTAATCCTTCTCTTATCTTAATTTTATCAATAATTTTCTTGTAAAAGTAGTGATAAATCGTTACTTTAAAGTAGTTGTAACATTTACTGTAAATCACGGTCCGAATTTTAAAATTTCGTAAAAAATGAATGGGATAAGCTATTATATGCCCTTAGTATGTACTTGTTTAAATTTTTGGAGGCAAAAAAATGTCTAATTCTTTAAAAAACGTTACAAATATAAATAAGGAAGAATTTCAAAAGGATTTAATCAGCTGGTTTGAGAGAGAGCAAAGAGACCTTCCTTGGCGGAAAGACCAAGATCCTTACAAAGTCTGGGTATCAGAGATTATGCTTCAGCAAACAAGGGTTGATACAGTTATTCCGTATTTTAACCGATTTATTACAGAGTTCCCTACAATTGAAGCATTATCTAATGCTGATGAAGAAAAAGTATTAAAGGCTTGGGAAGGGTTAGGTTATTACTCTAGAGTCCGTAATCTTCAATCAGCGGTTCGAGAGGTTCATGAGCAGTATGGAGGAAAAGTACCAAATACACCAAAGGAAATTTCTAGCTTAAAAGGTGTCGGCCCCTATACGGCAGGAGCTATTCTATCCATAGCCTATGGAGTACCAGAACCAGCCGTCGATGGAAACGTAATGCGAGTATTTTCCAGGATTCTTTCGATTTGGGATGATATTGCAAAAGCATCCAGTAGAAAAGTATTCGAGGAAGCTGTTCGTGCCTTTATTTCACATGAAAACCCATCTTATTTCAACCAAGCATTAATGGAGCTAGGCGCATTAATTTGTACCCCAACTTCACCATCGTGCTTGCTCTGTCCGGTCCGTGAGCACTGTCATGCCTTCGAGGAAGGAACTCAAAACGAATTACCTGTTAAAACAAAGGCGAAAAAACAACGAAAGGTTCAACTTGCAGCGGTTGTTCTGAAAGATGCTGAGGGACGAACCGTTATTCAAAAGCGTCCTTCATCCGGTTTGCTTGCGAATTTATGGCAGTTTCCAAACGTCGAAATCCATCTTCCTGTTTTAGGAGATAGAGAACAGTTAGTATCTAATCTTAAGGAAGAATATGAAATTCTATGTGATATAGGGGAGCTTGTCGGCCATATTGAACATGTCTTTTCTCATCTTGTATGGAATATTAATGTGTATGAAGGAACCTTATTAGCACCTATCACAACATCTGATACTTTGAAGCTTGTTGACCAGGATGAAATAGAAGGCTTTGCCTTTCCGGTTTCCCATCAGAAAATGCTGCGTCAATTTTATAAAAAAGAGTAAACGCCACTAGCTTGTGGCGTTTTTTCTTCCGCTTATCTTTAGTCGTAAGAAATCCTAGTTCCATGCGTCCAGTCGGCTTCATTTCGATGAAGCCCACCTCGCCCTTCGATTTCCTTAATAATCTCTCGATGGATGGTTACACCTTCTGAATTTAAATATGGCATAATTTGTTGAAGCGAGTGATGGAAAAAAGCTAGCTCTTCATTTTTCCAATCCGTTTTTGGTATCATTGAGAGTTCAGTCATATCTCGACCTACATACATTGTCTCACACATCCTCTATTTTTCTTATAGATGTATTGTGGTAATCTTATTTGTGAACTATTCATATAAAAGAGAAATTATCAGAAAGTGAAGGGAAATGTACATATGACAAATAAAGTTGCACTAATTACAGGAAGTAGTAGAGGGATTGGAAAAGCAACTGCCCTACGATTAGCAAAAGAAGGATACGATATTGTCGTTAACTATGCTCGCAGCAAAAAAGCGGCACTAGAAACTGCAGCAGAAATTGAGGCACTTGGTAGAAAGGCATTGGTTGTTAAAGCAAACGTAGGCGATGTTAGTAAAATCAAAACCATGTTTGAAGAAATTGATGCTCATTTTGGAAGACTCGATATATTTGTAAGTAATGCCGCTTCAGGTGTTCTTCGCCCAGCCATGGAACTTGAAGAATCTCACTGGGAATGGACAATGAATATTAATAGCAAGGCACTCTTATTTTGTGCACAGGAAGCAGCAAAACTGATGGAGAAAAATGATGGAGGAAAAATTGTGAGTATTAGCTCACTTGGATCCATTCGCTATTTGGAAAATTACACAACTGTTGGTGTATCAAAGGCAGCTCTTGAAGCACTTACGCGTTATTTAGCTGTGGAACTAGCACCAAAGAACATTCGAGTGAACGCTGTTTCAGGCGGGGCAATTGATACAGAGGCACTTCTTCATTTTCCAAATCGCGAAGAAATGTTGGAAGAAGCAAGACAAAAAACACCTGCTGGGAGAATGGTTGAAATTGATGATATGGTAAACACGATCATGTTCTTGTTAAGTGATGGTTCCGATATGATTCGTGGCCAAACGATTATCGTTGATGGAGGAATTTCTCTTTTAGTGTAGTAAAAATTGGAAAAAAATTCTTTGGGATAGACCCATCACCTCTTGGATAAATTAATCTCTGTGGAGGTGATTACAATGGCAAAGCAACCAAACAAAACTCAATCTGGAACTAACGTTCAAGAAGTGAGACAACAAAACGCTGCATCAGCTGGACAAGGCCAATACGGTACTGAGTTCGCTAGCGAAACTAACGCACAAGAAGTAAGACAACAAAACGCTCAAGCTGAATCTCGCAAGGGCCAAAACTCTTAATATTAACCACAATAAGGTGCTCTTTCTAATCGGAAAGAGCACCTTATTTATTTTAAGAGCTTCCGCTTTTCGGTGTTCAGCTCCAGCGCCCAGCAACTAGTGTACTTCGATCTTCTCCCTACGATAAGTCAACATCGAATCGCTTGCGCTCTCCGTGTTTCCTTTATCTCAGTCGAAGCTCTCCAGTCCATACGTTGCTAAACGGGCGCTTCCGCTTTTCTGTGTCCAGCTCCAGCGCCTAGCCCCTCGAGGTCATAAGCCAAATCCCTCCAGAAGGCAGGCCTTCCTACGTGATTCGTCTTATGCTTGTCGGGGCTAAACAAGGCGCTTCCTCTTTTCGGTGTTCGACAAAACTTCTGATAGGTCTACATAACTAGTCAAAGGAAACTCATGAACCTTACCGAATAGTATATATATCGAAAAAGAAGGCGGTGGGCAAAGGTGAGTGATTTTTCACGATTAGTTGGTGAACAAATGGCTACAATGGAAAAGCTACTATACATACAAACAGAGCTTGAACGCTGTCAAGAAATTGAAGATGAATTGAAACTGCTGCAAAAGCATGCGAATTTGGAAAGTATTCAGGATGAGATTCAGCAAATGAAGCAGGATTTGCGGGAAATTCATCATATTTTCGAAAGGCAAACGGAGGAGCTTATTCGCTCATATCAGGAAGCAGAAATAGCTTTGAAAAGATAAAAAGAGAAAAATTAACACAATTCAACTAATTTTATACGTAAATTATAAAGCCTTTGAGAAATTTCAAGGGCTCTTTGTTTTAAATTCGATGTTTTACCGTTATAATAGTAGAAAACAGGAAATGTTCTTTGTAACCTTTTGAGGAAAACTTTTATTATATTAGCATTTTTTAGGTTTCGGGAGCGTTCGATTAATGAAAGTAGGGAGAAAAATGGGCGTACCCATGGAAGGTGAACCGATCCAAATACATAGTTACAAACATAATGGTCACATCCATCGAGTATGGGAGGAGACTACCGTATTAAAGGGAACGCAAGGATTAGTCATTGGTGGAAATGACCGTACCATCGTAACTGAATCGGATGGAAGAACATGGATAACTAGAGAACCAGCAATTTGTTATTTCCATTCTCAATACTGGTTTAATGTCATCGGAATGATACGTGAAGATGGAGTGTATTATTATTGCAACATAAGCTCCCCATTTATTTTTGATGGAGAAGCATTAAAATACATTGACTATGACCTTGATATTAAAGTGTTTCCTGATATGACTTTTAATCTGTTAGACGAGGATGAGTACGAGCGTCATCGTATTGAGATGAACTACCCGGAAGTCATTGATAAAATTCTTCGCGCAAATGTGGACAACCTGATTAGTTGGATTCGTCAGCGAAAAGGACCCTTTGCACCTGATTTTATTGATACATGGTACGAAAGATATTTAACATACAGACGGTAATCATTTAACGAAAGAAAACGCCTGTTGTCACTAGTTGCAACAGGTTTTTCTTTATGTAAGTAAGAGCTGAATGGAGGGTGTCAGGATGAGTAGCATTCGAAGGTATTTACACTTTGTAAAACCTTATCGATTACAAATCATCGGGACAATCATTATTGGAATCATTAAGTTTGTCATACCGCTATTAATTCCGATTTTAATCAAATATGTCCTAGATGATATCGTTGGTAATCAAACATTATCGGCAGAAGAAAAAACGAGTAAGCTATTTATGATCATGGCCATTATGATGGTAATTTTTGTTGTCGCAAGACCGCCAATTGAATACTATCGACAATACTATGCCCAATGGGTTGCTAGTAAGATTTTATACGATATAAGAGACAAGTTGTACACGCATATTCAAAAATTGAGTTTTAAATTTTATTCAAATAACAAAGCGGGAGAAGTTATCTCACGTGTGATTAATGACGTGGAGCAAACAAAAACATTTGTCATTACCGGACTAATGAATTTATGGCTTGATATGGCCACAATAGCAATAGCGATCATCTTAATGATGATGATGGATGTTAAGTTAACACTTGTTTCACTTGTTTTGTTTCCTTTTTACGCCTTTTCCGTAAAGTATTTTTTCGGTAATTTACGGGGACTTACCAGAAAAAGGTCTCAGGCTCTTGCTGAAGTACAAAGCTTTCTCCATGAGAGAGTTCAAGGAATGTCAGTTATTAAAAGCTTTGCAGTAGAAGACTATGAACAGGACCGTTTTGATAAGCAAAATAGGAATTTTCTTATAAAAGCGCTAGACCATACAAAGTGGAATGCAAAAGCCTTTGCAGTTGTAAATACGATAACAGACATCGCTCCGCTCATTGTGATCGGATATTCAGGGTATCAGGTTGTTCAAGGAGATCTTTCTATTGGAGAAATGGTGGCGTTTATTGCATATATTGATCGTTTGTACAATCCGTTACGAAGATTGGTTAATTCGTCCACGACATTAACACAATCTATTGCTTCCATGGATCGTGTGTTTGAATTTGTGGATGAAAAATATGATATTGATGATTCACCGGATGCAGTTGAATGTACCAATGTGGTTGGAAATGTCCACTTCCAAAATGTCTATTTTCGATACAATAAGAATGAACAAGATATATTAAAAAACATAAATCTCGAAGTAACACCAGGGGAGACCATTGCACTCGTAGGTATGAGTGGTGGAGGTAAATCCTCTTTAATTAGCTTAATTCCTAGGTTTTATGATGTGACAGGTGGAGCAATTTATTTAGATGGACAAGATATCCGTTCCTTACAAGTCCGTTCACTAAGAGATAAAATTGGAATGGTGTTACAAGATAGTATTTTGTTTAGTGATTCAGTTAAAGAGAATATTTTACTAGCTAAACCTGGAGCTACAGATGAAGAGGTACTTGCAGCTGCCAAGGCAGCGAATGCTCACGAATTTATCATGAACCTACCAGAAGGGTACGAAACAAAGGTCGGTGAAAGAGGCGTCAAGCTTTCGGGTGGGCAAAAGCAACGGATTGCAATTGCTAGAGTATTTATTAAAAACCCGCCAATTCTTGTAATGGATGAGGCCACTTCGGCTTTAGATTTAGAAAGTGAAGCATTAATTCAAGAGGCTTTTGAGAAGCTTGCAAAGGACCGAACAACCTTTATTGTTGCTCACCGATTGTCTACAATCACTCATGCAGACCGAATAGTCTTGATAGAAAATGGGGAGATTTCTGAAATCGGGAAGCATGAAGAACTGATGAAAAAGCAAGGGAATTACTATAAATTATTCCAAATTCAACAATTGGAGCATTAATATCACCCCCGAGGGAGAAACCTTCGGGGGCTTTTTGTCATTTCTTCTATGAGGTATTCATATGATAGAGAGTATGGCAAGAAAAAATTACTATGTTAACATATTATTCTAAAAATTAGTAAGATTGAGAAAAAGTTGTAGACTTACCAGTATTTATAGAATAAAATGAAAAAAAAGAATGAATTGAATATTCAGTAAGAGAGGAGTAACTTTGTGAGTCAAACTCCAGTATTAGATGTAAAACAGCTCCAGACGACCTTCTTTTCCTCAGATGGAGAGATTCCTGCTGTTGACCAAATCAGCTTCTCGGTAAATAAGGGAGAGATTCTGGGGATTGTTGGTGAATCAGGATGTGGAAAAAGCGTGACTTCCTTGTCGATTATGAAGCTCATTCCACAGCCGCCAGGGAAAATAACAAATGGTGAGATCTGGTTAAATGGTGAAAATCTTGTTCAAGCTTCTGAGAAAAGGATGCGTGAAATAAGAGGAAATGAAGTAGCAATGATTTTCCAAGAGCCGATGACTTCCCTTAATCCGCTTTTTACAATAGGAAATCAATTAATAGAAGGAGTTCGAATACATAAGAAAATGAATAAAAAAGAAGCACGAAGCGAAGCGATCCAGATGTT
Source organism: Bacillus coreaensis (assembly GCF_050586445.1). Lineage (NCBI taxonomy): Bacteria > Bacillati > Bacillota > Bacilli > Caryophanales > Bacillaceae > Bacillus > Bacillus coreaensis. The sequence continues at coordinate 127,616 of NZ_JBOCCY010000010.1, forward strand.
AAAGCTAGTTGGACTTCCTCGTGCTGAACAAATAATCGATGAATACCCTCATCAGCTATCAGGTGGCATGAGACAGCGTGTCATGATTGCGATGGCCCTTTCCTGTCACCCACGACTATTAATCGCCGACGAGCCGACAACCGCATTGGATGTTACAATACAGGCGCAAATTCTAGCGTTAATGAAGGATTTGAACGAAAAACTGGATACAGCAATTGTCATGATTACTCATGATCTAGGAGTAGTCGCAGACCTTTGTCAGCGAGTTATTGTCATGTATGCGGGGAAAATTGTTGAGGAAGCAGAAGTAAGAGATATATTCAAAAATCCAAAGCATCCATACACGATGGGACTATTACAATCAGTACCAGATGTTAGAGAGAAACAGGAGCGGCTTTATTCCATTCCTGGGAACGTTCCGAAGCCTGGATCCATACAAAAAGGATGTCGTTTCGCAGCCCGCTGCGATAAGGCACACGATCGTTGTTACATCGAGGATCCGAAACTCTATCAATTGGGTAATGGTCAGAGTGTAAGATGCTTCCTCCATGAAGGAGTTGTTGCTCATGACTGATGTTTTATTGAAAGTGGATAATCTAAAAAAATATTTTCCTATTACAGGAGGCTTGTTTGGAAAAACAGTCGGCCATGTAAAAGCAGTTGATGATGTTAGTTTTTATGTTCGAAAGGGAGAAACGCTCGGTCTTGTTGGTGAATCTGGTTGTGGTAAATCAACAACTGGCCGTGTATTAATGCGTTTGCTAGAGGCGACAGAGGGAAAGGTTGTCTTTGAGGATCAAGAATTAACAAGTCTTAATTCAAATGCCATGAGAAAAATGAGAAAAGAAATTCAAATGGTTTTTCAGGACCCTTTTGCCTCTCTTAACCCTCGACATACGGTTGAAAAGATTCTCGAAGAACCGCTTATCGTTCATGGAATTGGTGATAAGGAAGAGCGGAAGAGAAGAGTGAGAGAAATGCTTGAGGTGGTTGGTTTGAGCAGCTACCATGCGAAGAGATATCCGCATCAATTCAGCGGTGGTCAAAGGCAACGGATTGGAATTGCTCGTGCATTAATGACCAAACCAAAACTTATTATTGCTGATGAACCTGTTTCAGCACTTGATGTATCCATTCAATCACAGGTGTTAAACCTTCTTGAGGATCTGCAAAAGGACTTTGGTTTAACCTATATCTTTATTGCTCATGATCTTGGAGTAGTCAAACATATTAGTGATCGGGTAGGAGTTATGTATTTAGGTAGATTAGTAGAGATTACTGAATCAGAGAAGCTTTACGAAAAGCCTCTCCATCCGTATACGAGGGCTTTACTTGATTCCATTCCCATTCCTGATCCTGATATTAAAAAGGATCGGGAGCTTTTAAGCGGAGATCTCCCAAGCCCATCTAACCCTCCACTGGGTTGTGCGTTTCACACACGCTGCAGGGATTGTATGGATATTTGTAAAACAACAAGACCCGAAATGAAAGAAGTCGAACCTGGTCACTTTGCCGCATGTCACCTTTACTAAAAAAGTGATTTAAGGCATGGATGATAAATAAAAAAAGAGAGTAGTGAACTCTCAGATTAAGAGGGGGAAAAACATTGAAAAAACGTACTAGTCTTATGTTCCTTGCTTTTATCCTTATGCTTTCATTAGCATTGGTCGGATGTAGTAGCAAGAACACAGCTAATGAGTCTACTTCAGAGGGAGAAGGTTCAGAAAGCGAGGAAGCTGCGGTTGATACATTAGTTTTTGGACGTGGTGGCGATTCGGTTTCACTAGACCCAGCTACTGCTACTGACGGTGAATCTTTTAAAGTAACAAAGAACATTTTTGAAACTTTGATTGAATTCGGAGAACAAGACACTGAACTTGCTCCAGGATTAGCAACAGAGTGGTCAAATAGTGAAGATGGATTAACTTATACATTAAAGCTACGTGAAGGGATCAAGTTCCATGACGGAACAGATTTTAACGCAGAAGCTGTTAAGTTTAACTTTGACCGCTGGGCAAGTGGTGATAAAGAACAATACTATTACTATAACTCTCAATTCGGTGATCGTATCAAAGAAGTGAAAGTGGTAGATGACTACACAGTTGAATTTGTTCTTAATTCTCCATTAGCACCATTTTATAAAAACTTAGCTATGAGTCCATTCGCGATTGCGAGCCCTGCTGCAATTGAAGAATATGGCGATAAGTTCATGGAAAATCCAGTTGGAACAGGTCCATTCGTATTTAAAGAGTGGAAGCGTAATGACAAAATTACAATCGTAAAAAATGAAGAATACTGGCAAGAAGGATTACCGAAGCTTAGCCAAGTTATTTTCCGTGCGATTCCTGATAATTCTGCACGATTAAATGCATTATCTTCAGGTGAAGTGGACCTAATTGATGGTGTAAACTTCTCGGATGTTGGAACAATTGAGGCAAATGCCGATTTACAAACATTCTACCGTCCATCTTTAAACATTGCTTACCTTGGTTTAACAAGTACACGTGGTCCGTTAAAGGAAAAATTAGTTCGCCAAGCGCTTAACTATGCTGTAGACAAAGAAGCTCTTATTGATGCATTCTACGCAGGAGCTGCGGAACCTGCGAAGAACCCAATGCCTCCAGTTGTTGCTGGGTACAATGACGATGTAGTTGATTATGAGTATGATCCTGAAAAAGCGAAAGAACTTTTAAAAGAAGCTGGCTATGAAGATGGATTTGAAATGGAGCTTTGGGCTATGCCTGTAGCAAGACCTTATATGCCAGATGGCCAAAAGGTTGCAGAAGCACTACAAGCTAACTTCGAAGCAATCGGAGTAAAAGCTAAAATTGTTACTTATGAGTGGGGTACTTATTTAGACAAGGCTCGCCTTGGAGAAGCAGATACATTCCTACTTGGCTGGACAGGTGACAATGGTGATGCTGATAACTTCTTATATGTATTACTTGACCAAGACAGCATCGGAAGCAATAACTACTCTTATTATCAAAACCAAGAAGTTCACGATCTATTGGTAGCAGCACAATCTACAGCTGACCAAGCTGAGCGTGAGAAGCTTTATAAAGAAGCTCAAGTATTAATTAAAGAAGATGCTCCATGGATTCCACTGGTACACTCACAACCAGCTTTAGCAGGAAAAGCGAATATTACTGGCTTCCTTCCGCATCCAACTGGTTCTGATATTCTTTCTACGGTTGAATTCAAATAATGTATGAGGAAAAGGGAGTGGAGTTTCGCTCCCTTTTTTCACTCTACTCACCCTAAATTGAAGCGAGGTGGACTATGCTTACTTATACAGTAAAACGTTTATTTTCCTTGATTCCAGTTCTTCTTGGCTTATCATTAGTTGTCTTTTTTATGATTCGAGCGATACCGGGTGATCCTGCTCAGTTAATTCTAGGTCAGCTTGCAACTAAGGAGGCAGTTGAGGCATTAACGAAACAATTGGGACTTGATCAGCCATGGTTCGTTCAGTATTTTCATTATCTAGGAAACTTGTTAACAGGAGATCTGGGTGAGTCAATTCGAACAAAAGCTCCTATTTCTGAAGAAATGATCCCTTATTTAATGGCCACCATTGAGCTTTCCTTCTGTGCGATGTTAATAGCAGTTGTGATTGGAGTTAATGCAGGAATCATCAGTGCATGGTTCCAAAATTCATGGTTTGACTATGTAGCCATGGTATTAGCACTAATTGGTGTATCCATGCCGATCTTTTGGCTTGGTTTAATGGAACAATGGGTATTTGCTATAAATTTAGATTGGCTTCCAACTTCGGGCAGGGAAGAAGTAAGAAATCCGGTTACTGCTATAACTAATATTTATATTATTGATACCATCATTCAAGGGAGAACTGATCAGCTTGTTGAGGTTATTAAACATCTTGTTCTTCCTAGCATCGCGTTAGCCACAATTCCAATGGCAATCATTGCAAGAATCACGCGTTCAACCATGCTTGAAGTTATGCGTTCAGATTTTATCCGTACGGCACGTGCAAAAGGATTAAAGATGTTTTGGGTTGTGTACAAGCATTCATTAAAAAATGCTATCATTCCAGTTTTGACCATAATTGGACTACAAACAGGGCTATTATTAGGTGGTGCGATACTTACAGAAACAATATTTAGTTGGCCGGGAATTGGTCGTTATATTTATGAAGCGATTGGTTACCGTGACTATCCGGTAGTGCAGTCTGGAGTACTAGTTATTGCTTTTATATTTGTCATGATTAACTTAGTCATCGACTTATTATATGCAGCAATAGATCCTCGAATTAAGTACCATTAATTGAAAGGAGGGGCTTTAATGGAACTTTCTACACAAAAAAATGATCAGCCCATTATTGGAACAGACGAGAAGGTTGTTTCACCCTGGCTGGAAGCTTGGATCAGTTTTAAAAAGAATAAGCTTGCAGTAATTGGAGCGTTCATAGTTATCTTCTTTATTTTGGTCGCCATCTTTGCACCTTTAATCGCACCATATACGTTTAAGGAACAAATGCTGTCTAACCGTTTGTTACCACCATCGAGTGATCATTGGTTCGGAACGGATGATTTTGGTCGTGATATTTTCTCAAGAGTTGTATATGGGGCAAGAATCTCCTTATGGGTCGGCTTTTTAGCCGTTTTAGGATCGATCGTCGTTGGTTGTTTACTAGGAATATTAGCAGGATATTATGGTAAGTGGGTTGATACGATTATCTCAAGAACATTTGATATTATGCTAGCTTTCCCAAGTATTCTACTAGCAATTGCAATCGTGGCTGTTCTTGGTCCATCTTTACGTAATGCACTAATTGCCATTGCCATTATCAATATTCCGAACTTTGGCCGTTTAATTCGATCAAGAGTATTAACGGTTAAGCAGGAAGAATATATTATGGCAGCAAAAGCTGTGGGAATGAAAAACTCCCGTATTTTATTTCATCACGTGTTGCCGAATAGTATGGCTCCAATCATTGTACAAGGAACATTAGCTATAGCAACTGCAATTATTGAAGCTGCAGCATTAGGTTTTTTAGGACTTGGAGCGGAGGCACCAAACCCAGAATGGGGGAAAATGCTTGCGGATGCAAGAACATTTCTAATACAAGCACCGTGGACAATGATTTTCCCTGGGCTTGCCATCATGTTGACCGTTCTTGGATTTAACTTAATGGGGGATGGTTTACGAGACGCACTAGATCCTCGAATGAAGAACTAACAAAAAGCAGCTGATAAAAATCAGCTGCTTTTTCCTATATTAATCTTGAATTTCCTCGAATTTCACTTCGTTGACTTCTTTATGATACGAATGGAAGCTGTTAACAAGAACGTCAAGATGCTCTAAAGTTTCGTCGTACTCTACCATTGCGGAAACAACTTGCATCGTATGAAAAAAGACATTGTCGTTTTCGTGCTCATTTAGTTTATCTTGTTGAGAAAGAAATAAATTAAATAAGTCTTTTCTATTCAAACAGAAGTTGCCAACCTCATGATTTGGTGGCATTTTTCCCTTACCGGCAAATCGATACATGATTTGTTCATGAGAATCAATTAAACAATCAAGTTGCTGCTGAAGTTCTAGTTTAAACTCTTCTGGTAGCTGAGAAAGTTCATTTTCATAACGATGAAGCCTTTTTAACACATTGAGTGCTCGTTTGGTTGTCGAAATCATTTGACGATAAATGACAAGCTTCCGTGCCTTAACAATATCATTCTTCTTAAAATAATTTCGATCTTCTTTATATAAAATATATAATTGTTCGAGTTTGATCACCATATCTTTTAATTTTTCAATATCATTCTTTAGCAAATGATGATCGGAGGCATTCCTCGTGTTCATTCGTATCCAGCGAGTGATTTCATCCATCATATTTGATATTTTAAAGAACAGCTTATTTTCGTATTTAGGTGGTAGGAATACTAAATTAACAATAAAGGCAGCAAAAATACCAAGCATAATGGTAGAAAAACGAATAATCGCGAATTCAATAAATGTATCACTAGGGTTTTCCATAATTGCGATAATGGTAACAAGTGCAAGTGGAATGGTTTTTTCTATATTTAATTTAAGATTGATAAGAATGACAATAATAGCTGCTAGGCCAATGATAACTATGTTATTTCCAAGTGTTAAAACAAATAATACGGCAATAACGGCACCAATTAAATTCCCTTGTGCTTGTTCAATAATCGTTAAATAAGATCGGTATACGGTGGGTTGTAAAGCAAAAATTGCAGCAATTCCAGCGAAAACAGGGGAAGGTAATTGGAAAACCTCCGCAAGAAACAAAGATAAAACAATTGCAATTCCCGTCTTTAGAATGCGGGCGCCAAGCTTCATAAGTAAATAATTCCTTTCTACTACTGATAAGTTTTAATAACAATAATGTACTATACAGTGATTAAAATGTAAGTTCAAGGGTTATTTATATGATTTTTTATATATTTTATGTTTTTTATGCAATATTATTTTGTAAGCTTTTATTACACAAAAAAATGCCCACAAAAAGGGGCATTTTTTTGTACAAGCTCTTTTAAAAATCACTCTGTAGAAACAGATGGATCTGCTTGCTCTTTAACTGGTATTGCTTGAACGAAGTGCTGTTCAGGTTGCTTTAAAAGTTCTGCAAGTTGATTAGCTTCTGCTTCTTGACCTTGCTCATGAAGCAATGCAACATATTGACCTAATAGATCCTTGATATCTTGCTTGCCTTCTTCTGTTAAATTAGTGATGGAGACTTTAGCACCTTTAGCAATTCTTCGTTGTAACGCATCTTTTGATAAGCCCATTTCTGGTTGATGTCTTAAGTAAACAACTCCACCAGTCATACCTGCACAAATCCATGGTCCTGGATCACCTAGAACAAGGCCGCGGCCATTTGTCATGTATTCAAAGGCAAATCCTTTAATATTTGCTCTTGCTCCAATATTTCCATTTTCAACAGTTGGAATTGGTTTCGTTACTTGACCGCCGATAATAATATCAGCACCAGATAGACGAATTCCCGCACGAGCATCGGCGTTTCCTTGTGCAACTAATAGACCATGCTGTGCTCCGTATCCAAATCCTTTACCAACAGAACCATTCAAGTACTTGCCGTTTTTCCCTTGAGCTTTAAAGATAAGGATTTTTCCACCAACAGATGTCTTTCCTGTACCGTCTTGTGCGCCACCGTTCACTTCAATACTGATTCCATCGCTGTTATAAGCACCTAAGCCATTTCCAGGGATAGAGCCTTTCTTGTACTTCAATTGAACAGGAGGAAGGTTGCGGTATGATCCGTCTAAGCGACCACGAACGCGGTGACAAGATACTCGGCTACCTAATACTCTTTGTTCAGATGTAACACTATGGAACTCACGAGATTGGTGTAACTCATCAACACTTGCATCTAAATACTCTGCACCAACTGCAACTTGAAGCTGCTTTTCTTCGGCAGTAGCAGCTGCTTCTTTATGATGAAGTTGACCAATTTCAAGTGGCTTTAATAAATAAGTTAAGTTCAGTTGATCTTGACCCTTTGATTGTTCAAGTAGGTCAGAGCGACCAACGATGTCTTGAAGATTTTTCACTCCAAGTGATGCAGTAAGCTCCTTCAGCTCATTGGCAAATGCTGTGTAGAAGTTTACGATCGCTTGAACTGCTAAATCAGACTGTCTTGGAACGAAACGTCTTAAACCATGTTCTTTAGCTTGTGCTTCGGAATCGATTTGAGTCGCAATTCCAACGTGACATGTATCTAGATGACATCCACGGCAAGTGGTACATCCGATAGCAATCATAGACAGTGTTCCGAAACCAATACGGTTAGCTCCAAGAAGCATTACCTTAATAACGTCTTGAACACTCTTAATTCCACCGTCAGCCCAAAGCTCTACATGATCTCTTAGTCCTGCTTCAAGAAGAGCATTATGAGCTGCTTTAACACCGATTTCCACTGGAAGACCAACGTGTTGAAGGGCGTGAATTCTAGCTGCACCTGTTCCGCCGTCAAATCCACTTAAGGTAATAATATCTGCACCAGCTTTTGCGATACCAACTGCGATTGTTCCGATGTTTGGTACAACAGGAACTTTTACAGCCACTTTTGCTTTGTCATTAGCTGTTTTTAATTCATGAATCATTTGTGCCAAATCTTCAATTGAATAAATATCATGGTTATTAGAAGGTGAGATTAAGTCAGAACCGATCGTTGCATTACGTGCTTCAGCAATTTTCGCAGTTACCTTTGATCCAGGTAAGTGACCACCTTCACCAGGCTTCGCGCCTTGGCCAATTTTAATTTCAAGTAGGTTAGAAGAGTTTAATAATTCAGCATTAACTCCGAAACGACCGGAAGCTACTTGCTGTCCACGTGTACGTGGATATTTACCAAGCATATCCTTAATCTCTCCGCCCTCACCATTTAAGCTAACCATGTTAAGTCGATCTGCCCCTTCAGCATAAGCGCGGAAAGCAATCTCGTTTTGAGAACCGAAAGACATAGAAGCGATAACGAATGGAAGATCATGATCTCCTACTTTTAAGCTAACATCTGCTGCTTTTACAGATGACTTTACTTTCTTTAAACTTGTTAAGTGACGAATCGTTACTGGATTCTGCTCTTCTTGCTCAGAGATTTTCTCCTTTAATGGAGTGTAGTCTCCAGTGGAAGCAACTTCTCCAATTGCTTTCCAAATACGCGGGAAGAGGTTGAATGTTTTTCCGATTCTTTCCTTTTCATTATGGTAGTCAGTGGCTCTTGCAATGGCATCTTCTTTTAGTGTTTCAAAATTATGCACGGAATGCACAGAACCAAAGAAATTAACGACTTTAAGTGCATTTGCGATTTCATCGTGTAATCCGATAGCTGAGAACAAACGGCTATATCCACGTAGCTCATGGATACCAATAGTAGAAATTACTTTCTCTAGTCCTTTTGTAAGGGCAGAGTATAAGTTAACCAATGGTTTTGTTGACTCATCTAATACAGTGATAAACATATAGTAAGGACTAATTAAATCTGCTCCAAAACCAAATGCAACAATCACATCATGTAAAGAACGGATAGCAGCAGAACGAAGGAGAAGGGAACAATTTCTTCTAACCTCTGCTTTTACAAGTGCTTGATCAATAGCTGACGTTGCCAAATGAGGATCAAGCCAGAACTGACCATCATGATGTGCATGGTTATCGTCAAGGACTAGAAGTGTTTTTCCGCTATTTACAGCCTCAACAGCTTCTGTTTGTAGTCGAGATAAAGCTTCAGCAACTGTCTCATCAGCCTTAATAGTTGTTGAAATATAAGCTACAAGCTTTTGTTGTCCAAAATGATTCGTTAATTGATCATAGCTAGGTTGATTCAGTTCTTTACTAATCTCATAACCAGCTGATCCTTCTATTAAAATAGGAGTAGTTAATTCTACTACATTCCCTTTTTTATTATTTTCGAATAAAGAAGGTCTTTGGCCGATGATTACGCGAGTTGAGAAGTGTTCTGTTTCACGATCACGGTCGATTGCTGGATTCGTAACAACCGCTACGCTCTCTTTAATATAGTCAGCCAGATTTTTACGATCAGGATTTAAAGAAGCTAATGGTGAGTCATGCCCTAAAGAACGGATAGGTTCAACACCTTTTTCCGCCATCTGTTCTACTAACTGAACGTGGTCACGCTCCCAGCCAAATGCTTTGTATTGTCCGTTGTGTAATTTTGTTGGGTAGTTCATTGATACATTTTTCTCAAGAGCTGGTGTTTCAAGACGTAGTCTTGCATCCTTAATGTCGCAACGACTAGAAAATCTTTCGTATACAGCAGCTTGGTAATCATCATGCTCATAAAGCTTTAATGTGTCGCCATCCCACTTGAAACCTACTTTTTCACCTGGTGCTAATGGCTTTGGTTCGTTTACGTATTCACTTGATGGAATGATTCCTGGTTCTGAAGAGAACAGGTATGATGTTTCTGTCTCAAGCATCCAAAGTGGACGTAATCCAAGGGCATCAACACTAAATGCTGCTTCGTCACCAAAACGAGAGATAATACCAGCAGGTCCTTGTGCGAAATGTCCCCACGCCTCACGCATATAAGTATATAAATCTTGTAAATGTTCAGGGTATGATTTGATTTCGTTCACGATTGGAGGGAAGACTAGGTCCAGCGCCTCAAATAATGAGTAACCATCACGACAAATCAATGTTTCAAGTGTTCTACTTAAGTCTTGTGAGTCACTACCATCTTTTACAAGAGGTACACCGATTAAACGAGCTTCGTCTCTTAGCTTAGCAATGGTGTTGATTTCTCCATTGTGTCCAAGAACACTGAAAGGCTGAACACGGAAAAAGCTAGACAACGTATTAGTGGAGTAACGGTTGTGTCCAAGTGTCATAGTAGAAGCAACAATAGGATTTGCTAAGTCAGCATAGTACTTCGGAAGAATATCACCTGCACCCATTACCTTATAAACAGCATGATATTGGCTTAACGAAGCTACATGTACATTTTCATTTTTCTCAAAATCGATAGTCATGTTAAAAAGCTTGTTAGAAAGCTCTTGGCCGGAAACATCTGCTAAAGCAGCAAACTGCCAGAACACAGGATTTTCTTGAATCGCAATAGGTCCTAGTGCAGAAGAATTTGTTACTTCATCTGATTCAAAAACAATAGTAAAATTAGAATCTTTTAATTTTGCAATCAAGTCTGTTTTAATTTCTTCAGGAGTGTGTTTACTGCTAATGAAGATATGACCTACAACAAAGTTGTCATTGTCAACGATGCTTTGGTCAGCTCCCGCATTTGTTAGCTTTTCTTTCCACAATGCTTTAGGGATATCAATGTGAATCCCTACTCCATCGCCTTCTCCGTTAATAAATCCTGCTCGGTGATTCATGGTGACAAGTGCATTGATACAATTAAAGATATTCTCTTTTGTAGGCTTATTTGATTTTTCTAAGCTAGATACAATACCGCATGCATCATGCTCTTCGCGGTAGAATTCTTTAAATAAAGAAGGGGTCCATTGTTCTGTCATACTTTTCGGCTAATCGGGAATGCTCTGTCCCTCAAAAGCCGTTTCACCTCCTGATCAAAGATCTATTTGTTAAGAATGAATTTAAAAAATCACGGATACAAACGTTGGTTTAGCAAGTCAGTGTTTAAAGGTTGGGGTTAATACCTTGATCTTTACCTTCTTTGGGAAGTGTCACTGGCTGCAAGAAAGGTCGAACATAAAACAAAATTGTTTAATTTATGATATCATATGAATTTTCAGAAATCAATTAAATATGCAAAAAGTTGGATAGGGAAAAAGGAAAAAATATTGGAAATTAAGAGTCTTACACTAGCAATGGAAGCGTTTTCATAATGTAAATAGAAAAAAACGGAACCTTTGTAAAGTTCCGTAATGTATAAAAACATGAATAATTATTCGTTCTTTAATAGCTCGAAGGCATTGTTAACCGCATGAAGGGTTGCCTCAATATCGTCTTGTGTATGGGCGATCGTAATAAACCATGCTTCATACTTAGAAGGTGCAAGGTTGATTCCTTGATGAAGCATATGCTTGAAAAATCTCCCGAACATCTCACCGTCGGTGTTTTCAGCCTGTTCGTAATTAATAACCTTTTCGTCCGTGAAATAAATCGTTAATGCCCCTTTTAAACGGTTAATGGAGATGGAGATGTTGTGTTCCTTCGCTGCTTGTGAAATACCTTCCTCGAGCAAGGCGCCTAATCCGTCTAAATATTCATACACTCCATCTTGTTTTAACACTTCTAGACAAGCTATGCCTGAAAGAATGGAGGCGGGGTTACCTGCCATTGTACCAGCTTGGTAAGCAGGACCTAGGGGGGCAACCTTTTCCATAATTTCTTTTTTACCTCCATATGCGCCGATTGGAAGCCCACCACCAATAATTTTCCCTAATGCTGTTAAATCAGGTTGGATTCCTAATAGATCTTGTGCGCCGCCATACATAAAACGGAAGGCAGTAATTACTTCATCGTAGATTACAAGAGCGCCTGCTGCATGAGTCAGATCATTCACTTGCTGTAGAAATCCTTCTACTGGTTCAACAATTCCAAAGTTACCGACGATCGGCTCAACTAGAACGGCAGCAATTTCATCACCCCATTTTTCTAAAGCTGCCTTAAATGGTTCTATATCATTAAATGGAACAGTAATGACTTCTTGAGCTATTGATTTTGGTACACCCGCTGAATCCGGAGTGCCTAGAGTAGATGGTCCTGACCCTGCAGCGACAAGAACAAGATCGGAGTGTCCATGATAACAACCAGCAAACTTAATAATTTTATCTCTCCCTGTATAAGCACGAGCAACACGGATGGTCGTCATAACTGCTTCAGTCCCAGAATTGACAAATCGAACTTTTTCTAAGTTGGGCATTGCCTCTTGAAGCATTTTTGCAAACTTTACCTCATGAGGAGTAGGTGTTCCGTATAGTACACCAGATTCAGCTGCTCTTTTTATTGCTTCTGTAATATGTGGGTGTGCATGTCCAGTGATAATGGGACCGTAAGCTGCTAAATAATCAATGTATTGATTGCCATCAACGTCCCAGAAATAAGCACCGTTTGCTCTTTCCATAACGACTGGTGCACCGCCTCCGACGGCTTTATAGGAGCGGGAGGGACTATTCACCCCGCCAACAATAACCTCTAATGCTTCATTATGTAATCGTTCAGAATTCGTAAATTGCATGTTTCTCCTCCTAGTTAAATCGAATGACCTTATTTTAGCATGTTTTTGTCCTTTTTCCCTTATGTACAACTATAGCGAATTTTTTCTCTAAGTGTATTTGGTTGAGAAGAGATAGTGGTTTGGGTACACTAAGATTTGTGTTTGATAGATATGGAGGAAACAAGATGAAAAATGCTATTGAAGTACATGGATTAAGAAAAGAATTTAAATCGTATTCTTCACGTTCGGGTCTTAAGGGAGCGTTTAGAGACTTATTTTCGAGAAATTATAAAGTGCTTCGTGCGGTAAATGATGTTAGCTTTTCCGTTAAGCAAGGAGAAATGGTTGGGTATATCGGTGAGAACGGAGCTGGTAAATCAACCACAATTAAAATGTTAACAGGTATATTAACACCAACTGCAGGTGATGTGGTAGTAAATGGGATGAATCCTCATAAAGAACGGGAGGCTTTTGTACAGACAATTGGTGTAGTATTTGGACAGCGCTCACAGCTTTGGTGGGATATTGCGGTCCAAGAGTCCTTTCGTTTATTAAAAAAGGTTTATAAAGTTTCCGATGAAGAGTATGACCGCCACATGGGGCATGTCATCCGAACACTGGATATTGAACCACTTCTGGATAAGCCTGTTCGAAAGTTATCGTTAGGCCAACGGATGCGCTGTGAGCTTGCTGCTGCTCTCATACATAATCCACCGCTATTATTCTTAGACGAACCAACCATCGGACTTGATGTGCTCGTAAAACTAAAAATTCGTGATTTCTTAAAGGAAATAAATGAAAAATATAATACGACCATCCTGTTAACTACACATGATTTAACGGATATTGAAGCGCTTTGTGACCGTGTCGTTATGCTTGATGAAGGAAATATTATTTACGATGGAGCTTTGAAAAACTTAAAGGAAACATGGGGTGAAGGAAAAGAGGTTCAATTTCAATTTTTAGAGAGTGTTGAGCTTTCGGTCTTAGAGAAGGTAACTCGTGAGCTACCTGTTAAATGGGAGATAGAAGAAAAAGAGCAGCTTTTTACTGCCTATACGACCGATGAAGCGAATGCGGTCTCGGATTTGATTGCCACAGTTATTTCTTCCTTTCAAATAAAAGATGTGAAGATTATGGAGGTTTCTACTGAAGAAATTATCCGTAAGATTTATGAGAAAGGTGAAGTATAGTATGGAAAAGTATATTGAGATGATACGAATAAGATTCTTAATGATGTTAGCGTACCGTACTAATTATTACACAGGTATCTTAATTTATAGTATTAATATCGGTGCCTATTATTTTTTATGGAAGGCTATTTATGGGGGCAAGGAGACGATTGAGGGCTTATCGGTTCTCCAAATGACTACCTATGTGGCGGTCGCTTGGATGGCACGGGCGTTTTATTTTAATAATATTGACCGAGAAATGGCTATGGAAATTAAGGAAGGAAAGGTAGCTGTTGAATTAATTCGACCTTATAATTACTTAACGATGAAGACCATGCAGGGGCTAGGCGAGGGGATTTTCCGTTTGTTTTTCTTTTCTGTTCCTGGAATGCTTATCGTTTCATTGATCTTTCCCATTCGTTTTTCAGCAGATATGTACACGTGGGCACTCTTTTTTGTTTCCATTGTCTTAAGCTTTTTAATAAATACCCAAATCAATTTATTAACAGGAATGACTACTTTTTTCTTATTTAATAATACAGGTCTCATACGAGCAAAGCGGGTAATTATTGATTTGTTTTCTGGACTTTTATTACCGCTCAGTTTTTTTCCTCAGGGAATTCAAGAGGTACTTAAGTTTCTTCCGTTTCAAGGAATCAGTTATGTACCAAGCATGATATTTACGAATGGTTTCTCGTTTAGTGAGACCATACAAGCAATAATGCTACAAGGTATGTGGGTGTTAATTTTAATCGTTCCGATACAGGCTCTTTGGATATTAGCCAAGAAAATGCTTGTCATCCAAGGAGGGTAATAGAGTGTTTTATTTGCAAATGCTTTCACAGTATATTGGACAATATTTGAAAACTAGGCTTCAATATCGTTCAGATCTTGTTGTTGAGCTAGTGTCAGATTTGCTTTTTCAAGCGGTAAATTTAATTTTCATTATTGTTGTTTTTGGTCATACCGATTTTTTAAACGGCTGGAGTCGGGATGAAATTATCTTTATTTATGGCTTCTTTCTCGTGCCATTTGCATTATTTTCTTCCTTCTTTAATATTTGGGATTTTAACGAGCGATATATAGTGAAAGGCGAGTTGGATAGAATCTTAACTCGACCTATACACAGCCTGTTTCAAATTGTTCTAGAACGAATGGAATTGGAATCTTTATTCGGTGCGATTACAGGTTTTGTGGTTATGGCATACGCTGGTGCCCGGCTCGGACTTTCTATCAATTGGTACGATCCGTTTTTGTTCTTAGTTTTTGTAATAGGTGGAGCTCTAGTCTATGCAGGTGTTTTTATTCTTATCGCCTGTATCAGCTTTTGGGCAGATGCTAGAACATCGATTATGCCAATGATGTACAACATTGGGAATTATGGAAGATACCCAGTAGATATTTATAACACGGTAATCCGCTTTGTGCTCACATGGATCCTTCCTTTTGCATTTGTCGGAGTTTACCCAGCAGCGTTTTTCTTAAGAAGAGAAGAATGGTATGTGTATTCCTTTTTGACCCCTGTTATTGGAGTTGTGTTTTTTACCATATCCGTATTTGTGTGGAATGAGGGAGTTAAAAGATATCGAGGAGCTGGGAACTAAAGAACGTGTACATGCAGTCATAACATAATTAAGAGGCGCGTATAGTAAAATGAGGGAGTTCATTTGAAAAGAGGATAGGAATATGATATTTACTCTGTCTTTACTAATTATTTTCGTGTGTCTTTTTATGAGCCTAAGACTGCTATTTGTCCCGAATAAAATAAAAGGGAAACAGGTTTCCTTCGAAAATTTTCTCTTTCTTGCCTTTATTTACGCAACAGTAACCATTGGTTTTGGCTTGTTATATCTATTATTAGAAATACATGGTCACGATGTATTGCTTGAAACGAACCAAGCAGGTAACTCCTTTCATTATATAGAGAGATTAGCAACAAGTATTTATTTTAGTGCGATTACCCTCTTCTCGGTTGGGTATGGTGATATATCACCAGTTGGTATTGCAAGGGGGATAGCGGTGTTTCAAGCTCTGATAGGGTATACAATTCCTGCTGCCTTTGTAGCAAGAGCAGTTATTGATATGGAAAAGAACTAATTATACCCCCTCCAAAGTTGTATTTTGTTTGTAAGTTAGATAGGCTAACTGTATACAGAATATTGGAGGGGTATATATGGATGTAATAGGAAAAGTAGCTCCGGATATAGCATTGCCTGCAAGCAATGGGAAGGCGATTCGTCTTTCAGATTTTAAGGGGAAGAATATTGTGTTGTATTTTTACCCAAAGGATATGACGCCAGGCTGTACATCACAAGCATGTGATTTTCGAGATCAGCATGAAAGCTTTGCTAACTTGAACGCTGTTATTATTGGGGTAAGTACAGATCCGATGAGTAGACATGAAAAATTTATTGATAAATATGATCTTCCCTTTTTATTATTAGCAGACGAAGAACAAAAGTTGTCAGAAGCATTTGGTGTATGGAAATTAAAAAAGAACTTTGGCAAAGAATACATGGGCATTGAGCGATCAACCTTTATTCTTAATGAAGAAGGAATCGTAGTGAAGGAATGGAGAAAAGTGTCTGTGAAAGGTCATGTGGAACAGGCATTACAATTCTTAAAAGAAAAAATTACTGCCTAATTTTCTTTTTAAAGGCTATTGTCCATTCAAATAAACAAGTAGTGAATACATTATATTAGGGCATACCTCCTCAGATACTTTTTAACAGGCTAATCATAGCCTGTTTTTTTTATGTGTGTGCTAGTCATTCTTTTGAATAAATTGAAATATCAACTACATACATATAGTAATAAGAGGAATTAACTAAAGAGGTGGGGTATGAAAATCTATACAAGATCAGGCGATAAAGGAAAAACATCTTTGCTTTATGGTGAGCGTGTAAAGAAAAGTGACCAAAGAGTGGAAGCGTATGGAACATGTGATGAAGCCAACTCGGCGATTGGTCTTGCTTTAAGTCTTTTGGTTCTAGATGATCAAGAAGCAGAGAAGGATATAAAAGAAACACTTAGTCATATACAAACGACTCTGTTTTATGTGGGAGCTGAGCTTGCAACACCAATAGGAAAGAAAGTGACGAGCACAGTAACGGAAGAACATGTAAGGGAACTTGAGGTGTGTATTGATCGGTGGGAAGAGAAGCTAAAAGAATTAAAAAATTTTATTTTGCCAGGGGGGAATTCTGCGGCCGCAGCCCTTCATTTGGCACGGACAATTGTAAGGCGGGCAGAAAGATGTGCAGTCAATATTGAACAAGTAAACCCGATGATAATTGCCTATTTAAATCGCCTATCTGATTTGTTATTTGTAGCAGGAAGATATGTAAATAGGCAAAAGGGGATAAATGATGTACTAGTAAAAGTGCAAGAATAAATATTTATCATTTACACGGCAGGAATATTGACAAAGTATAACACATATTAGTACACTAATTGTAAATATTATAAAGTAATAATTTTTACTAGGAAAGAGGTGCATGGCGGTGTCGCATCAATTGAAAGAAGCACTTGACACATTAAAAGAAACTGGAGTCCGTATTACTCCCCAACGTCATGCGATACTTGAATATTTAATAAACTCCATGTCACACCCGACTGCTGATGATATTTATAAAGCTCTTGAAGGAAAATTCCCTAATATGAGTGTGGCTACAGTTTACAATAATTTACGAGTATTCCGCGAGGTTGGACTTGTAAAAGAACTTACTTACGGTGATGCATCCAGTAGGTTCGATTTTATTACAACCCATCATTATCATGTGATCTGTGAAAAGTGTGGAAAGATCGTTGATTTCCACTATCCGGGTCTTGATGAAGTAGAACAATTAGCATCTCATGTTACAGGATTTAAAGTAAGTCACCATCGAATGGAGATTTACGGAACTTGTCCAGATTGCGCTATTAAAGAAGCTCATTAAGCGGAAAAGATGGAAAAAAAGCTGACTCACATGTCAGCTTTTTTGCTGTTTTTACGGTTATATTTTTCATCAAATTCCTTGCCGGTTAAGCTCGGGTCAAGAGTAAGTGGCTCGTTACAATACATGCACATATCTACTCGCCCTAATACCTTAGTTGTTTTCTGGCAATTCGGACAAACTACCTGAACGGTCTTCGTAGATAACATTCCAATC
Source organism: Bacillus coreaensis (assembly GCF_050586445.1). NCBI lineage: Bacteria > Bacillati > Bacillota > Bacilli > Caryophanales > Bacillaceae > Bacillus > Bacillus coreaensis. The sequence continues at coordinate 145,600 of NZ_JBOCCY010000010.1, forward strand.
CAGAAATATACAACGGTGCTTGCAATAATTGATAAAAGCCCTAGAAGCATAAAGAAAGTCATAACTAAGGGAGCCGTTCTGAAGAAGATTCCTATATACATAATAATGAATCCAATAAAAATTAAGCTTAGAGCAAAAGTACGAATTTTATTGATTTTGCTAGAGTATTTACCCATTTTTATTCCCTCCTAAAAGCTAAATATATCATACCATTATTGATGAGATAAATATATAATAAGGAGGTTCGTGTCGAAATTTGACTTTTTATTTTGAAGGAGTTTCATGTTCGACGTCGAAATTATAGCCTATCAAGAATTGGGAGGAATTCCTATGGAAGACTTTCTCCGTCCTTTATATCAGGAACGGGCAAGCCAAGCTAATACACTTGGTGTTTTATTTATAGAGAAAAAACAAAAATCCATTCCTACTACAGATACGTTTGATGCTGTTTTACTTATTGTTGTAAAGGAAGCGGAACAAGCGGTTTTTATTAAACATTACACCTATGAAAATAAAAAAGCTGCATTACATGTTGTAACAGAAGCGCAAATTAATGAATGGATTCTTCTTGGTACAAATCGTAAAATCTTTGACTGGTTTTATAACGGGAAAATTCAATTCGATCGTAATGAGTACCTTCATAACTTGAAAAAAGAGCTTATGGAATTCCCTTTCTATGGTAGAAAGGTAAAGATGGGACTCGAGTTTGCAAGATTGATTCGTCGCTATATGGATGGGAAAGCGTTCTTCGAAAATAAACATCATTTAGATGCATATAATCATGTAGTTCACTCTCTTCATCATTTAGCAAGACTTGCTGTAATCGAAAACGGCTTTCATCCTGAAGTGACTGTTTGGCATCAGGTGAAACAAATTGAACCGGAAATTTTTAAATTGTATTCAGAGTTAGTAACGAGTGAAGAATCAATTGAAAAAAGGCTTGAACTATTGTTTTTAGCCAGTGAGTTTCTTATTCATTCAAGAACAAAAGTAGGCATTATGCATCTTCAAGAGGTGTTAGAGCAAAAGGACGTCTGGGCGTTCCAAGAAATCTTAAGTCATGATGAGCTGAGAGAATACTCGGTAGATTTAAGTATGTTATTAGAGTACTTAATAGAAAAAGGATATATTGAGGTTGTTAATCAGGAAACAAAGGGACAAGGTGTTTTTCATAGATATTATAAAGTTGCTGAAAAATTATCGTAAAAAAATATCACTTTTTTATTGACCTGAGATGGGATTCTTGTTATATTAATATCCGTCGCTACGAAATGTCGTTTAAATGGCTTTGTAGTTGACGGAAATGTTTTTATAAAACAGTGTTGACATGATATTAACGCTGTGATATATTAATAAAGTCGCCTCTGAGCGAGATGGTAATAATTGTTCTTTGAAAACTAAACAAATCATACGTCAACAAAAATGATTAGTGTTGAAATACACACTAGCCAACGTTTTAACTTTAAGAGCTAATCTTACTCTTTATTGGAGAGTTTGATCCTGGCTCAGGACGAACGCTGGCGGCGTGCCTAATACATGCAAGTCGAGCGGATCTTTGGGA
>NZ_JBOCCY010000011.1:0-144949 GCF_050586445.1 Bacillus coreaensis
ACGGGGGAAAGTTAGTCCAAAGAGGTCCTAACCCTTTAAGTAGATATAGATTCCAAATTTCAAGAAGTTCACGATGACTAGTATACTTTGTTTGTTTTTTTTTTGCAATAATGTATTTAAAAAATCTTTACAAAAAAAAAGAAAAGTAAAATCCCTTTCATCTAATCATACAAAAAATCAGTCTTCTGGGGTTCCCAGAAGACTGACTATTTACAACGAACTTACTCGTTTAATATTTTCTGAAGCTAAAGACAGTTGATTAGCCACATGTTTCGTTAGATCAACGACCCGACAAGAATAGCCCCACTCATTATCGTACCATGCAAGAACCTTTACCTTGTTCGCACCTATAACCATTGTAGACAACCCATCAACAATCGCAGAATGTTCATTGGTATTAAAGTCAACCGATACTAATGGCTCATCTGTAATGTCGAGTATCCCTTTTAGTTCATCCTTTGAGGCTGTTTCGAATACATCATTGATCTCATCTATCGTTACTTCTCGCTTTAAATCAACAACTAAATCAACTAAAGAGACATTGGTTGTTGGAACTCTTAATGACATTCCATGCAGCTTCCCTTTCATTTTAGGTAGCACTAGTGAAAGAGCTTTAGCCGCACCTGTGCTTGTTGGAATGATTGATTGACCACAAGCTCTCGCTCTTCGAAGATCTTTATGCGGATTATCAATATTTTTTTGATCATTTGTATAGGCATGCACGGTCGTCATTAGCCCATTAATTATGCCAAAGTGATCTTCAAGTACTTTTACAACAGGTGCTAAACAATTTGTCGTACAAGAGGCATTTGAAATGATTTCATGCTCATATATATCTAACTGATGTTCATTCACACCCATAACAATTGTAATATCTTCTCCTTTACCCGGTGCGGTTAATATAACCTTCTTTGCACCCGCTTCTAAATGGAGACTAGCTTTCTCTCTTGCATTGAATTTCCCAGTCGCTTCGATCACGATATCAACATTAAGTGAATTCCATGGTAGCTCCTCTGGATTACGGTGGTTAATTAGCTTCACTCTTTTTCCATTTACTAATAAGGAATCATGTTCAGCTACTACCTCACCATCAAACTTTCCGTGATTTGTGTCATACTTTATTAAATGTGCTAATGTTTCCGCAGGATAACTAGCATTAATGGCTACTATTTCTAATGCATCATCACAAATTGCCTTTCTGAAAACCATTCTTCCTATTCTTCCAAACCCATTAATCGCTACTCTAGCCTTCATGTTACGGCTCCCTTCAAAAGTGTTATACTTTATTTCCGTATTTTACAATTAGTATAACATATTAGTTGTGGATTGTGGTGATAAAAAAACCTATTTTCAACAAAAAACCATCACATTAATTTGTGATGGTTTTCCAATCCTTAAGAAGCTCTATCAGTTGCTTTTTCGTATCGTCTATCGTCCCATTATTATTAATCATTTTATCAGCAAGCTTCCGTTTATCTTCAATTGGCATTTGAGATTGTATTCGAGCAAGGGCTTCCTCCTTTGTTAACAGATTTCTATCCATTAATCTCTGAAGCTGGACATCTTTCTCAACATACACAAGCAGAACTACGTCAACCATATGCTTTAATCCACTTTCAAATAGTAGTGGAATATCCAACACAACTATTTGGGCTCCTCGTAAAATAGCTACTTCCTTCTTCTCATTCATCCTTCTTCGTACATCCGGATGAACAATTTCATTTAATTTTTGCCTCTTCACATTGTCATTAAAAATGATTTCACCTAATATGGATCGATTAATCGTTCGATCATCATCCAATATACCTTCACCAAAATATGTAACGATTTGTTCGTATGCTACCTCTCCTATCTCAACGGCCTTTCTTGCTTCTATATCAGCATCAATGACCTCTATTCCCATTTCTTTAAACATATTTGCCACAGTGCTTTTCCCACTAGCAATGCCACCCGTTAATCCAACGACTAAAGTCATATTTTGCTCCTCCGTTTAGCGTAAAAGCCTCCACAAATGGAGGCTTTTTGTTAAATTTTCCATATTCCAATAATGATTAACAATACACCAGGTAAAAAAGCGAAGCGTTGGAGCCAACTGTTCTCTGAAAAATGTTTGCCAAGCTGTAATCCCGCATAAATAAAGAGAAAGCTCATTAATGCTACAGCAGTCCCTAATATGCTTGGAGAAAAGTCTAGCATCGCAGCACCTATTCCGGCCCCAAATGCATCTAAAGATAACGCTAAACCAAGCATATAGGCTTCAATACCATTGATCGTACCCGATTGATCAAAGTCTGCTGACATCGGCTTTCGTAATATTTGAATAACAATCCCAAGAGATTTAATCTCAAAATCAATGATCGTTTTTGGATGGGGAAGCATTGATGAGGACGATTTCTCTGATCGAAAAAATTGAGCGAGAACCCAAGCCCCTAATAAAATGAGTATAAATCCCCCTATACTCTCAGCGATATCAGGTGATAAGACAGACTCAATGAAATGGCCAATAATCATCCCTACAGTGAGTGTTCCTGCAGAGCATAATGAGATCACCGCGATTGACTTAAAAGGAATTCGCATTTTCCTCAGACCGTATGTGAAACCTACACTAAAACTGTCAATGCTAACTGCTAATGCAAGTAGTAATAATGGAACAGATAGTACCATTGGAAAGACTCCTTCCTAACAAAAAGCTAGGATAGTATATGATAGGAGCCCATCCAAGGTTCAACCTACTTCTTCTTTTGACATTTTGGACAAAACACGGTTCCTCGCCCACCAACAACAATTTTTTCTAGAGGAGTACCACACATTTTACAATTTTCACCTTTCCGACCGTAAACAAATAATTCAAGCTGAAACATCCCCATTTGTCCTTGTGAATTCACATAAGATCGTACCGTACTTCCACCCTTTTCAACTGCTTCACCTAATGTTTCCTTTATTTGTTCATAAAGGATGACCCACTCTTTTTTCTTCAATGAGCTAGCGATTCTCTCAGGGTGAATTTTCGATCGAAAAAGGGCCTCATCTACATAAATATTACCTAGCCCAACGACTACTGTTTGGTCAAGCAAGGCTGTTTTGATTGACCTTTGTGTTTTCGATAATCTTTTTTGCAAATAGGATGACGTAAAATCCGGATCAAATGGTTCAGGTCCGAGAGTCGATAAAGGTGGCTGGTTAAATTCCTTCCCTTTTTCAAATAAGTGCATCGTACCAAATTTACGCACATCTTTGTAGCGGAGTTCTGTTCCGTCGGTAAAAGTAAAAATCACATGCGTGTGGAGAGCGACTGGTTCCTCAGCCTCAAAATGAGCATATCTACCTTCCATACGCAGATGAGAAATTAACGCAAATTTTTCAGTATATAAGATAAGAAATTTCCCTCTTCTCCCTAACTGAACAAATCTCTCGCCAACTAAAGCATCACAAAACTGATCTACATCAGGATGTTTAATAATTTTTGGCCAAAGAACAGTTACTTTTTTGATTTCTTTATCCAAAATAAGCATTTCTAATGTACGTCGAACCGTTTCGACCTCTGGAAGTTCTGGCAATATTCTTCCTCCCAACTGCCTTTATTTCGCGTCAAACCAAGTCGGACCGTAGGAATAATCAACCTTAAGTGGCACCTTCAACTCCACTGTATGTTCCATTACATCAGGGACAATTTCCTTCAATCGCTCGATTTCTTCTTCTGGTGCTTCGAATATTAATTCATCGTGTACAGATAGCAGCAATCGTGTTTTAAGTTTTTCTTTTTCGAGCCTATCAGCCATATCTATCATTGCTTTTTTTATAATATCCGCCGCACTTCCTTGAATTGGCGTATTCATTGCCGTCCGTTCCGCAAAACTACGAAGATTGAAGTTTCTACTCGTTATTTCAGGAATATATCTTCGGCGGTGCAGAAGGGTTGACACGAATCCCTTTTGCTTTGCATCTTTTACGATTTCTTCCATATATTCTTTCACACCTGGATAACTTTCTAAGTATCTTTCAATAAAGCTACCTGCTTCTTTACGTGTAATGTTTAAGCTCTGTGACAACCCATAATCACTGATGCCGTAAACAATTCCAAAGTTTACCGCTTTTGCATGCCGTCTCATGTTAGAAGTTACTTCTTCCTTGGATACATGAAACACATCCATCGCTGTTTTTGTATGAATGTCTAGACCCTCTTGAAAGGCTTCGATTAGCTTTTCGTCATTTGCAATATGCGCCAACACACGTAATTCAATTTGTGAGTAATCAGCTGCAAAAATAACCCAGCCTTCCTCAGACGGAATAAAGGCTTGACGAATTTTACGACCTTCTTCCAGTCTTATAGGGATATTTTGTAAATTTGGATCTGTTGAGCTTAATCTTCCAGTCTGAGTTAAAGCCTGGTTAAATCTTGTATGAACTTTATTTGTTGTAGGATTAATCACTTTAAGTAATCCTTCAATATAAGTGGACTGAAGCTTACCAAGCTGACGGTAATTTAAGATTTCTCGAATAATTTCGTGCTCTTCTTCAAGCTTCTCCAGTACATCTGCAGAGGTTGAATAGCCTGTTTTTGTCTTTTTCGCTACCGGAAGTTGTAACTTTTCAAAGAGAATGACGCCTAACTGCTTTGGTGAATTAATATTAAAGCTTTCGCCTGCAAGATCATAAATACGAGCTTCAATATTGGTTAGTTGAGTTGTAATTGCTTCTCCCATCGCATGAAGTCGGTCGAGGTCAATCTTAATCCCACACGATTCCATATCGGCTAGTATCAAAGATAGAGGAAGCTCTAAATCATAATAAAGTTCAAATTGTTCATTTGCTTTTAACTCTTGTTCAAGCTTATCTCGTAGATCTTGTAATACAAGCCCTTTTCGAACGAGATGCTCTCCAAGCTGTTCCGGTTCAGGAATCTTTCTCTTAGCCCCTTTTCCGTAAAAAGCCTCATCAGAATTAATACTCGTAAAACCATAGCGTTTAGCAGTCGTTGAAATATCATCAACAGACTCGGCTGGATTCATAATATAGGAGGCTAACAGTAAGTCAAACTCAATCCCTTTAAGGTGGATATGGTGATGTCTTAGTGATACCTCTGTCCTTTTCGCATCATATACGATTTTTTTAGAAGCTTCATTTTCAGCCCAAATTTTAAAAACGGATGACTCTATGGCTACATTGGTAGGAATGAAAAAGTTCCCCCTTTCATTGACTAGTGATATACCCACAATATCAGCATAATGATAATTATCCTCTAACACTTCAATGTATAAGGCATTTTCATCTGCAAATAGTTCATCTGTTACTTCTTGTACAGTTGTGTATTCAACACTCTCCAAAGGTTCTTCCACAGAATCTCCTGTGTGATCTCCCAATTTATCCAGTAGTGAATTAAAACCTAATTCTTTAAATAACTGTACAACCTTGTCACGGTCAAACTCGTCATATTCGAATTCCTCGAGTTGTACCGTAACTGGTGCTTCTCTAGTTATGGTCGCAAGCTCTTTACTCATAATGGCCTGGTCTTTAAATTCCTCAAGTTTTTCTTTTAATTTCTTTCCGCTCACTTGGTCTATCGACTCTAGCAGTTTTTCGAGTGTCTCAAACTCCGCTAACAGTTTAATAGCGGTTTTTTCTCCAACTCCAGGAACACCAGGAATATTATCAGAAGTATCCCCCATCAACCCTTTCATATCAATGATCTGCTTTGGTGTTAAACCATATTTTTCTTTGATATGCTCTGGAGTATATTCCTCAATTTCTGTGATTCCTTTTTTGGTGATCGCAACAGTTGTTTTTTCAGAACTCAACTGGGTTAAATCTTTATCTCCTGAAATAACCTTTACTTCATAGCCATCTTCCTCTGCCTTCTTCGACAAAGTACCAATAATATCATCTGCTTCATAGTTTTCAAGTTCATATCTTTTGATTCGATATGCGTCCAATACTTCTCGAATAAAAGGAAATTGTTCGGATAGCTCAGGTGGTGTTTTTTGACGCCCACCCTTATACTCACTAAATGTCTTATGGCGGAAGGTTGTTTTTCCAGCATCAAACGCAACCATTATATGTGATGGCTTCTCATCCTCCAATATCCTCAAGAGCATCATCGTAAATCCATAAACGGCATTCGTATGAATTCCTTTATCATTGTTGAGCAATGGCAGAGCAAAAAATGCTCGGTAAGCAATGCTATTTCCATCAATTAATACGAGTTTCTTTTTCAAAGGAAGCCTCCCTTTCTAACTAAAGCTTGTCTCATGTAATATGTAAAAAAGCCAGTGTTTTCCTTCTTTATTCTACCATGACCACGATAGGAAAGGAAAACGCCGGCTTTATATTTACTCTGTATATCCCATAAGCAAACGGGCATAAGGTGAATCTGATGGTAAAACAATAACCGTTTCACCGTTAATTGTCTTTTTATACGATTCTAATGTTCTAAATAATTGATAGAAGTTTGGGTCTTTCGAGAATGCCTCATTATATACCTTCGCAGCTTGTGCTTCTCCCTCCGCACGAATCGTTTCGGCATCTGCTTGCGCCTTCGCTAGTGTTTCCTTCACCTGGCGATCCGTTTCTGCAATAATGATGTTTTTCTCTGCATCCCCTATTGATAAATACTCCTGTGCCTTTGATTCACGTTCTGAGATCATCCGAGTGAACACCGACTGTTCGTTTTCCTTCGGGAGATCGGTTCTTTTCATACGCACATCCGTTACAACGATTCCGTAATTATCTTGTGAGAGGAGTTCATTAACCTTCTCTGTAATTTTATCATTTAAAGAACCTCTAGTTGACGCCTCATCATTAATGATTTCTTCGTAGTTTAATTTTCCAAGCTCTGATCGAACAACGGAGTAAATAAACTCCTCCATTCTACCTTCAGCATTTTCAAGAGTTCTTGCATTCGAGATCATTTTTTTAGGATCTTCAATTTTCCAAACAGCATAATTGTCAATCAACATACGCTTTTTATCTTTTGTATTAATTTCAGCTTCATTAACATCATAGGTCATTTGATATTTTGGGAGAGTCGAAACACTTTGAACAAATGGGATTTTATAGCTAAGACCAGGAGTACTCTCAATTCGAACCACTTCACCGAATTGGCGAATCACTCGGTATTCTCCTTCCTTAACGATAAATAAATTGGTGAGAGTGATCCCAATCAATAGAAGGATTAAAAGCGCGATCAATCCAAATTTGGTATAATTCCGCCACTTAAACCCATCTCCAGAACGCTCTTTCATATCGATTACATTTCCATCACTCATTGTTTCCACTCCCCTCTGCCGCAGGTTTTGCTTCTTCTTTTTCTAGTGGTCTAATCGGGAAATACTTCAATGTATCACCATCATCATTCATAATATAAATCTCTGTTCCTGGTAATACTTCCTCTAACGTTTCTAACACAAGCCTTTGTCTAGTTACTTCAGGATTGTTTTTATATTCTTCGTAGAGCTTATTAAAAACCGCTACATCTCCTCTAGCAATCTCAATTCTTGCTGATTGGTCCCCCTCGGCTCTTGATACAAGGGCTTTCTTTTCTCCTTCTGCTTCATTGATTTTTTGATTTTGATACTTCTTCGCCTCGTTAATTTTTGTATTCATCGTTTCACGAGCATCTGTAACATTCGTAAATGCTTTACGAACTTCTTCATTCGGAAGCTCCACATCTTGCAGCTTCACCGCCATGATAGTAATCCCTATATCGTATTTATCCATTAGCGTCGACAGTAGGTCTCTGACACTTGCTTCTATTTCACCTTTCCCAGAGGTTAAGGCATCATCAATTTTGGAGCTTCCTATAATGCTACGAAGAGACGCTGAAGTGGCATCACGTAAAATCTCTTCTGGATTATCTGCATTATATAGGTATTTAGAAGGCGTCGTTATCTTCCATTGAACAACAAGATCTGCCAGAACGATGTTTTCATCGCCTGTAATCATTTTTGTTTCATTATCGAACTCAACAATTTCGCCATCTTTTTCTTCATATCCAAACTGTAAACTAAACGTTTCCTTCGAAAGCTTCTCTACATTTTGAATAGGCCAAGGCATTTTAAAATGTAACCCAGGTTCTGTTATTCCTTCTTCTACCTTCCCAAAGGTTAATATAACAGCCTGTTCTGATTCATCAACCGTATACCACGTCGTAAAAACTACAAAACTTAGTACTATAATTAAAAGTATTAGACCTACCAGTGAATAAATTCTTTTTAAACTAAGCAACAACCTTCACCTCTTTCTCTTTATTAAGAACAGTTAATTGTTATACGAATGGGCGTGAAAAAGGTTTCAATAAAAAAGAAAAGGTGAAAGCGGGGTTAGCTTTCACCTTTTCTTTAGGTCCTTGGATGAAGGGGTTTTCCCTTATGATATTACAGAACAATTATTAAGGAATATTATAATAATTGTAAATGTACTGTAAAATCTGTATCCAAGTCACCTATATTATTTAGGAATCTCTTTTAATAGTTCAATAATGAAAGTGGTCCCTCTTCCAACCTTACTTTCTACTCGGATGTTCCCTCTATGAGCTTCAATCAAATGCTTCACAATGGCTAAGCCTAAACCTGTACCACCAGAGTTTCTACTTCTTGCTCGGTCCACTCGATAAAAACGTTCAAAGATTCTTGGAATTTCCTTTCGCTCAATTCCAATACCCGTATCTATGACCTTTATTCTTATCTTGCTTGTCCTTTCACGAACTTCGACCTTTACAGTACCCCCTTCAGGAGTGTAGGAAATGGCATTCGTTATTAAATTAATAAACACTTGTTTTAATCTATATACGTCACCTTCAACAAAGATCGCTTCTTCCTCGGCTTCAAATTGAAGGTCAATTTTCTTTTCAATTGCCTTACCTGCTAAAATGGGAAGAACTTCATGTAACACTTCAACAATATTTATTTTTTGAATGGACAATTGAAAGCCTTGCTTCTCCATCTTTGAAAGATCTAATAAGTCTTGTATTAATGTTTGTAAACGATCGCTTTCTTTCAAAATAATCGTTAGGAAAGCCTCTAAAGTCTGCCTGTCCTCCATGGCTCCATCTAGTAAGGTTTCGGAAAATCCCTTTATAGAAGTAATAGGTGTCTTTAACTCATGTGATACATTTGCAACAAAATCTTTACGCATTTGTTCAAGCTTCTTAATCTCAGTGATATCATGGAAAACTAATAAAATCCCTTTCCAAACATCGTTTAGGCCGATAATTGGAACACCATAAACTTCAAAATGTCTTCTCTCAATCCCTACAGGAACAATTAGTTGTTTTCTAATTTTGTGTTCAGTCATAAAGATTTCTTCTATTAAATCACAAATGTCTTTTTGGTCAATCACTTCGTAGTAAAGCTTTTCCAAATACTCATTTGATTCTATTTGAAAAATTTCTTTATACGTCCGATTGACCAAATTAATATAGCCACGACTATCAATTAATATAAGTCCGCTTCCCATATTTTCAATTAAGGTCCCTAAGCGATCTTGTTGAATTTCCTTCGACTTCATGAGCTCCTGTAGATTTCGCGCTAAAATATTAATTGAACTGCTAAGCATACCTGTTTCATCAGCATGATCCTCGTACGTTCTAGCACGATAATTTCCTTTCGCAAGCTCAATAGCTACATTGGTAGCAGATTCAATCGGCTTTGTGTACATGATCGTTATTTTATAACCCAATAAAATAATGACAAATAATGCGATCCCGAGTGAAATCGTTAATATCCACCAGATCTGTTCGTATGCATTTTTTATTTCTGTTAGTTTCGTACTTAATACAATGATTCCCTCAGTCTCACCATTAGAATCTACACTGTCCCAATAATAGTGAAGATTATATCCTCCACCTACTTCAATGATTTCATCTTCTTTTTCTAATTGATTTTCAAAGATGGACTTTAGGACACTTTCATGCCTCTTATTACTCGTATTTTCTAGGGCGCCACTGTCATAAATAACATTTCCATTATTCTCTAGTATCGTGATTCGAGAACTTAACGTATCACTAAACTCGTTTATTCTATCTTTAGAAATATCGCTTATGCCACCAGTATCTCGAATATACGTAGAGACTAGCTTTGTTTCCTGCTTCATCCTCCCATCAAAGGAATCAATATAGTATCCTTTGAACAATTGTCCTAACAATAAGCCTAACCCTATTAGTACAATAAAAATAAGCATAATTAGGGCAAACAAGAGTCTCGTTCGAAATTTTATCATTCTCCCTTAGGCTCCTCCATCTTATAGCCTAAGCCTCGAATCGTTTTTATATAAACTGGTTTTTTTGTATTTTGTTCAATTTTCTCTCTTAAGTGGCTAATATGAACATCAACAATTCGCGTGTCTCCTGCAAAATCATAATTCCATACCGCACTTAAAAGCTGATCTCGTGTTAAAACTCTTCCTTTGTGTCTTGCTAAATAGAGTAATAATTCAAATTCTTTTGGAGTGAGCTCCAGTAATATATCTCCAGAATACGCCTCATACTGTTCTGGATAAATTTTCAGCTCTGCCACCTGAAGCACATCTTTTTCCTCTTCTTGTACCGCAACTGGTTCTGGTTGTACTTGGGTTCTTCTAAGAATTGCTTTGACTCTCGCTATGACTTCTCTTGGACTAAACGGTTTTGTCATATAATCATCTGCACCTAGTTCAAGTCCGAGAACTTTGTCAAACTCATCGTCTTTTGCAGTCAACATAAGAATAGGCGTCAAGATTTTCTGTTGACGAAGCTGTTTACAAACTTCAATTCCATCAAGCTTCGGAAGCATTAAATCCAAAATAATTAAGTCTAGTTCCTGTTCCAAAGCAATATTTCGTCCTTCTTCCCCATCCGCAGCAGTTAACACTTCATAACCAGCCTGTTGTAAATTGTACTGCAGGAGCGTTACAATTGACTGCTCATCATCGACTACAAGCACTCTTTTTTCCATAAAAGCCTCCACATTAACGTATTACCCCATCATCCACATCCATTATAATACATATTCATTTAATAAAGATAACAAAAAATTCATAAAAAAGAGACTTACTCTTAAAAAGCACGTCCATTTCCTGTTAAAAATTATCCAATGCATGACCATCTAATGCCTCTAATTGATGAGGAGGACAAACTAAAAGGAGTGCTTTTAGTACTTGTTCTTCCTCTTCATTTTTCCCTTCAACTGTAATTTCAATTGTATGATTGCTTATACTTACTTCTGTCACTTCGAACATGAAATCAATCATTTCATAATGATATACTGGTTTCACATATTCAATATCCTGTTTTAGGATGTGGCTACCTGGCCCAGGCAAATATTTAGAAATTGCAGAAGTAATGATTCCGGTGAGCATAATACTAGGCACCAGTGGCTTTTTAAAAGGAGTTTGTGAAGCATAATCATGCTGAATATACAACGGGTTCGCGTCATTCGTTAGACCAAGATATAGTAGTAAGTCCTTATCTTCAATCTTTTCTGTCAGGGAAAGTTTTTCTCCTCTAGAAATCTCATTAATTTTACGGCCCATTTTTCTCTTTTTACCTAACAACATGCTGACGATACCTCCAATAAATGAAATCGTTCTACTATCGAATCCTATAAATTATTATAGCAAAAGCATAGAAGAACAAAAAATTCGGGGAAGAACCCCCGAATTTTCGATTTTATTAAACTAATACGTCCATTACATTTCGTACAGCAGCTGCTGATTTATCTAAGGCACTCTTTTCTTCATCTGTTAACTCAAGCTCAATTACTTGTTCTATTCCATTAGCTCCGAGGATCGTTGGTACCCCTAGGTAAATACCTTTATATCCATATTCACCCTCAAGGTAAGCAATAGATGGGAGAACACGACGCTGATCCTTTAAGATTGCTTCACACATTTCTACTAGAGAAGCAGCAGGTGCATAGTAAGCACTTCCATTTCCTAATAGATTAACAATTTCTCCTCCACCTTTTCTCGTACGTTCAACAATAGCCTCTAGGCGTTCCTTCGAAAGTAATGTCTCAAGTGGAATTCCACCAGCATATGAGTACCTAACAAGAGGGACCATATCGTCACCGTGGCCACCTAGGACAAAGCCAGTTATGTCTTTAACAGATAAATTTAACTCTTGGGCCACAAATGTACGGAAGCGTGCAGTATCAAGAACACCTGATTGACCAATTACACGATTTTTTGGGAAACCCGTTTCTTGGAAAACCGTATAGGTCATTGCATCCACTGGATTTGTCAAAACGATAATCGTACAGTTTGGTGAGTATTTAGCTACTTCTGATGCAACAGCTTTCATAACCTTTTGATTGGTTTGAACAAGATCATCTCGACTCATTCCAGGTTTTCTTGCGATTCCTGCGGTGATAACAACAATATCAGAATCCTTCGTATCTGCATAATCTGCTGTGCCTGTGATATTTGCATCAAACCCTTGAACCGGACTTGCTTCAAGCATATCTAAAGCCTTTCCCTTTGTTGGATTTTCCATTTGCGGTATATCCAGCAAAACGACATCTCCAAGTTCTTTTTGTGCAAGTAGAAAAGCTGTTGTAGCTCCAGTAAAGCCCCCACCAATTACCGAGATCTTTTTACGCTTCATTGACATAACCTTTTCCCCCTACATTTTGAAAGTCATTGCCCTAAGTCACTTTTCATAAAAGCTAAACAATTATAAAAAGGCTGTTCTAGAAAGAACAGCCTCTAGAACAATTTATCCCATGTTCTTAATAAGCACATCTCCAAATTCTGAGCACTTCACTTCTGTTGCTCCGTCCATCAATCGTGCAAAGTCATAAGTAACCACTTTAGAAGCGATTGACTTTTCCATAGAATCGATGATTAACTTCGCTGCTTCATTCCAGCCTAGATGTTCAAGCATTAATACACCAGATAGAATAACAGATGAAGGGTTTACTTTATCTAATCCAGCATACTTTGGTGCTGTACCGTGTGTAGCTTCAAAAATAGCATGACCTGTTACATAGTTGATGTTTGCCCCAGGTGCAATTCCAATTCCACCTACTTGTGCAGCTAACGCATCTGAAATATAGTCTCCGTTAAGGTTCATTGTAGCAACTACATCAAACTCACGTGGGCGAGTTAGAATTTGTTGTAGGAAAATATCTGCAATTGCATCTTTCACGATGATTTTCCCTTGAGCTTCTGCATCTGCTTGAGCTTGATTTGCAGCCTCTGTGCCTTGTTCATCCTTTATACGGTCATACTGTGCCCATGTGAATACTTTATCACCGTATTCTCTCTCAACAAGCTCATAACCCCAGTTCTTAAACGCACCTTCAGTGAATTTCATGATGTTACCTTTATGAACAAGAGTTAAAGATTTACGTCCCTCTTTGATCGCATATTCAATTGCAGCACGAACTAGACGAGCAGTTCCTTCTTCAGAAACTGGCTTGATTCCAAGGCCTGATGTTTCTGGGAAGCGGATTTTATTTACTCCCATTTCATTTTGAAGGAAAGAAATTAGCTTTTTCACTTCATCCGAACCTTTTGCATATTCAATACCAGCGTAAATGTCTTCTGTATTTTCACGGAAGATTACCATATCCGTATCTTGTGGACGTTTAACTGGAGAAGGAACTCCTTCAAACCAGCGAACTGGACGTAAACATACATATAAATCAAGCTCTTGGCGAAGAGCCACATTCAGTGAACGAATTCCGCCACCAATTGGTGTTGTTAAAGGTCCTTTAATAGCAATCAAATATTCGTTAATTAACTCTAACGTTTCTTTTGGTAGCCATTCTCCTGTTTGATTGAACGCTTTTTCACCTGCAAGTACTTCTTTCCATACAATCTTCTTTTCACCGTTATAAGCTTTTTCAACAGCAGCATCAAGCACTCTAGATGCAGCAGCCCAAATATCAGATCCCGTGCCGTCTCCTTCAATAAAAGGTACTACTGGATGATTTGGTACATTTAAAACTCCATTTGTTACAGTAATTTTTTCACCTTGCATAGTATAATTCTCCCTCCATTTTGTCTAACAAGATGTGCCTCACTCAAGGTGAATCAATATGTATAAAAGATTTCTATCCATAGCGGGCAACATCAGAATCAAAGGTTAGAGCCAAATGCCTCTAACCTCTCCTCTCTATTACAGCAATATTTTAGCTAAAAGTAAAATGCTGTATTCTTTTTAAGTTAACCTCTTTGCTCAATCGCTACATATTTTTGCATTCCAGGACCAGTATAGTCTGCTCTTGGACGAATCAATCGATTATTTTCATATTGTTCAAGAATATGAGCTAACCAACCGGAAACGCGGCTTACTGCAAAGATCGGGGTAAATAAATCGTGGTCAATTCCTAAGCTATGATATACAGAAGCAGAGTAGAAGTCTACGTTTGGTGGAAGATTCTTTTCACCGGTTACAATGTTCTCAATTTTTGTAGACATTTCAAACCAATGTGGTTCGCCTGTTAAGTTAGTGAGTTTCTCTGCCATAAGCTTTAAGTGTTTTGCACGAGGGTCTCCTTTTCTGTAAACACGGTGACCAAAGCCCATGATTTTTTCCTTGTTCGCTAATTTACCACGAACATAAGTATCAACATTTTCTAATGTCCCAATCTCAGTTAACATCTTCATTACAGCTTCATTTGCTCCACCATGTAAAGGACCTTTTAATGCTCCAATAGCTGATGTTACACCAGAGTATACATCTGATAAAGTTGCTACACATACACGAGCTGTGAATGTAGACGCATTTAATTCATGATCTGCATGAAGGACAAGTGCCTTGTTAAATGCTTCGACTGCAATTGGCTCTGGCTCTTTTCCTGAAAGCATATAAAGGAAATTAGCTGCAAAGCTTAAGTCCGTTCTAGGTGGAATTGGCTCCAACCCTTTTCGAATACGTGCAAATGCTGTCACAATTGCAGGCATCTTAGCTTGAAGACGAACTGCCTTGCGATAGTTTGCTTGCTCTTCCATTACATCACTTTCTTCGTCATACAAGCCTAATAGCGAAACAGCGGTACGAAGTGCAGCCATTGGGTGTACTTCATTAATTGGATATAACTTAAAATGCTCAAGCACTTGTTTGGGTAGCTCTGCATTTACCGACAATTGGCTTTTTAACTCTGCTAGTTCTTGCTGTGTAGGAAGTCTCCTATGCCAAAGAAGATAGATTACTTCTTCAAAGCTGGCATTCTCTGCTAAATCATCAATATCGTACCCTACGTATGTTAGTGTATCATCAATGATTGAACTGACAGAAGAAGTCGTAGCTACTACCCCTTCAAGACCACGTGTTGCTGTCATATTGACCCTCTCCTTTACAAAGTGATTCGCTAACCCTTCTAAACTCTCTGAGTTATTAAAATATTAACATTATAGATAACTATAAGACTATAAATTTTTTCACACCCATAAAAAGGATGCGCTTACAAGTCCTATTATAAACAATTATCTGACATTTGTGAACGAAAACCGCCTAAAATGTGAAAAAATTAATATTTTATTAGAAAAACTTAAGCCTAGTAATTCATAAAACTTATCACCTTTTAGAAGAGTTCAAAAAATTTCATGGCTAAATACGCGATACCTGCACCAATTAATGGTCCTACTGCAACACCCTTAAAAAGAGAAACAGCCAAGATCGTTCCCAGCACAAGAGCGGTGGTAATGTGGGGATCCTTCGCCAAGAGTGTTATGCCACCTTTGGCTATTAACGCTACCGCCATCCCGGATACTAAAGCAATCCATGCATAAGGGGATTTAAAGGCAGCCGTTAGGTCTTTAAATCCTATTTCACCACTTGCAATAGGAGCTAATACGGCGAAAGTAATGACCGTTACTCCCCAATTAATTCCTTTTGATTGGATATAAGAAAATATTTTTGAATCCACACCAATTATTTTAAGTATCAATAGTGCCCCAACGGCTATAATTAAAGATTGGTTTTTTGCGATAAAACCAATTAGTAATAAAATGAACAAAAATAAGCTAGCTTGTGTTAGCAATCTCAAGGCCTCCTTTATATAGACGTTATTTTACCATAGGAAAACTTAGCAAATAAACAATCAAACCTTCCTTTCTGAAACCCACAAGATTTGTCGAATTATAAGTAACCCATTATTCTTTATAAACAAAACTTTCCATAATCTTCATACGTAGGTAAAATAAAGAGTAAGCAAGTCCTTTAGTCTACCATTTACTCTACTATTAGGAGGGCGATTTATCTGAATCTCACCTATTTATTTAGAACTATGCGCTTTTTGATCGTAATTGTTAGTATATTTTTATCCGTTTTTATCCTAATTCAAATTTCAAAGGTTACATACCCTTTTATCATCGGCCTTTTAATTGCTTTTATGCTAAATCCATTTGTAAATTTTTTAGAAAGCAAAGCTCGGTTACCTAGAACACTTGCTGTTTTAATAGGGATTATCTTTATTTTTGCTTTATTTGCAGGATTCATTACTCTATTAATTGCAGAAATTGTGTCGGGTGCAGACTATTTAGCTGATGTCGTACCAAGACATTTAGATACTCTTATTAATTTTATCGAGGACTTTATCGCTGCACAGATTATTCCTCTTTATAACCAATTAACAAGCCTATTTAATTCTTTAGATACTGGTCAGCAAGACACGATTTTAACCAATATACAAAATGTAGGAAGAACAATTGGATCTACGATTGGTGATTTTGTTCAAAGTTTCTTTGGAAATATACCTAATATCCTATCTTGGTTTCCAAATGCTGCAACCGTAGTCATATTCTCCTTGTTGGCAACCTTTTTCATTAGTAAGGATTGGTATCGTCTATCACGGTTTAGCAATAAGATTATTCCGCACCGTGCAAAAAGCAGTACAAAGAGGGTACTTGAAGATTTAAAAAAAGCGCTGTTCGGCTTTATAAAGGCTCAACTAACTTTAATATCTATTACTACTGTGATCATCCTTATTGGGCTTCTAATTTTACGTGTAGATTATGCGATTACCATCGCACTTGTAACAGGATTAGTCGATATTATTCCTTACTTAGGAACAGGTGCTGTGTTTGTTCCATGGATTATTTATGAGGTCATTGCTGGAGAGATGAGTTTAGCAATTGGTTTAGGAGTTTTGTATATCATTGTACTTGTCCAACGACAAGTCATGGAGCCAAAAGTATTATCTTCAAATATAGGTCTAGATCCTCTTGCAACTTTAATCGCGTTATTTGTTGGGTTTAAATTAATTGGCTTTTTAGGGTTAATTGCAGGGCCTGTGACCCTTGTGATCATCACAACCTTGCACCGAGCAAATGTATTTAAAGATATTTGGTCCTTTATTAAGGGGAAAGAAGCATAAAAGTCCATTCTCATGAATGGACTTTTTTATTTAATAATCTTGATTCTTCCTTTATTCATCCAATTTTGGAATGCTTTATTGAGTATGATTTTGAAGAATTTTCTTGTTGGAGGGGCTAGTAATAGGAAGCCCGTTGCATCTGTTATAAAACCTGGTGTTAATAGAAGTGTGCCTCCGATAATAATACAAACTCCATCCAATAGAACATCGCCAGGCATTTGACCTGATTGTAGGAGATGTTGAGCCTTGCTGATCGTGTCTAGTCCTTGTTGCTTTGCTAGGTAGGCACCAAGCAAGCCCGTTAGAATAATAAGCGTTATGGTGGTCCAGATGCCAATGGTCTTACCTGATAATAACAAAAGTCCGATTTCTGCTGCCGGTATGATAATTAATAGTAAAACGATATAACGCAAAATAATCGCCTCCTAGTTGTCCTTTTATTATATGTGTATTCCTTAAAAACAGCAAAAAAGAAGCAGCCAACTCGGCTACTTCTTCATCTTCTATCTATAGTACGCTTGCGTGACCGTTATAAATAACACCATGTGAAGCGTCAATTGTAATTTCTTGTCCATCCTTTAAGCTAGCAGTTGCACCTTCAGCGCCTACAATTACTGGAATTCCAAGGCTAAGTCCTACTACTGCAGCATGGCTTGTTAAGCCACCTTCTTCCGTAACTAACGCCCTGCATTTCTCAATTGCCGGAACCATATCCGCATCTGAGCCAATCGTAACAAGGATAGAACCTTCTGTTACTCTTTCTAATGCTTCTTTCGCTGAGTTAGCAATCACAACTTTACCAAAAGCTGTTTTTCTTCCGATTCCTTGAGCTTTTAATACTACATCGCCAACCACATGGATTTTCATTAAGTTTGTTGTACCTTTAACATTTACCGCTCCTGCAGTAATTACCACTAAATCTCCGCGAGAAACGATACCGCTGTTTAAGCTTTCCTCTACTGCTGTATCAAGCATCTCATCCGTAGTAGTCGCTTGTTTTCCGATTTGAGGATACACACCCCAAGCTAGTGATAAGCGACGAGATACACCGTCATCAGATGTTACAGCAACGATTGGAGCTTTTGGACGGTATTTAGAGATCATTCTAGCCGTATGACCACTTTCCGTAGGAGCAATGATCGCATTAGCACCCAGGTTTAATGCTGTGTGTGCAACAGATTGTCCAATTGCATCTGTAATATTATGTTCATTGTCTTTGCTACGGTTAGATAAGATTTCTTTATGATCTAATGCAGATTCTGCACGAGATGCAATATTATGCATCGTTTGAACCGCTTCTACAGGATACACACCTGCAGCTGTTTCCCCTGAAAGCATAATAGCGTCTGTTCCATCAAAAATCGCATTTGCTACGTCACTTGCTTCCGCTCTTGTTGGACGGGGATTACGTTGCATAGAATCAAGCATTTGAGTAGCCGTAATAACTGGCTTCCCTTGTGCATTACATTTTTTAATTAAGCTTTTTTGAACAAGAGGTACCTCTTCCGCTGGAATTTCTACCCCAAGGTCACCACGTGCAACCATTAGCCCGTCAGAGATTTCAAGAATTTCGTCGATTTTATCAACACCTTCTTGATTTTCAATCTTAGGGATAATGTGGATATGTGTTGCATTATGTTCCTCTAATAGACGACGAATTTCTAGTACATCTGATGCACGACGTACAAAGGAAGCAGCAATAAAGTCAACTCCTTGCTCGATACCAAAAATAATATCGTTTGCATCCTTTTCTGTTATTCCTGGCAGATTTACAGAAACACCTGGTACGTTTACACCTTTTTTATTTTTAAGTGTGCCCGTATTTAAAATTTTTGTATGAATTTCTCCAGCATTACGGTCAATCTTAGTAACTTCCAAACCGATTAAACCGTCATCTAGTAAGATTTTTGATCCTTCGTTTACATCATCAATTAATCCAGGATATGTAATCGAGAATTTATCTACCGTTCCTTCAACCTCAGTCATTGAAACAATCACATGGTTTCCGGAAACTAATTCAATTGCACCATCTACCATGTTATTTGTACGGATTTCTGGACCTTTTGTATCTAAAAGGATAGCAACCGTTTTTCCTGTTTGCTTTGCAGCTTCACGGATATTTCTAATACGAGCACCGTGTTCTTCATGGTCACCGTGTGAGAAGTTTAGACGAGCAACATTCATCCCAGCCTCAATCAGCTGTGTTAATTTTTCTACGCTTTCACTTGCTGGGCCTATAGTACAAACAATTTTCGTTTTACGCATACAATTGTGGACCTCCTAATATTTTAAAAACGTTAAATGGATAACTCTTTTGACAAGTTGTACATACTTTGATTTACCGTATGTTTTCTAGTTAAAATTTCAATGATATCGTGGTCAACGAGCTCATTCTTTTCAATACCTACCGCTCTTCCACCCTTGCCTTGTAACAATAGCTCAACTGCAAATGCCCCTAGACGGCTAGCAAGTACTCTATCTGCTGCAGTAGGAGATCCACCCCGTTGAATATGTCCTAACACAGACACACGAGTGTCAAGGTCGGTTGCATCCTTGATTTTCTTACTAAATTCATTACCGCTGCAAACACCTTCTGCAACAACGATGATGCTGTGTTTTTTGCCTCGCTCATGTCCACTTTTCAAACGAGCTGCAATCTCATCCATGTCATACCCAACTTCTGGAATAATGATTGTTTCAGCTCCTCCTGCTAAACCAGCCCAAAGAGCAATATCTCCTGCATCTCGACCCATAACTTCGATAATAAAAGCTCTATCATGAGAAGTCGCCGTATCACGAATTTTGTCAACCGCATCAATAACCGTATTTAGAGCAGTATCAAATCCAATTGTATAATCTGTACCTGGTATATCATTATCAATTGTACCTGGTACACCAACACAAGGGAAACCTTGCTCTGTTAATGCCTTTGCACCTCTGTAGGAACCATCGCCACCAACAACAACTAGGCCTTCAATACCAAATTTCTTTAATTGCTCAATTCCTTTTTGCTGTCCTTCTTTTGTTTTAAACTCCTCACAACGAGCAGAATAAAGCATGGTTCCTCCACGATGAATAATATCACCAACAGAACCTAGTTCTAATTTCTTGATATTTCCGTTAATTAAGCCTGAGTAGCCATTATAAACTCCATATACTTCCATATCATTAAAAATAGCCTTACGAACGACCGCACGTACAGCTGCGTTCATACCTGGTGAATCTCCACCACTTGTTAACACACCGATTCTTTTCAATGCAAATCACCTCTGTATTGGATTGTTGAAGTATTATGTATAGTTAGATGATGAATAATACGACATGTGATGCACTACTATTATTTACAGAATACCCGGGAATATTTCTAAAATACCATGAAGAAACAATGTTCTCAACTCTATCATAAACATTAAATCAATAGACGAAATAGTTTTTTAATTGAAAGCGCTTAATACCACTCTTTTTTTCTAAAAAAGTTCATAATTCTATTTTCACTGTCATTTAATTGGGATTTCTCTTAAAAAATAAGAAAGAGTGTGTCGAAACACACTCATCCATTTACGCCAATATATTCGTGCAAAAATGTATATTTACCCATGTTCTTGTATTTTTCATATCTTAAAGCAAGCAGTTCATTTTCTTTTAATTGTAACAACTGTCTTAAAGATTGTTGGATCGTTTCCCTAATGCTTTCTGCTTGAGCAGTTACATCTTTATGGGCTCCACCTCTAACCTCAGAAATAATTTCATCAATTACTCCAAGGTCCTTTAAGTCTGGTGCAGTGATTTTCATCGTTTCCGCTGCTTGTTTCGCAAGAGAGGCATCCTTCCATAGAATAGCTGCAGCTCCCTCAGGGGAAATAACCGAATACGTCGAATTTTCAAGCATATGGATATGATCACCCACACCAAGCGCTAGAGCTCCACCACTTCCACCTTCTCCTATGACAATACAAACAATAGGTACGGTTAAGCTTGCCATTTCAAAAAGGTTTTTAGCAATTGCTTCGCTCTGACCTCTTTCTTCGGCAGCTTTCCCAGGATACGCACCCTTTGTATCTATAAAGCAAATAATCGGACGATTGAATTTCTCGGCTTGCTTCATAAGTCTCAGTGCTTTACGGTATCCTTCAGGATGTGGCATTCCAAAATTTCTCCGGATATTTTCCTTTGTATCTTTCCCTCGCTGATGACCAATAATAGTAACAGGCAAACCTTGGAATTTTGCTACTCCTGCTACAATCGCTTCGTCATCTCCAAAAAAGCGGTCCCCATGACATTCAATGAAATCAGAAAAGATAATGGATAAGTAGTCAAGAGTAGTTGGTCTGGCAGGGTGTCTCGCAATTTGTACTCGATCCCATGGCTTCATGTTTTCATAGATATCTTTTTCAAGCTTTTGAAGTCTTGCCTCAAGCTTTTCAATTTCATCTGACAAATCCACTTCTGCACTCGCAGTAAATTCTTTTAATTCTGCAATTTTCTTTTTCAGCTCAACGACTGGTTTTTCGAATTCTAGTTCTCCAACCATTCTATTTCACCTCCAGGCGTATGAATATCAAGCAATGTTGAAATTTTGTCCCTCAAGTCTCCTCTGGATATCACCGCGTCTAGCTGACCATGCTTTAAAAGAAATTCTGCTGTTTGAAAATCCTCAGGTAGGTCTTCTCTAATGGTTTGTTCAATAATTCTTCTTCCCGCAAATCCAATTAATGCACCTGGTTCAGCAAAATTATAGTCACCAAGAGAAGCAAAGCTAGCAGATACTCCGCCAGTAGTTGGGTGTGTCATGATTGAAATGATCAGATTCCCTTCGTCGCTAAACTTTTTAAGCGCAACACTCGTCTTGGCCATCTGCATTAAGCTCAATACTCCCTCTTGCATCCTTGCTCCTCCAGATGCAGTAAAGATGATAAATGGTATCGATAGCTCACCTGCTTTTTCAATCGCTCTCGTAATCTTCTCACCAACTACAGAACCCATGCTTCCCATTCTAAAAGTAGAATCCATCACGGCAACAACTGCGTCATGACCTTCCACTTTACACACACCTGTCACAACAGCTTCATTTAAGTTTGTTTTCTGACGATCTTTTTCAAGCTTTTCTATATAATCGGGGAATCCAAGTGGGTTCTCAGAAATCATATAACGATCAAGTTCAACGAAGCTTCCTTCGTCAATGAAGCTATTCAGCCTCTCTTTTGAATTCATCGGATGATGGTACCCACAGTGAGCACAAACCTTAAGGTTCTTCATTAGCTCCTTGGAGTACATGATCTTCTTACAGCTTGGACACTTGGTCATTATCCCTTCTGGGACATCTTGCTTTGCAGCTTCAGTTGGAATTGTTGCATATTTTTTCTTCTTTGATTTTGTAAATAGGTCTTTAATCGGCAAGCTTAAACCTCCCCATATGTTTCTAATAATCTCAGTGGTCAGACCACTATAGTGAAAAATAATGCCTTATTATATGAAGCCTCGTCTAGTTCTTTTTATCATGTTAGTATAATGTCACAGAAAATTCTGCAGATATTTGTCGTTAGTCATTCGACAGTTTTCGTAATGAATAGTAGGCCCGAAGGACATCCGCCTCATTTCCACCTAGTAAGGCTTGTACGATTGCAGAGTAGAACGGATCCTTTCTCTCCATCTTCGGAAGCTTTAGTGCATCGTAATAATCATTTAATATCGACCAAATACGATAGAATAAATGATTATCTGCTAGCTCAACAATTTTTATAAAAAATTGATCGTCCGTAAACTCACAAGTTTCAATCCAATTTTTTAAATCTTCTAGTTGCTTTTCATTATTTCTTCGGAGAATAAGTCTTAAACAATCTAATTCGATTAAATATTTCGTTTCAATCACATCTTGTTTTGCTTTTGTATCTTGAAGCACAAATGTACCAAGAAGCTGCACAAGTTGGTTACTGCGAAAATCTCTTATAAAGGTACCTTCTCCTCGGCGGGTCTCAATAAGTCCTAAAAGCTCTAAAGCTCTTAAAGCTTCACGAACAGAGGAGCGTCCTACATTAAGACGCTCACAAAGTTCTCGCTCTGATGGAATTTTATCTCCGGGTGTTAAGCCATCCTGTTCAATCATATTGCGAAGTTGTTTGACAATTTCTAGATAAACCTTTGATCCTCGTTCCACCGGTTCAATACTCACTTTAAGATCACTCGCTCTTTCCGATAACGGAAAGCTGGCTAGTTCTTGCCTTAATCTCTAGCGGGTCAACCTTCATTCTCGCTACACCTGTTTCCATAGCTGCCTTCGCAACTGCCGCTGCTACCTCAGGCGCTACTCTCGCATCGAATGGTGCCGGAATAACGTAATCAGCGCTTAACTCATCATCTGAAACAAGACTAGCAATCGCTTCAACCGCTGCCACCTTCATTTTTTCATTAATATGAGTGGCTCTTACGTCTAAAGCACCTCTGAAGATTCCAGGGAAGGCTAGTACATTATTTACTTGGTTCGGGAAGTCAGAACGTCCTGTTCCGATAACCTTGGCTCCAGCTTTTTTTGCTTCATCAGGCATAATCTCCGGTGTTGGATTCGCCATAGCGAAAATAATAGGATCCTCATTCATTGTTTGAATCATATCACCCGTTAAGGCACCAGCAACGGATACTCCAATAAACACATCTGCACCTTTTAATGCGTCTGCAAGACTACCTGTTTCTTGATTACGATTTGTATATTTAGCTATTTCATTTTTAATGTCGTTCATTCCAAACGGTCTACCTTCGTATATAGCCCCTTTAGTGTCACACATAATAATATCCCGTACACCATAGGTATATAGAAGTTTCATAATAGCAATCCCTGCTGCACCAGCTCCGTTAGCTACAACCTTAATTTCATTCATCGATTTGCCAACTAGCTTTAATGCGTTCACTAAACCAGCCACTGTAACGATTGCTGTACCGTGCTGATCATCATGAAATACAGGTATATTTGTTTCCTTTTTTAGCCTCTCCTCAATCACAAAGCAATTAGGAGCAGCAATGTCTTCAAGGTTTATTCCCCCGAATGTTGGTTCTAGTAACTTGACGGTCTCAATAATTTTTTCGACATCGGTTGTACCTAAGCAGATTGGAAATGCATCAACTCCTGCAAAGCTTTTGAACAAAACAGCTTTGCCTTCCATTACCGGAAGTGCCGCTTCTGGACCGATGTTTCCTAGTCCAAGTACAGCTGTTCCATCAGAAACAACAGCAACCATATTCCCTTTCATCGTATAATCATAGACCGTTTCAGGCTTGTCATAAATTTCTTTACAAGGCTCGGCCACTCCTGGCGAATAGGCAAGACTTAGATCATTTGCATTCCTAACTTGAACTTTTGATTTTGACTCGAGCTTACCCTTGTTTACTCTGTGCATATGTAATGCTTCTTCACGTAAAGTCAAAATGCATTCCACCCCTTAGTTAAAATAACTTTCTTTTCTCCATCCCCATTAGTGGTCAGACCACGTATACTTACAACAATACAACAATATAACATAATACAAAAGGATGTAAAGGCTAATTATTTCAAAATGACATTATCTGAACCTAGCAGCGATTGGATTTCCTTCAATAGTACCGTTGTGGGTTGCACATAATCCTCTTTCCCAAGCCTTATACTTTTCCTCGTTTCTTCGTAGTAAAGAATAACAGGTGTACCGCCACTATGCCTATTTAACAATTTCTTTAATGCGTGCAAGAATTCACCTTGTTCTTGATGCTTTTGTATTTTTAGATATAGTACGTTTTTACCTTCCACCGCTTCTTCGACTCTAACAACTTCCTTGGCCGATGATATAATGAGTTGCTTTGCTCCATTTCGTTCTTCGATTTTCCCGTCAAAAATCACAATATTTCCTTGTTGTAAGAGAATAGAAAATCTTTTAAGAACAGTAGGAAACACAACCGCCTCCATATCACCACTTTGATCCGATACAGTCAAGAAAGCCATCGTTTCTCCTTTTTTTGTACGGATTTTCTTCAATTCTGTAATATAGACCAAAACCCTTATATTTCTTCCTTCGTTTGAAATAGAGGAAATTGCCGTTGCTTGTTCCAACTTTGCTTCTCTTTCATAAATCGAAACAGGATGGTCCGAAAGATATAATCCTAGTGCCTCTTTTTCCTGCCTTAATTTATCTTCAGCCCTTATCGGATCAACTGTTACATACTTTGGTTTCAAGAAAAACTCATCATCTGAAAATAAATCTCCTTGCTGAGCATCATCCGGATTTACCAACTGTGCATGATCTAAAGCAACGTCAAGGCTAGCCAACAGCACCGCACGGTCTTCTCCGAATTCATCGAAGCTACCTGAATGAATGAGCGTTTCTAATGCCTTGCGGTTAACTGATTTAGCTGACACTCGAATACAAAAATCAAACAGGTCCGTAAATTTTTTGCTTTTTCTAGCGGTGAACAAACCTTTTAAAGCAGTAACACCTATCCCTTTTATGGCGGTAAGACTATATCGAATCGCATGATTTTCCACTAAGAAGGTATAGCCGCTTTTGTTAATAGATGGTGGCAAAATTTGAATACCCATTTCTCGACATTCTTTGATATATTGGGCGATTTTTGATTCATTACCGATTACCGAAGACAATAACGCAGCCATAAAATACACTGGATATTTCGCTTTAAGATATGCAAGTTGATACGCAATCACACTGTATGCAACCGCATGGCTCCTATTAAATCCATAGTTTGCAAATTTTACGATAAGATCGTATACCTCATTGGCAATGCTTGTCTCATACCCCTTTGTGATTGCTCCTTCAACAAAATGCTGTCTTTCTTTATCCAGAATTTCTTTTTTCTTTTTTCCAACTGCTCTCCTTAATAAGTCGGCCTCACCTAAGCTAAAGCCCGCCATCGTTGAGGCAATTTGCATGATTTGTTCTTGATACACGATGATTCCATACGTATTTTCAAGTATCGGCTGCAAATCTTCATGTAAATACGAGATATGCTCTTTCCCATGCTTTCTATCTATAAACATCGGAATATTTTCCATAGGTCCGGGACGGTAAAGAGCGTTTACCGCAACAATATCTTCAAAATTTGTTGGCTTTAACCGTTTTAATACGTTTCTCATCCCTTCAGACTCTAATTGGAACACTCCCGTCGTTTCTCCACGGCTTAACATGGAAAACGTCTCTTGATCATCCAAAGGGATCGATTTTATATCAAGATTGATCCTTGCCCTCTTTTTTATCATATCAATAATAGATTCTATGAGTGTTAAATTCCTTAAGCCCAGAAAATCCATTTTTAAAAGTCCAACCTCTTCGAGAACGTCCATCGCATATTGAGTCAGATACACAGATTGACTGCCCTCACTTATGGGGACAGTGTTAACAAGCGGTTCTTCAGAAATCACTACCCCTGCTGCATGGGTGGAAGTGTGCCTTGGAAGTCCCTCTAACTTTACTGCGGTCTCAAACAGCCTTTGGTTTGTAGGAGATTCATTGACAAATGCACGTAGCCTTTCCGACTGAGCATAGGCGTCTTTTAATGAAATTCCCAGTTGCGAAGGTACTGTTCTTGACAGACCTTCGAGCTCCTTTGTATTCAATCCAAAGACTCTTCCAACATCACGAAGGGCCGCTTTCGCTGCTAGCGTACCAAAAGTAACGATTTGAGCCACATGTGCTTCTCCGTACTTATTAGCAACATATTCTATCACCTCATCGCGGCGATGGTCTGGAAAATCGATATCAATATCAGGCATTGAAATACGTTCTGGATTTAAAAACCTTTCAAATAACAAATCGTATTTTAACGGGTCAACATCCGTAATGTACAACACATATGAAACCAATGATCCTGCTGCCGAACCTCTACCTGGACCAGTTAATATATGCTTTTCACGTGAAAACCTCATAAAATCCCAAACAATTAAAAAGTAATCAGCAAATTTCATTTTCTTTATTACGTTTAATTCGTATCGTAATCGATCTGTGTGTGATTCGGTTACATCGCTGTACCTTTCAGTAAGTCCTTTCATGCAAAGCTTTTCTAACAATCCTTCTGCCGTTTCCCCCTCTACTGTTGGGTACTTAGGAAGCTTTTGCTTATGTAGCTCTACCATAACATTACACTCTTCAGCAATTCGCCAAGTATTTTCTAACGCTTCAGGGAAGTCTGTAAAAAGGTCAACCATTTCTGAGCTCGTTTTTAAATAATATTGGTCTGTCTCCAAACGTTTCCTGTCATCATCCTGTAACTTCTCTCCATTTTTTATGGCTAACAAACACTCATGGGCAAATGAATCAGATTGTTGTAAATATCTAACATCATTTGTGACAACTGTTTGTACCGATTGAGAGTTCCCTAGAGCAATGACTTTGTTTAAAAGACTTGTTTCAGTAGGAATGTGATGATTTTGTAACGACAGATAAAAGCTTTCTTCTTCAAAAATATGTTTATATAACTCCACACATTGTGCTGCTTTTTCTTCATTATTCTCTATTAAATACGATTCGATTTCTCCCGCACGGCCAGGAGAAATCGCAAATAATCCTCTTGCATAATGCCTAAGCCATTTTAATGGAATACCTTCCTTGGACTTCGTTTGTACAACACTCGAAATTTTCATTAAGTTTTGGAATCCTACCTGATTTTTCGCTAAAAGTACAAGCGGGTGCGCCTTATTGGAAGTTATTTCACTTTTAACATCCACTGTAAGTCCAATGATCGGTTTCATCTCATGCTTTAAACATTGCTTATAAAAGGTGACTGCTCCATGCATGACATTAAAATCAGTTAATGCAAGCATCGTAAATCCCTTTTCTTTTGCTCCCTTTACCAATTGTTCAACGGAAGCTGTGCTTGATAATAAAGTAAACGCACTTTGCACTTGAAGGTGAACAAAAGACATAAATATCACACCCTAACTGCTTCATTCTTCTTTTATTATATGGGCATAGACGTAAAAAAGAAAATATGTTCGCTTCATGATAGCTCATATTTTTTTGAGTTTGTCCATATGATGTATCAATACTTATATTTTGTGGAGATGATTCTTGTGAGCGAACAACCGTATATATCGATTTTAATAGATGCCTATTTTATAGCTCTAGGTGTTTTATTAGGTGGGGCGCTCATTGGTGGGCTATCCGCATTCTTGACCGGTAAACCAATGCTAACCGAAATTTACCGAATATCCACTTCGATACGGATTTGGGCAATTATTGCTGCGATAGGTGGAACATTTGATACCGTCTATAGCTTTGAAAAAGGTTTTTTAGATGGAGGTACGAAGGATATCTTTAAACAATTCCTGCTCATTCTTACTGCTATGGGTGGTGCACAAACGGGAGCAACGATCATTAACTGGTTAACTCAGGAGCATATTTAATATGAGAATCCCGCCTTTCTACCGACTTCGTGCTGTCCAGCAGTTTATTGCAGGAATGGCGTTAGGTGGAGTAATCAGTTGGTGTGTATTTCTTTATATTTACGGAGATTGGCAAGAAACCTACTCAAAAGAGCTGAAGCAGCAAGAAGAACGTGTAAAGGATTTAGAAAAGGAAAAAAATATTTGGCAAAATGACTATCGTGAACTTAATAAGAAAAACGAAGAACTTCTAATCGTCCAAGATATAAAAATTAAAATTAATGTGAATCAAAAATACGAATTAGATTCCTTTAGCATTTATGAGGTGGAAGAGGCCATTAAAGAGGATATCAACCCACTATTAAAGATGGATATAGATACTGCTTTTAAAAGTAGTGATTGGGTGAAAAAGGTCATTGAAAATCGGACACACAAAATAAATGATAAAAGATATCAATTAAAAGTAAAGGAAATTGTGTTTTATACTACGTTGTCCATTCAACTTGAGATGCAATTAGCGAATAATTAAGGTAGGAACGAAAACGAGTTCCTACCTCTTCTATTACTTACATACTTCTTCAATATCCTTCATGACATGTGGTACTTCATCCCATGAATAGATAGAGGCTCCAGCTGCAAGAGGATGACCGCCACCTTTATATTTTTTAGCCACTCCATTAATAACTGGACCTTTTGATCGAAGGCGAACACGAATTTGATCACTTTCCTCAATAAAGAATGCCCATGCTTTAATTCCTTGTACACTTCCTAGTGCACTCACAAGTAGGGAGGCATCTGCTGCCCTTACATCGTATGAAGCAAGCAGTTCCTTTGGAAGGATCATGGATGCAACGCCATTTTCGTTCATTTCAAAATTTTGAAGTACATAGCCATTCAATTTAACAACATTCATTGGTAATTCGTACATTCCGTCATACACTTCTGTACGAGAGAAATTATATTTTATCAACTCGCCAGCATATTGGAATGTGCGATCATTCGTACTTGGGTAAAGAAATCTCCCCGTATCTCCAACAATTCCTGCATACAATAATCTTGCTGCTTGATCTGACATTTGTAAGCCCTTTTCTTGACCATACAAATAAAGTTCATAAATCATTTCACTTGTTGAGCTAGAAGTCGTATCTACCCACACAATATCACCATATGGATCCTCGTTTGGATGATGGTCTATCTTTATTAATTTGTCTCCAGATAGATATCTTTGGTCACAAATACGCTCTTGATTTGCCGTATCTGTCACAATAACTAGAGCCCCATTATATGTATCATCGCTTATTTCATCAAGCCTTCTTAAGTAATGTAAAGACCGCTCTTCTTGCCCCACTGTGTAAATCGTTTTGTCCGGGAAAGAAGCCTTTAAAACTTCTGCCAATCCCCCTTGTGATCCATACGCATCTGGATCTGGACGAACATGTCGATGGATAATAATGGTATCGTACTGTTTAATCGTTTCAATTATTTGATCTTTCATTGCTGGTCTCCTTTTTTTCCTAATACTCTCTTTTTAACACAAAAAGAGAAAAAGTAGAAATTATTTTATATACAAGGTAGAATAATGGGAGAATGTCGAAGCTTGGAGGAATGATATGCCTATTTTTGTCATTATTATTGTAATATCTATTATGTTTTATATTTTTTATAAAATCCAATTCTTTCGTTCCAACCGTCCGGCAGAAAAGAAATGGATTTCCGCAAAAAGCAATATTGCTCTAGGATTATTTATTGCATCCTTTGGAATGAATCGTATCATGATCTCTCAATCCACTGTAGTATATATCATAGGAGCAGTTTTTATCGTCCTTGGAGCATACAATATTTGGGGTGGGATAAAAGCTTATAAGTATTTCCTTCCTCTTGCAGCAAAGGAAGCAAATGAATTAAAAAAGCAAATGTAAGTACGGGAGTTGTTCATTTAAAGAACAACTCCTTTTTCCTAGTGTCGATCAATGAGCTGGCACATCATCATCGCTTTACCAACTAAAACATTTTCGTTATATACTTCCACATCGACCTTTCCGAATTTACGGCCAACCTCTAGCACTTTCGGATAAATTTCTAATACACTATCCATTTGGACTGGTTTTAGAAAATAAATCGTCATATTTTCAACGACTAGATCACCTTTTTTATATCCTCTTAAAACACCATTGGCTGCCTCTGTCACAATAGTAGTGAAAACACCATAGGATATCGTCCCAATCGAGTTAGTCATTTGGGGGCTTACTTCACAGCGGAGAACATCCTCGTTCTTTGTTTTTCCTTTCGTGACAACTAGCTGATTTGTAACGATGTCATCAATCGTTTCTCCTACTTGAGGCTGTCGTTGAATCATCTGTAAAGCCTTTAGTACATCCTGTCTGCTAATGATTCCCTCTAAGCGATTATTGTCGTCAACAACTGGAAGGACCTCGATTCCTTCCCATACCATCGAATGAGCACAGGAGGCAACACTTGTTTTTCCAGTAACAGTCATCGGATTTTTTGTCATGATTTTTTCAATGCTTGTAGTATCTCCAATTCCCATCACGTCCTTTGAAGTAACCATCCCTTGCACCTTCATTTGGTGGTCGACTACCGGAAAACGACTATGTGTGGTTTCACGATTTTTTTCATGCCAATCTTCAATCGTATCCGTTGTTTTTAAATAGATTGTCTCGTTAATCGACGTTAATATATCTTCAACAAGAACAATTTCTTTCTTTATTAACTGATCGTAAATGGCACGGTTTATCATTGCAGCAACCGTAAAGGTATCATAGCTAGTTGAAATGATAGGCAGCTGAAGGTCATCAGCCAACCTTTTCACTTCATCCTCTGTATCAAAACCACCAGTGATGAGCACGGCAGCTCCAGCATTTAATGCATACTCATGAGCCTTCGTCCGGTTCCCAACAATGAGTAGATTGCCTGCACCTGTGTAACGCATCATTTGTTCAAGCTTCATCGCACCAATGACAAACTTATTTAACGTTTTATGTAAACCCGCACGTCCACCGAGAACTTGTCCATCAACAATATTTACTACTTCTGCAAAAGTTAGCTTTTCAATATTCTCTTTTTTCTTTCTTTCAATTCGAATCGTTCCTACACGTTCAATCGTACTCACATACCCTTTATTCTCTGCATCCTTTATGGCACGATATGCTGTTCCTTCACTCACATTAAGCGCCTTGGCAATTTGCCTTACTGAAATTTTTTCACCTATCGGTAGTTCATCAATATATTGAAGAATTTGCTCATGTTTTGTAGCCAAGA
Source organism: Bacillus coreaensis (assembly GCF_050586445.1). Taxonomy (NCBI): domain Bacteria; kingdom Bacillati; phylum Bacillota; class Bacilli; order Caryophanales; family Bacillaceae; genus Bacillus; species Bacillus coreaensis. The sequence goes on from NZ_JBOCCY010000011.1 coordinate 31,927, forward strand.
CCTTCACCCTTTATAAATTCTGTATTTTCTATTAGTTTGGTATTTATCCTTTTATTATAAAGCGTGAAGGGGCTTGATTACAATTTGATTTCTCTTTGCTGATAGGTAATTAGTAGGCTCGCAGCTTTTTTCTTACCTGTTTTTTTGATAAATGAGCTTGAGTAGCGGTTTTCTTCTTAGGCGCATACATGATGGCCGACAAATTACCAGCGATTACGAAAATGGCTAATAGTAACCATGCCACAGAGAAAACACCTGCCGAGCCTGCGTTATACGCTGATAATTGTGGTACTCCGTAATAAAGCATCACACCACAGGATAGCAAACAAAATAAGTATCGATTTTTTTTCATATTTTAGAGCTCCTTTCTTGTCCAATTAGTAAAAATGTATGCAGAAAAATAAAAAGTAGTCGATGAATTCATCTATGATGATTCACCGACTACCTTTTCTATAATTCTATTGACTGACCTACTTCAAGCACGACTCCAACTCCTGTTGGAAGCATGTTAATAAATGCTTGTGGATCTTGCTTAAGCAATGGGAAGGTATCAAAGTGAATAGGTACAACCTTCTTCGCTTGGAGAAGTTCCGCTGCATAAGCCGCATCGTCCGGTCCCATCGTGAAATTGTCCCCGATCGGCAGGAAAGCTACATCAATTTGATTTCTGTCTCCAATTAGTTTCATATCTGAAAATAGTCCTGTATCGCCAGCATGGTAAATCGTCTTTCCGTCAATCGTTAAAAGGACACCTGCAGGCATACCAAGGTAAACGATTTCATTTTTCTCGTTTATGTACCCTGACCCGTGAAATGCTTGGGTTAGCTTTACTCTACCAAACTCAAAACTAAATCCCCCTCCGATATGCAATCCGTGTGTTCGTATCCCTTTTGAACTTAAATAATCTGCCATTTCTGCTGTTCCGATTACTAGCGCATTATTCTTTTTCGCCAGTTCAACGGTATCCCCAAGATGATCATTATGTCCATGAGTTACAATTATCACATCTGCTTTTACTTCCCCTACTTTTAAATCGGTTGCTGGGTTTCCATTAATAAAAGGATCAAAAAGAATTCTCGTTCCGTTTGCCTCAACTAAAATAACTGAATGTCCATGAAAGCTAATTTTCATTTCTCCACACTCCTTTTGACTTTTCAATTTCCTTATACCCATATTTTACTACCAATATAAGTTTACTTTCAAAAGTAATGTTGTTACTCTAAATTTATAGTAGAGGGGGAATAATTGTGACGGATAAACTGCACACAATAGCAGAATGGCTTAAACAAGAACAAATTGACTTTTGCTTTTTAACGAACCCTGACAGCGTGTTTTATGTAAGTGGATTTTTAAGTGATCCCCACGAAAGATTACTAGGTGTAGGTATTTTCCAAAGTGGAGACCCATTGCTTGTTTGTCCTTCCATGGAGAAGGAAGATGCAAAGAAGGCAGGCTGGGGATATGATATTATCGGATATACGGATATCGAAAATCCATGGACATTGATACATAAGCTTTGTTACGATCGAACGAAGTCTGTAGAAAAAATAGCCATTGAAAAAGAACATATGAATGTGGAGCGCTACGAGCTTATTGGTTCCCTTTTTCCACAAGCTTCCTTTCTTCCTGCGGAGGAAAAGCTCCGCAAATTACGGATGGTAAAAAGCGAGAGTGAAATTTCTACGATTCGTGAGGCGTGTGCCCTAGCTGATTACGCAATTGAAGTGGGATGTTCCGAAATTGCGGAAGGGAAAACAGAACTAGAAGTATTAGCAGCCATTGAATATGAATTAAAGAAAAAAGGTGTTTCAGAAATGTCTTTTTCTACCATGGTTTTGACGGGGGAAAATGGAGCTTCTCCTCATGGAAACCCTGGATTGACTAAAATGAAAAAAGGCGATCTTGTTCTTTTTGATTTAGGAGTCATTGTTGACGGATACTGTTCAGATATTACTCGTACCGTTGCTTTAGGTGATATTAGTGACAAGCAAAAAGACATCTATGATACCGTATTAAAAGCTCAAGCCGCAGCTATCGAAGCTAGTAAGCCTGGTGTCACTTGTCAATCGGTCGACCTTACTGCAAGAAATATTATTTCAAATGCCGGTTATGGGGAATATTTTCCTCACCGACTCGGTCACGGGCTAGGAATAAGTGTTCATGAATATCCATCACTCACAGAAACGAATACACTATTACTTGAAGAAGGAATGGTTTTTACGATCGAACCAGGGATTTACGTTCCTGGAGTAGCGGGTGTAAGAATTGAAGATGACGTTCTTGTTACCTCCAATGGGGTTGAGATATTAACAAAATTCCCAAAAGAATTACAAATAATAAGATAAAGAAAAGCTCCTTGAACATTTTTCAAGGAGCTTTTCTTGTATTCTATTTTTCTAATAGTTCACGAGAAGCTGCATACTCTAATCCATGAGCTTCTGCCACAGCTTCATAGGTTACATACCCTTCAAGGGTATTGATTCCTTTTAATAATGCTTCATTTTCAAGACAAGCTTTTTTGTAGCCCTTGTTTGCAATTTGTAGTGCATATGGTACCGTTACATTTGTTAAAGCCATCGTTGACGTACGCGGTACTGCGCCTGGCATGTTTGCTACAGCATAATGCACAACGCCATACTTTTCATATGTTGGCTTATCATGTGTGGTAATACGGTCCGTCGTTTCAAAAATCCCACCTTGGTCAATGGCAATATCGACTACAACCGAGCCTTGTGACATAGACTGAATCATTTCTTCTGTTACAAGCTTAGGTGCTTTCGCTCCTGGTATTAACACAGCACCAATGACTAAGTCAGAGCTCTTTACTTCTTCAGCGATATTGTAGTGGTTAGACATTAGGGTCGTCACATCACTTCCGAAAATGTCATCAAGCTGACGAAGTCGGTCAGGACTAAGGTCGATAATCGTGACACTTGCACCCAGTCCAATCGCCATTTTTGCTGCATTTGTTCCTGCAACTCCACCACCAATAATGGTTACCTTTCCTCTACTCACACCTGGTACACCAGCAAGAAGAATTCCTTTCCCGCCATGTACCTTCTCTAGGAATTGGGCACCAATCTGTGTAGCCATTCGTCCAGCTACTTCACTCATTGGAGTTAATAGCGGAAGGCTTCCATTGGAAAGTTGGACCGTTTCATAGGCAATTCCAACTACTTTGTTTTCGATTAATGCCTTTGTTAATTCTGGCTCTGGAGCTAAATGTAAATATGTAAATAAAATCAATCCTTCTCGGAAATACTGATATTCCTCTCGAAGTGGTTCTTTAACTTTCATTACCATATCCATCGACCACGCTTCTAAAGCGCTTTCAACAATGATGGCACCAGCATCCTCATAATCAGCGTCACTAAAACCTGATCCAAGACCAGCCCCTGTTTCAATATGTACTACATGCCCAAACTTCACTAAATTAATAACACCAGCAGGAGTCATAGCGACTCGATTTTCGTTGTTCTTTATTTCTTTAGGAACTCCAATACGCATGCCTTACCCTCCAAAATATGTAATCAGTGATCATGAAGCCGATAATAAATATACCACTTTTTTATTATAGGAATAAAGAGATTTCTATCATCCTTTGACATAATTTCCTGTTATAATGGTCATAATTTCATTTTTAAAGGATAGGTATTCAATGGAACGATTCGAAACATTTCGTAATGCAATCATTCGTTTTTGGAGAAACACACATATTATCCAATTTTTATTATTACTTCTTCTAGTTTTTGTATTATTTGCGATTCTTTATTTTGCTTTCATCGCTAGTCAAGCAAATGTACAAACCTTAAAGGAAGGATTAAGACAATCAACTGTTATTTACGACAAGGATGGAGATTTGGCTACAGAGATTAGCACTAACCGAAACAAAGGTGTGGAGATTTCAGATCTCCCTGATTATGTTGGCAACGCAGTTGTTGCTATAGAGGATCACCGCTTTTATGACCATAATGGTTTTGACCTGAAAGGTATTACTAGAGCATTCTTTAAAAATTTACTGGCTGGTCGTATTACGGGAGGCGGTAGTACATTAACTCAGCAACTAACCAAAAATGCCCTACTCTCCCCTGAGAGAACATATAAAAGAAAAATTGAAGAATTATTTCTTGCCCTTGAAATTGAAAAAAAGTACGAAAAAGAAGAAATCCTTCAAATGTATATGAATCAAGTATATTTTGGACATGGGGCATGGGGAATTGATCAAGCAGCTGCCAAATATTTTAATAAAAGTGCTACTGAATTAACTATTAGCGAATCCGCGTTGCTTGCCGGACTTCTCCAAGCACCTTCTGCACGTAATCCATTTCAAAATTACGATGCAGCTATTGAACGCAGGGATGTTGTACTCGCAGAAATGAAGGAAAATACATTTATCACTGAGCAGGAGTATAAGCAAGCCATAGATGAAAAGATTGTTCTTGAAGAAGGTGGCGGCAGCTTTCTAGATCGAAAATACCCTTCCTATACAGATGCGGTTCTTGACGAAGCGATATCCAAATATGGCTTAACACAGGAAGAAATATTAACTAGAGGGTACAAGATTTTTACAGAAATGGACCAAAACCTTCAATCCTCTCTTGAAACCATTTATTCGAATAATAACAATTTTCCTAGAGGCAAGAACGATGCGATTGTTCAAAGTGGTTCTGTACTTCTAGATCCGTCAACTGGTGGGGTAAGAGCCCTAGTTGGAGGACGTGGAGAATCGGTTTTCCGTGGATTTAATCGGGCGACCCATTTAAAGACACAGCCAGGATCGACATTAAAGCCATTAGCTGTTTATACCCCAGCCCTTGAAGAAGGGTATACCTTATCCTCCGTGTTAGAAGATAAGCAGCAAGCATTTGGTGACTACCAACCCGAAAATTATAATAAAACATATACAGATGAAGTTCCAATGTATGTTGCGATGCAGGAATCTTTGAATCTCCCAGCCGTTTGGCTTCTAGATCAAATAGGATTAAACAAAGGAATAGAATCGTTAAATAAATTTGGTATTGCACTCCAGGAAGAGGATGAGCATTTAGCGATTGCACTCGGAGGTATGAACGAAGGAACCTCTCCGCTCCGATTAGCTGCCGCTTATTCCGCCTTAGCCAATAAGGGGAAACGTGCCGATGATCATCTTATAACAAAAATAGAAGGTCCAACGGGAAATATTATCGTTGAACATAAAAAAAAGGTTGTACAAGTAACAAGCAAAAAAGTCGCTAATGAAATGACCTCCATGCTTTTAAATGTTGTGGAATCTGGAACAGGTACCGCTGCACAAATTAATGGAACACCTATTGCTGGGAAAACAGGTTCCACCCAGCTAAGCTTTTCAGGCGTTGATGGAACAAAGGACCAATGGTTTGTCGGGTATACTCCTGACCTAGTGGGTGCCATCTGGATTGGTTATGATCAGACCGACCAAGATCATTATTTATCCGGTTCAAGCTCAGATACAGTCGTTCCAATCTTCAAGAAAATTATGGAGTCGGCCATTCCATATACGGATCAAACACCCTTTACGGTGAAATCTGTAAATGCTAGAATGCAAGGCGAACAAGACGCAGAAGAAACGCAAGAAGCAATTAAGGAAAAAGCAGAAAAGATTGAGCAAGTAATTAAAGAAGAAAGCTCAAAATGGAGCCAAGTGATAGATAAAATGAAAGAAGACTTAAAAACAGCCGGACAATTGTTAAAAGAAAGACTACAAGAACTAAAGCAATAGTTTTGATTAAAAAAGGAAGCCAAAGGGCTTCCTTTTTTCATTACTACTCCGATTCATTCCCAATCATGCTATCATACTTTTCATTGTCAAACTGACCGTTAGGCTGATCAATGACACCACTATTATAGGCATCCATAATTTGTTCACTAACACTACTCTCGCCTTGCTGGTCGTAAATATAATGCGATTGCCCTTTCATCTCTTCCTTTTTCATTTTTTATGAGCTCCTTTAAAGTGTATTTTCCCGCCTATATTATTTTTCGAAAAATTGCTACAGATATACATGAATTGGGTATTGTATAATAAAAGTAAAGGAGGAGATGAACATGAGTCTTACGTATAAGAAGATATTAGTTGCTGTGGACGGTTCTAAAGAAGCAGAATGGGCTTTTAAGAAATCAATCGAAGTAGCCAAAAGGAACAATGCAACTATTTTATTAGCTCACATCATCGACACTCGAACTTTTGCAACCGTTGAAGCCTATGACCGTACGATTGCGGAACGAGCAGACAAGTTTGCTACGGAGCTTATGGAAAGCTACAAAGAGCAGGCATTGAATGCAGGCGTTCAACATGTAACCTACGAGATCGATTATGGTTCTCCAAAGGTGAAAATTCCCAAAGACTTAGCGAAAAAGCATGAAGTAGATTTAATTATTTGTGGAGCAACAGGATTAAATGCGGTAGAACGATTTTTAATCGGAAGCGTTTCCGAACATATTACCCGTTATGCGCGCTGTGATGTTTTGGTTGTACGTACAGAAAAAGAATAAATAACGTAGAAAAGCACGCTATTTAATCATTAGCGTGCTTTTCTTGATTTATCTTTGATTTTGCTTTAAGTATAGCCTCTTCGACCTGAGCAAACCCTGTTCCTCCTGCTGAGTTTCTACGTTTCACTGCAGTGACTGGATTTAACACCTCATATATATCATTCTCGAATAATGAATTTGCTTCCTTATATTGCTCGAGAGGTAAGTCAGCTAAATAGCATTGACTTTGAACGCATGTAAGCACTAGCTTTCCTACGATTTCATGAGCTTCACGGAACGGAATTCCTTTCCCTGATAAATAATCAGCAAGCTCTGTCGCATTAGAGAAGTCCTGCTTTGTAGCAACTTCCATTTCGTTCACATTCACTTTCATGGTTTCAACCATTCCAGCAAAAATCTTCAGTGAGCCAGTAATGGTCTTTACCGTATCGAACATGCCTTCTTTATCTTCCTGCATATCCTTGTTGTAAGCAAGCGGCAGACCCTTTAAAACCGTTAACAAACCAAAAAGATTGCCATATACTCTTCCTGTCTTCCCACGGATTAACTCAGCCATATCAGGATTTTTCTTTTGCGGCATAATACTAGAACCAGTTGTAAAGCTATCATCAAGCTCAATAAAGCGAAACTCTTGACTTGACCATAAAATAAACTCCTCAGCAAGTCTTGATAAATGCATCATCAAGATAGAGCTTCCAGACATAAATTCCAATATAAAATCTCGATCACTAACTGCATCTAAACTATTCTCATAAATACTCGAAAACTCTAGTAGGCTAGCTGTGAGTTCACGATCAATAGGAAAGGTCGTTCCGGCTAAAGCTCCTGCACCTAGTGGAGATTTATTAATTCTCTTAATACTTTCTTGGAATCTCTCTTTGTCACGCTCAAGCATCCAAAAATAAGCAAGCAAATGATGAGCAAATGAGATAGGCTGCGCTCTTTGTAAGTGTGTATAGCCTGGCATGATAGTTTCCACATGCTTTTCAGCCTGCACTAACAAACTTTGCTGCAGTCCTTCAATCAATTCAACAACATGCAAAGTTTCCTTTCGTAAGTACAAATGCATATCGGTTGCCACTTGGTCATTTCTACTTCTTCCTGTGTGGAGCTTTCCACCAACAGGACCAATTAATTGAATAAGCTGACTCTCAAGATTCAAGTGAATATCCTCTAATTCTACTGAGAATTCAAGCTCATCATTGATTGCCTTTTCTTGTAAAACTTTTAGCCCATCTGTAATTTGTGCTGCTTCCTCGTACGATATAATACCGCACGAAGAAAGCATACTTACATGTGCTAAACTACCTTGAATATCTTCTAGGACTAGCTCTTTATCAAAGGAAATGGAGGCTCCAAATTCGTCTACCCATTCCTCTGCTGTTTTGGTAAAGCGTCCTCCCCAAAGCTTTTTCACACAGTCACCTTCTTTTGTTGCACTTGAGATTGTACCTTAGTTGGCAGACCCCATAGCTGAATAAATCCTACCGCTGACTGATGATCAAACTGATCTTCTGCTGTATACGTTGCTAATTTTTCATCATACAAGGAGTACTCTGACTTTCTTCCCTCAACAATCGCATGACCTTTAAATAGCTTCACACGAACGGTACCAGTTACATACTTTTGCGTTTCCTTAAGGAATGCTTTTAAAGCAGTAGTTAGTGGAGAGAACCAAAGTCCATCATAAATCACTTCAGCAATCTTTTTGCTAATAACCGGCTTAAAATGTGCTACTTCCTTAACAAGCGTTAAATCTTCAAGCTCTTTATGTGCTTTTAATAATGTCATCGCTCCTGGGCACTCATACACTTCACGAGATTTAATACCCACAAGTCTGTTTTCTACATGGTCGATACGGCCAACACCATGCTTACCAGCCAATCCATTTAATTCTAAAATAAGCTCTGAAAGTGGGTAGTTTTTTCCGTTTAGGCTAACAGGAACTCCACTAACAAACTCAATTTCAACAACATCCGCTTGATCTGGTGTTTGCTCAAGTGGCAATGTAATATCGTATGCACCTTCAGGTGGTGCTGCCCAAGGATCTTCTAACACTCCACATTCAGCTGCTCTACCCCAAAGATTTTGGTCAATAGAATATGGGCTATCTAAGTTAATCGGAATTGGAATTCCGTTGTTCTTTGCATACTCAATTTCTTCTTCACGAGACCAGCTCCACTCACGTACTGGAGCAAGAACCTTTAAATCAGGGTTTAACGCAGAAATGGATACTTCAAAACGAACTTGGTCGTTTCCTTTTCCTGTACAACCATGCGCTACTGCAACTGCTCCTTCTTGCTCAGCAACTTCTACTAATTTTTTTGCAATTAGAGGACGAGATAGTGCTGATACAAGAGGATACTTATCTTCGTACATCGCTTGTGCTTGCAGTGCAATTAATGCATATTCATGCGCGAATTCTTCTTTTGCATCAATAACGTACGATGATACCGCACCCACCTGCAATGCTTTCTCTTTAATAAAATCTAGATCTTTACCTTCTCCTACATCCAAACAACACGCAACTACTGCATACCCTTGATCTTGAAGCCACTTTACTGCTACTGATGTATCTAAACCTCCTGAATAAGCAAGAACAACTTTTTGAACTGACATGGTAATCCTCCTAATATCGAATAAATATTCAAATGATTTATATTTTTATACTTTAATAATATGTATACAAATGTAACAAGTTTTCTCCCTATTTTCAATACTTATTCTTAAAAATGTATAAAAATTTATTAAATTATTTATACAGCTTCCTTCTGGAAGGCATGAATGGACTGTAGTAAAATGGTTATTAGATGAAACGGAGGATCTTTCAATGGAAAAACACTTTGAATTAAATGAGAGATTAGGTATCAAGCTCCCTACTTTGCATAAGAACTGGGAGGATTATACCTTTCATACACAGCAAAGCATTCTGTTGGAGTGGGAGAAAATAAGAGGACATATTCCTGATCGAATAGCAGAACTAGAAGACCATATTAATAAGAAGCAAGCCTCTTTATCAGATGAAAGTGATTTTCAGAAATCATGCCAATTAAATACGGAAATCGCAGAACTCGCTTCCATCATTAATGATCTTTGGTTATGGTACCGAACAAATCAGGATATCGGTGGGAAAGCTCACCATTAAAAAGAACCTTCAGACGCCTGAAGGCTCTTTTATTCTTTATTATTTTTTATATACTCAAGCGTGTTTGAATGATCGTTTCTCAAAGCATCAATAATTTCCTCATCAGGCTGGACAAGAGGCACCTTTTCTTTTCCTGATTTTTTATAAATCGATCTTACCTCTGATCGAGAATCTACTACCTTCCACACATCATTTATCTTCCTGATTGATAAATCAATCATCCCTAAATGATTCCCCCAATATCCAGCTTGAACTAATGGAGTATTATGGATGGTCCCTTTTTCAATATTAATAAATTGTTGCTGTAAAAAATAATCATCGTTCGGAAATAGAGAATGGCTATGACCATATAGAATCGCATCAATTCCTTCCACTTCAGTTAACGCCATTACACTATTTTCTCTTTTGTTTACTACTCCCTCATCGGCAGCCAGACCGGCATGGGCTAGAACAATAATGATATCAGCACCTTTCCCCTTCATAATCGGTATGAAATGCTTAGCTGATGACACCATGCTTTTTATTTTTATTTTCCCTTTAAAATGCTCCTCATCCCACTTTGCTGCAATAGGAGTAATTAACCCAAGTACACCAACCTTGATATTTTGCTCAACCCCCATTGTATCTGTGAATCTTTTATCTAATATCATGTACGGATTAAAATAGTTGATATCATCAAATGGGTGTAAATTATGGTCTTCCACATAAATATTTGCATTCACATATGGAAAATCAGCTCCCCGTAAGCTCGTTTGCAAGAAGTTTAATCCGAAATTAAACTCATGATTTCCAAGTGTTGCCCCGTCATATCGGAGACGATTTAACGCCTTAAATGCTGGATGGATAAAGCTTTGGTCAAATTGATACGTTTTAGAAGCAAGCTCAGCTAATGCACTTCCTTGAATTAAATCACCATTATCAAATAGAAGCACATTTTTTGCTTCCTTTCTTGCTTCTTTAATCAAACTTGCCGTCCTTGCAAATCCGAATTCGATTGTTTCTTGATTGTTTCGATAATCATAATCCATCATATAACTATGTAGATCTGTCGTTTCCAGAATACGTAGCTCGATTGACGGAGGAACTGGCTCTTCTATTGCCATCATTTGCTCAGCAGGTGATGCAATAAGTAAGGCAAAAATAGCGAAAAAGAATAAATTTCTCATCTACCCACCTTCTAATGTAAGAAGTGATTGATTTATTACTCTTCCCAAACTGCCCTTCAATTAACCAAAAAAAAGTGAGCACTAATGTCTCACTTTTTTACAAATCTTTTTTCAATTCCCTCACTATATGGCCGAGCTCAGGCAAGATTAACTTATTCATCGCTAGTCTTACTGCCCCTGTTGAACCTGGAGTAGAAAAGATCGCTTTATTTTGGATAACACCAGCAATCGCTCGAGATAAAATAGCAGCAGAGCCGATGTCTTCTGTATAGCTAAGCATACGAAACAATTCCCCAAACCCACTTATTTCTTTCTCAAATAGCGCTTGAACCGTTTCAATCGTTACATCACGTTTCGCAATACCTGTACCACCATTTGTTAATATAACATCGACCCTTTCATCGGTACAACCCTGAAGAACTTCCCTTGTAATTTCCTCTTGTGAATCTTTAACAATCACATAATCTCCAATTACATGACCATTTTCCTTCAATAAGGATATCATGAGCTGACCACTTTTATCGGTTTCCTCTGTTCTTGTATCACTCACGGTAATGACCTTACATGTCACAGAGCGTGGTGCAGTTTGCTTGTGCTCATCCCTACTCATCGTATGTATTCTCCTTTTCTTCTAGATAACGCAATTGGTAATAGGAGTGAGCAAAATCCGTAACTTTACGTGTTAGTTGATAATTGCTTCCTGCCCCAATCGCCATTGATATAAGAGGAATTCCTTGAAGCGTCTTATTTTTAAAGAAAAGAATCGCAATCGATTTAAAGATCTGCTTCAGAGGTTGTTCCATCCATGTTATATCTGTCAGTTCTTCTTTTCCCTCATAAAAGTATTCTCTATGTTTCCCGAAATCCTGCTTTAATTCTTCCCAGCTATATACCTGCATTCGGACTGGAAGAGTTGCCGCATGAAATACTTTCAATGAATTCATCATTTCAAATGGAGTATTAACTTCGTATCCATAAGTCATAGCAATAAGTTGAATCACTCTAAGATTTATCACGGTTACTGCAGGAAGATCCACACCCAATAAAAGAGCTCCACCAGTTCCAGACATTCCTCCTTGAGCAAAGGAATAAAGTCTATGTCTCGAAATTTGTTGTTCAGCAATGTACTGAAGTTGATCAATACTCAACTGTTTCAAATCGTCAATTTGCGTAATACTTTGGCCGAATACTCTTCCAGCTGATAGGATTCGTTCTTTTGCGTCGAACTGAAGTTGACTTCCTTGTATTAATGCATGTAGATGGAATAACCAGCTATCTAAGGCTATGTAAAACTGTTTTTGGGTTTCTTCTGGTAATAGGGAAAAAACTCGCTCTACGTATTTATCATACGTTACTTCAAGATCATTAGGAGAATAGCTGTAAAGACTCTCTTCCCATTCTTTAATCGAGGCCATCACTTGTTTTTCACGACTTGTTAAAGCCATTGCTTTCCCTCCTTTTTAACTAGCTTAAGTATAGCATACTCATTGTTTTTGGAGAAAAAGCAACAGGCAAATGCCTGATCAGCATTTGCCTGTGTATTAGAATATTATAGAGCTAATTTTAAAACATCACGTGCAATCATAACTTCTTCATTCGTTGGGATAACAATTACTTTTACTGGAGAATGCGGATAGTTAATAAACGCTTCTTCTCCACGCGTCTTGTTTAGAGCTGGATCCCAATATACACCCATAAACTCTAAGCCCTGAAGTACACGTGCACGAATTGCTTGGCTGTTCTCACCAATACCTGCTGTAAAGATGATTGCATCAACACCATACATGCGAGATGCATATGAACCAATATACTTGTGGATTCGGTTACCGAATACTTCTAACGCTAATTCCGCACGTTCATTCCCTTTTTCAGCTTCCAACTCAATATCACGAAGGTCACTTGAGAATCCGGATACGCCTAACATTCCACTCTTTTTATTAAGGATATCCAATACTTCGTCAGCATTGTTTCCTGTTTTCTCCATAATGAAAGGAATTAACGCTGGGTCAATATTTCCTGAACGAGTTCCCATTGTTACACCAGCAAGTGGAGTGAAGCCCATAGATGTATCAATAGACTTACCACCTTCAATCGCTGCAATACTTGCACCATTACCTAAGTGACAAGAAATCAAGCGAAGCTGTTCAAGTGGACGACCTAATAGTTCAGCTGCACGCTCTGACACATACTTATGTGACGTACCGTGGAAACCATATTTACGAATGCCGTAATCTTTATAATACTCGTAAGGCAAGCTGTATAAGAAAGAACTTTCTGGCATGGTTTGATGGAAGGCTGTATCAAATACAGCAACCGCTGACACATTTGGAAGTACTTGTTGGAACGCACGAATTCCAGTAATATTAGCAGGGTTATGAAGAGGTGCTAGCTCTGATAAATCTTCAATCTTACTTAATACTTCATCTGTTATTAAAACAGAGTCATTGAATTCTTCCCCACCATGGACGACACGGTGACCAATACCATTTATTTCTTCAAGTGACTTAATAATACCAGATTCAGTAAGCTTATTTAAAAGCATTTTAACTGCAACAGCATGATCAGGAATATCTGTAACCTCTTCAACCTTTTCACCATTTACAGAAATCGTGAAAATTGAATCTTTAAGGCCAATACGCTCAATTAGCCCTTTTGTAATAACTTCTTCATTCGGCATTTCGAATAATTGAAATTTCAGTGATGAACTTCCTGCGTTAATCGCAATTACCTTTGACATATTATAAGTACCGCTCCTTTTTTAAAGAAACTCTAAAATACGCTAATACAAATATATTTTGCACTAAGACGCTCGTTTCTATCTCTCCATTCCCCATTTAATCACTGCCTCACATACATTTCAAGAACAAGCTAATTTTGGTATCGGTTACAGAATAAAGTAATTATATTCTGAAAATAAGGCAAAAAACCGATAGCACTTTTTTCAGCTATCGGTTCCTTATTATTTGTTCTCTTTTATCCATATATCAATGTTTCTGAGCATTCGCTCCACATCTTGCCCTTTAGAAAGTGTCGGAATGTTGACAAGAAGTACCTGCTTAGGTGGCTTAATGTCTCCCCCTAGTTTTTGCAGGATTAAAATGCTTTTTGCTGCTTGTTTATGTTTAAACATGGTCATTGGTAATTGCAGGATTCCTTGGATATGAGCCTGTTCCTTTAAGAAAGCATGCAGCTTTGGTGCCTCTTCACTTTCAAATAAACCATTGGGAATAATAAAAAATAAATATCCGCCATCCTTCGTGTGTTTCACACTTTGCTCAATAAACAGATGATGAGCGTATGAATGGCCTTCAGATGACTTTAACTGATATTCTTGTGCTCGAACATCATTTGGATAATAGCCAACTGGTAAATCAGCCACGACTGCATCCACAGGATCAATAAATAGCGGTTCTAAACTATCCTGATTGAACAATTCAATTTGATGTTCTTGAAGGTTTGCATTTACGAATGCAAGATGGATCAATAAATCGTCTATGTCTACTCCAATCGCAGTCACCTTTTTATTTACCTGATGATTCATCACCGTCGTTAGTAAGTTCCCAGTACCAACCGCTGGGTCAAGCAATCGGAAATTTGTTGATTGGACAAACTTATCCACTAAATAACCTACCAACATTCCTACAGCATCAGGAGTCATCTGATGATTTGGTTGTACACTTTCCTTCATCCCTTTTAATATAGCTAATTGATACGCCTTACGTAATTCCTCAGCTGAATATTTGTCCGGACGAAACGCTTCGTAGCTTTTCTTTAATCTCTTAAGTGTTAATTCACTTAACTCTTCTTGTAAGACTGATTGTTGAAATAGGTTTTCACCCGTTTCAGCTAATGCCTCTAGGTATGTACAATTTAGCTCCTCCTGTAAAATAGAAGCCGTCTCATTAAACAATGTAAATAAATCTTCTAAAGTAGAAGGTGTCATATTTCTTCCTCCTGAAAAATTCATATCTTCTATTGTATCTAGCATAGGGAAAGAAGGCAATTTTAAAGAGATGTAAAAAAGCCTCGAAGGTGATCGAGGCTTTCTGATCTTGATTATTGTGCTGCTTTCGCTGCTTCTACCGCTGCTTCATAGTTTGGATGATCAGTTGCTTCACTTACATACTCGACGTATGTTACTTTGTCATTAGAGTCAATAACAAAAACAGCACGAGCAAGGAGGCGTAATTCTTGGATTGCCACGCCAAATGCTTCTCCAAAAGAAAGATCTCTATGGTCAGAAACGGTTTGTACTTTATCGATACCTGCAGATGCACACCAACGCTTCTGTGCGAATGGTAAGTCAACGCTAACCGTTAGAATTTGTACATTATCTAACTTCGCTGCTTCTTCGTTAAAACGACGAGTTTGAGCATCACATACTCCTGTATCAATAGATGGTACGACACTGATTAGACGAACTTTACCTTTGCTATCAGCTAATGTAACTGGTGATAAATCATTTGCTAGAACAGAAAAATCAGGTGCTGTGTCGCCCACTTTAACTTCTTGACCTAATAATGTAACAGGATTCCCCTTAAATGTAATTGATGCCATAAAAAAATTCCTCCCTTTCCAGTATATGTACACAAAAATCATAGCCCGTCCAACTTAATTTTGCAAATAATTACGCTCATTTTTCAAAGAAAAAGAGTTAACTCCCTATCAGGAAAGTTAACCCACTAATCTTATATTTGCAAATCATGCTTAGGACCGTTATATTCATCTGGATTTGGCTGTTGGTTATCGCCACTGTTTTGACTTTGATCCTTATTTTTTGACATCATTTGTTGAATTTTGTCCACTGCTTGAGGAGCCAGATCCAAAATCTTTTCATATAAATGTGTACTCTCATCAAGGTGAACCATTTTTACCTCTTTGGAATTTACAATTAAGAATGCAATCGGAGTAATAGAAACGCCTCCACCGCTACCTCCACCAAATGGATGCTTTGAAGCTTCTTCCTTTCCATTATCAAGTGTAAACTCACTACCACCTGCTGCAAATCCAAAGCCAACCTTTGAAACAGTTAAGATTACACTGCCATCAGGGGTTTCAACTGGATCACCAATGATTGTATTTACATCAATCATTTCCTTTAGATTTTCCATTGCTGTTGTCATTAACCCTTGTATTGGATGCTCAGACATTTAAACTCCTCCTTATATGGGTTTAGATTTTTCATTAGATAAAGTAGATAACGGCTTTGTTTTAAAAGTAGGCCGTCCACCCTTCCAAAATTTAATCAGTTTAATTCCTGCTAACATAGCATGCCCGATACGAAATTGAATCATACATGTAAAGGAGGTTTGAGATATCGCCATTTGAAAGTGAGGGGTAACGGTGATTTGCGGAAGATTCCTCATTCGCATATACGTACTCAAAACGCCAATAAGGCTCCCTTTTGCTGCCCAGCATGCCCCAGTAATCATCCCCGTATATGCAGCATTTCCAACACCAATGACGGAGTCCCATTTTATATCTTTAATCGTTACTTTTTTTAGAAACTTGCGGATGATTGTATGCAACCCTACCACATGCTGTATTAAAACCTCGATATCTTTAAAGCTATCTATAATCTCTTTTGGTGAAAATTTACTTGTTTGTTCATCCTTCACTTGTTCTTTTGCACCAGGTTCTTTTTTTGTTTTTACAACAACAGTTGGTGAATCATCATCTATTTGAATGACTGGAATTTCAAGTTTGTATTGAATAAGACCAAATAAAGATTTGAATTTAATTCTCAAATGGTCATCGTCTTGTCCATGATAGAAGTGGATATACACCTTTAGTTTTAAAAAAATGATAAGCAAAAATAAAAGCAATAGTATGATTAGGATTAAAAGTAGCCACTTCATTACTCTCACACCCTTCCGCATATCATTATCGACAATATACAAAAAAATAAACCTGCCAACATATTTGTTGACAGGTTTACTATTATTTCTCATGAACAACTGAGGTATCTGCAAATAAATCATGTATTCCTTGCTTTTTAGGAAGAAAAGCTACGAGCACATATAAAATAAAGATAAACGCGGAAATAAAACGACCAACCCACTCTCGAAAAAGTACCGTGCTCCAAGTTAGCTTTTCACCGTGTAAAGAAATCACCCGTAAACCAAAAATCATTTTTCCTAATGTTTGACCATAGAATTTTGTCATTAATACAAAATATCCATAAAACGTGAGTGCAGTGGCGATTGTAATTGGAGCAAAAAAGTCACCACTATGCAAGTCTAGCCCAATGGCACGAAAGATCGGATTAATGAGGATTCGATCGATACTTCCAATCACAAGTAAATCCAGTAAGTACGCCCAAAATCTCATCCAAAAGCCTGCGAACCGTGCATTCGAGAAAACGGTATACCCTGTTTGAGAGGGAACTGGATGTTCCTCCACTTCCATTGATTCCTTGTCTAATTGATTGTTGTCCATATAATCCCCCTCCTTATTCCGCATACATATACATCAGTCTTGGAGAATTTGGCTGTGACAATAGCTTCATTAGACCAGTCATCTCTATATCTTTCCCAACCATTTTATTAGCTGCCATACTGAATAATGAACCAAAGCCAAAGTTCTCACTATAGCTCACTACCTGCGCTCCAGCTAATTTTTCATTTTTCTTCATAGCTTCTGTTACATCTTCAAAATATCCAAAATCATCAATTAAACCAATTTCTTTTGCCTGTCTTCCATCATAGATTCGACCGTCTGCAATCGTTCTTACTTCTTCTTCAGTCAATCCTCTACCAGATGCAATCACATTCACAAATCCTTCGTAAGAGTTGTTAATCATCGTTTGAAGGATATTTTTTTCCTCTTCTGTCATCTCTCTCGAAGGACTCATTATATCCTTAAACTCTCCACTTTTAATTGTTACAAACTCCACGCCATATTTTTCTGCTAATCCAGCATAATTTACTCCCTGCATAATTACTCCTAACGAGCCCGTTAACGTTTCAGGACTTGCGTAAATTTTATCAGCAGGGGCAGAAATATAATACCCTCCTGAAGCTGCCATAGAACCCATTGATACATAGATTGGTTTTTTTGTCTCTTCAGAGATTTCTACGAGTTTGTCATGAATCTCTGCACTTTCAACCACACCGCCACCAGGTGAATTGACCTTTAAAATAATTCCTTTCACATCTTTATCTTCTTTCACATGATCCAAGTTCTCCATAAAAGCTGAATGATTATATCCAGGTGACTGGAAAAATGATGTTACATCCCCCGTATCTTGAATCGCTCCATTTACTTCTAGCACAGCAATTTTCTTTGCTGCATTTCCTTCCTCAATTACTTCTTCGATAAAAGGCTCCTCTGTGGCCGAAAACACCTCTGTCCATGAGCTCTCGATATTGCTAAAAGCCATCGAAGAGAGTGCATTTGTCACCCAAGAAAAAACTAATAATACTACAGCAATACCGAGTGCTGTCCAACGCTTTCCATTCATCTAGAATCCTCCTTTTTCCACTTCCTCTACTATTACGGTTCTCCTTTTAAAATGTTTCAAAAACAGGTAAACTAAATTCCATAGCCTACATTTTAACAAAATAAAGATATAATGGTAAATTTAAAATCTGTCTGGAGGAATTTACAATGCCAAACCGTCGAAATATTTTTTTATATCACAAAAAAGATTCGGATATGTTAGAAACGGTTTCACCACTTTATGAGCTTGCAGCCCAACAAGGGTTTACGGTAGTCAAAGACCACAAAGACGCAAATATTATCGTTAGTGTCGGTGGAGATGGAACGTTCCTACAAGCTGTTAGAAAGACTGGCTTTCGTGAGGACTGCCTATATGCAGGGATTTCCACAAGTGAAAGTTTAAAGGTTTACTGTGACTTTCATATCAATGAAACTGATAAAATGATTGAGGCTATGACAAATGAACAAATAGAAGTGAGACGCTACCCAACTATTGATGTTTTGGTGGATGGACAAATGTCGTTCCAATGTTTGAACGAGTTTAGTATTCGCTCATCTATTATTAAGACATTCG
This sequence comes from Bacillus coreaensis, assembly GCF_050586445.1. Lineage (NCBI taxonomy): Bacteria > Bacillati > Bacillota > Bacilli > Caryophanales > Bacillaceae > Bacillus > Bacillus coreaensis. The sequence goes on from NZ_JBOCCY010000011.1 coordinate 50,762, forward strand.
TTCTAGAAGTATTTATTGATGATCTTCATTTCGAAACCTTCCGTGGAGACGGGATAATCGTTTCTACACCAACAGGCAGTACAGCATATAGTAAATCAGTCAACGGAGCAGTTGTAGATCCATTCCTACCGTCAATGCAAGTAAGTGAGCTTGCGTCCTTAAATACGAATTATTATCGTACGCTAGGATCCCCATTTATCTTAAGCGGAGAAAGAAAGCTTTCCTTAAGAGTTGTACAAGATGGAAACGATCACCCAACAATGGGCATGGACAATGAAGCCCTCAGCTTACAACATGTCGAGAGAGTGGATATCCAACTAAGTGAAAAGAAAATTAAAACGGTAAAGCTGAAGGACAACTCGTTCTGGGAAAAAGTGAAGAGAACATTCTTATAATTTGATTTCGGGGGCTTTGGACAAGCCCCTATTTAGGAGGTTATCAATTGATCATAAAACAAAGAACGGTACCGAAAGAACTCTTGATTTTAAGGTACTTGGATAAACGAATGAAATTACTAGAGGTTGCTCGGCTTGAAAAATTGGAAAAAGGGTATGCCGGAGAATTGCAGTGGGATTACCTAATGACTAATGGGCTATCATCCCCCAATTATTTAATGATGAATGATTTATTATTTACAAATAGTGGTGGACATACATTTCAAATTGACTCATTGCTCTTGAAAAAGAAGTTTATCATTTTTGAAGTGAAAAATTTTGACGGAGAATATTTTTTAGAAAATAATCGTTGGTATACGATTAAGAAAACGGAAATCCAAAACCCCCTCATACAACTCCAGCGAACCGAAACCGCCTTTAGAAGATTATTAAAAGACCTAGGCATAAACATCCCCGTTGAAGCTTATCTAGTATTTGTAAACCCCGAGTTCACTCTCTTTTATGCACCCATTCATTCTTCTATGTTACTACCAAGTCAAATAAATCGATTTATACAAAATACCAATCGCGATGTTTATAGTATTACTGCTCACGATGAAGCTCTTGCAGAGAGAATTGTCTCATGCCATTTGGATAAAAACCCATTTGAACGATTGCCTAATTATAGTTATCAAGAGTTAATAAAAGGAATTCCTTGTTCATATTGTGGAATGTTTCTATTTCCATGTAGTCAATCCTATATATACTGTAAATCTTGCGGTAATAGGCAGCTAGTTGAAGAAGCTATACTAAGAAGCCTTGTCGAATTTCAAAAACTGTTTCCCGATAAACTGCTAACTACTAATGGTGTATTTGACTGGTGCGGAGGGGTTGTATCGGAAAAATCTGTACGACGCATACTAAAGAAACAATATATTAGTCAAAGCTCGCAGCGATACACTTACTTTATTTAGATCTGATTTTTTCGTTGAACCTAGCCATCTTCTTTCTATCTAACTACTTTACCTTTTTTCCACCCAACGAGGCAGATAGAACTGCTCTATTTGACCGCTTCACTTGTTCCGCCGCCCAACCGGGCAATTAGAACTCCTCTATTTGACCGCTTCACTTGTTCCACCGCTCAACCGGGCAATTAGAACTCCTCTATTTGACCGCTTCACTTATTCCGCCGACCAACCGGGCAATTAGAACTCCATTAACTCATCCTTTTATGGCACAAACCACAGTTAAAAAGCTGACTGCCAAGCAGTCAGCTTCTCCTTTTCCCATTAGGCTCCAGATCTTTTCCGAAATGATCCTGCAGAGTTGGTAAATAATTTGGTCCTGGATATGGTGTATATTGTCAATGCGGACCAGATAAAGATAAATGCTTGTAGGTGGTGTTTTGTAAACTGCTCTCCATATACAAGTACACCTAATATAAGCGTAATCGTTGGTGCGATATATTGCAGTAATCCTAGCATGGATAACGGAATCTTTTGAGCTCCTTTTGCAAAATACAGAAGCGGCAAGGCAGTCGCTGCTCCAGCTCCGACCAATAATAGATTAGTTGTTACAGAACCTGCAAATAACGCATGCTCCCCATTGAAAAATAAGAAAACCATATAAGCTAAGGCAAACGGGGTAACAACCATTGTCTCTAATGTTAGACCAACAGCAGAGTCTACTTTAATCATTTTTTTCGCTAGTCCATAAACCCCGAAGGAGAATGCTAATACAATCGATATCCACGGAAACTTGCCGTACGAAATTCCTAAAATCAGTACCCCAATTCCAGCGATGATAAAGGATACATACTGAGCAGGAGAAAGCTTCTCTTTTAAGAAAATAACTCCTAATAGAACACTGACTAACGGATTAATATAATACCCCAGGCTCGCTTCAATCATATGATGATGATTCACTGCCCATATATAAATAAACCAGTTGGTACTAATTAATAAAGATGCGATAATTAGTGCATACATTTCTTTACGGTTTTGCCTAAACCCTTTTAAGACCGAAAGCAAATCTCCGATCTTTTTTGAAAAAAATAAAACTACCATCATAAACACAAATGACCAGAAGATACGGTTGGCTAGAATATCCTCAGCATTTACATGTTCGAGCAGTTTCCAATAAACCGGTAATATTCCCCAAATTAAATACGAAAGGCCTGCATATAACACACCTTGTTTTATCTCTTTTTTCTCCATGTGGACCCTCTATTCTTTCTAGACTCGAAACAATAACTTATTATAAGGGGAAATTTCCTTTCACGCTATACATTTTTTCAAAATAAAAAGAGAAGAAATGGTATTCTTCTCCCAAGTACAACTCATTAATTTTGGCCAGCAAGCTCTTGCTCTCTTATCCTTAACTCAACACGGCGAATTTTCCCAGAGGTTGTTTTCGGTAGTTCTTTGATAAAATCAATTTTTCTTGGATATTTATAAGGGGCTGTTAACTCCTTGACGTGATTTTGAAGGGTGCTGATTAATTGTGGATCATTTTCATCAATGCCCTCTTTTAAGACAATAAATGCTTTCACCACATTCCCACGCACCTCATCAGGGCTTGCAACCACCGCGCATTCTTTAACGAATGGATGCTTAACCAATGCGTCTTCTACTTCAAAAGGTCCGATGGTATAACCAGAGCTAATAATAATATCATCACCACGGCCTTCAAACCAAAAGTAACCGTCCTCATCTTTTTTTGCTTTATCACCCGTCACATAGTAATCACCGCGAAACTGCATAGCTGTTCTTTCTGGATCCTTGTAGTAATTTTTAAATAGTGCTGGTGTATCGACGTGAACAGCGATATCTCCTACCTCTCCGACCTCACACGCTTCACCGTACTCATTAATAATTTCTACATGGTTACCTGGAGTTGGTTTCCCCATTGAGCCTGCTTTTAGTTCCATTCCCTTTGTAATACCTACAAGTAATGTGTTCTCTGTTTGCCCATAACCATCACGAACATCGACCTGGAAGTACTTTTTGAATGTATCAATGACATTTCTGTTTAATGGCTCCCCAGCTGATACAGCACTGTGAAGGCTATGCAGTTGATATTCATGTATATTTTCTACCTTTGCCATCAATCGATACTCAGTTGGAGTACAGCAAAGTACGTTTATATTGTAATCTTGCAATAAGCTCAAGTATTTGCTTGGATCAAACTTTCCATTGTATACAAAACCAGTAGCTCCTGAGCCTAACACTGATAAAAAAGGACTCCAAATCCATTTTTGCCACCCAGGCCCTGCCGTTGCCCATACACGATCTCCTTCTTCTATACATAACCAGTGTGGAGCAGCTGTTCTCAGATGAGCATAAGCCCACCCATGCGTATGAACAACCCCTTTTGGATTCCCTGTCGTTCCTGAAGTATAAGATAAGAAAGCCATATCATCACATCTTGTAGATGCTACTTCTAGTTCTGTAGAAGCTGTCTTCATTTCTTCTTCTAACGTCTTCCACCCTTCTGCTTTTCCACCAATGACAAACCGAGGGATACCGTTACACACATCTATCTCACTAAATTGTTCAATATAAGGATAATAACTTATAACTGCCTTTACGTCTCCGTGTTGAATACGGTATTGAAGGTCCTTTGTACGCAGCATTTCCGAGCTTGGAATAACAACGAGTCCAGCTTTTAGCGCTGCAATATATACCTCGTAGGCTTCAATCAATCGAGGCACGACAATTAGAATAACATCACCTTGTTTTAATCCCTCATTTAAGAAAACGTTTCCAATTTTATTAGCATTCACTAATAATTGTTGATAGGTGATTTGCTGTTTACGTCCCTGCTCATCTTCCCAAATAAGGGCAACTCTTTCGTGATCGTCAGAAAATCGTTCCATTTCACTTACTACATTATATTTTTCAGGTGCTAGTAAATCTTCTCGTTTCACTGCCTCTCCCCCTAAAATATTTTCTATGTACTGTCCCTGATGTCACACATGTTATTATACAAAATTATTTTAAAATTTAAAATTGTTTTATAACAAATAAAAGAGGCACCCCGTTTAAGGGAATGCCTCTGTAGCCATTTCTCTATTTAGTTGGAGTGATTATTGTCTTCCGCTCATAGACTGTTGAGCAAAAGAAACTAGGCGTTTTGTAATTTCTCCACCAACAGATCCGTTAGCACGAGAAGTTGTTTCAGCACCTAAGTTAACACCAAACTCAGTAGCGATTTCGTACTTCATTTGGTCGATAGCTTGTTGAGCACCTGCTACAAGTAATTGATTTGAATTGTTGTTGCTTGCCATGTGAATCACCTCCTTGTGAGTATAGAATGTGTCAAACACATGGCCTTCATTCAAATAATCACTTGGAAATTGTTCACAATTACGTTAGAATAATTCTCCAAATATTTGATCCTTTTTATTGTGATCTGGTTTTATTTGAATGGTTTCAACTTTATCAACTGCTTCTTGAATTAGCTGCTCAAAGTCAACAAAGCCTTCGTAATATTGAACCTTTTCAAGCTTTGGTTTTGTTTTCGGGGCTGCAGGGACAAAAACAGTACAACAGTCCTCATAAGGCTGTATCGAAATATGATGGGTATCAATCGTTTTTGCGATATTAATTATTTCAGACTTATCCATAGTGATTAAAGGTCTTAATATCGGTGTGGATGTAACATCATTAATCGCAAGCATGCTTTCTAAGGTTTGACTAGCCACTTGGCCTAAGCTTTCTCCCGTTACGATGGCTAATCCTTCAAATTTGCGGCGAATTTCTTCAGTTATTCGAAGCATCATCCGTCTAGTTGCCGTCATGGTATAGTTCTCAGGTATTTGCTTTTGTATAAGCTGTTGAATAGCCGTAAAAGGAACGATATGGAGAGTAAAGTAACCGCCATTTAGTAATGACAACTTTTCTGCTAATTCAACTACCTTTTGTTTGGAACGCTCACTAGTAAAAGGGGGACTAAAGAAATGAACAGCCTCTATTTCAACCCCTCTTTTCATGGCCATATAGCCAGCAACTGGGCTATCAATTCCACCAGATAGCATCAACATGGCCTTTCCGCTAGATCCGATAGGCATACCACCTGCCCCCATAATCGTCTCGATTGAGAGATAAACAGCTTCTGTACGTACCTCAACCTGAACATTAATGGTTGGATTTTTCACATCTACCTTTAAGTCAGGGACATTTTGTAAAATGTGAGAACCAAGAGCATAATTTAGTTGCCCCGTATCAAGAGGATATTCCTTATTTGCCCGTCTCGTTGAAATTTTAAAAGTATCTCCTACACTATATTTGTTTAAGAATAATTGTAAAGCCGCATCCTTAATTTCCTCGAGCTCCAAGCTAGTCTTAATAACCGGACTAAAGGACTGAATGCCAGGAAGGATTTTTAACTTCTCGATAATTCCCTCACCATTTTCCCCATTTAACAAAATATACATACGGTCCCTAGTGGTCTCAATAATGATGTTTGGAAAGTCTGTTAGTGCACGCTTAGCACTTCTTTTCAACTTTTCAACAAACTTCGTACGATTTCTTCCCTTAGTTGATATCTCTCCGTACCTTATTAAAATTCGATCATAATTCATTAGTGCATAACCTCTCTTAGTTCAGTAACTGTTGTTTGTATGATTGAAATCACCTTATTTGCCTCTTCAAGTGTGTTTTCATACGATAAGCTCATGCGAATCGCACTTTCTGCGACGTCCTTTGAGACATTCATAGCCAATAGCGTATGGCTTATGGCCTTCTTTTTTGAAGAACACGCACTTGTCGTCGAGACGATTAACCCTTTCTCTTCTAACGCATGTACAAATACTTCTCCTCTAAAACCTTTTACAGAGAAATTTATGATATGAGGAGCTCGCCCTTTGCTTGGAGTATGAATGACAATATCTTCAAGCATTTTTAGTTCTTTAAGTAGATAACTTTGAATTTCGGATATTTGGGCCAACTTCGTTTCATAACTTTGTAAAGTTAATCGCAATGCTTTTGCCATTGAAACAGCACCGGCAACATTCTCCGTCCCACTTCGAAGCTTCCATTCTTGATTTCCTCCTGAAAAAAGTGGAGAAATATGGACCCCCTCACGAACGACTAACACTCCTGTTCCCTTTAACCCATTAAATTTATGTGCTGATATCGAGCAGAGATCAATATGGTGTTTTTGAATATCGAGAGCTACTTTTCCAACCCCTTGTACAAAATCCACATGAAATAATATCTTTGAATATCCTTTTAGCATGTCGCCGATTTCTTCAATAGGCTGAATGGTACCAACCTCATTATTGACATGCATAATCGACACTAATATCGTATCGTGACAGATGGCCTCTTCTATTTCAGTAACAGAAACTCTACCTTCCGCATCAACTGGAATGACCGTTATTCGAAACCCTAATTCCTTCAGCTGCTGATACGCTTCTCTTACGGAAGCGTGCTCAACCGCTGATGTAATAATATGATTCCCTCTGTTTCGATACATAAGTGCTGTACCTTTAATTGCTAAGTTATTGCTTTCCGTACCTCCTGATGTAAAGTAAACCTCGCTCGGATTTACCTGTAATAGCTCACCTATTTGTTTTCTAGCTTGAGTTAACAAGCTCTCCGCTTCTACACCTAATTGATGAATAGACGACGGATTGCCAAAAAAATCACTTGAAACTTTTACAAATGAATCCACAACTTCTGGAAATGGTTTCGTGGTTGCACTGTTATCAAAATAAATCATGTCTGAAAACCCCTTTTTCTTACCAATCACGGGTAAACTCAACTAACAATGTTATCATATAAATGACAATCAGGAAAACGAATAGGAAAAGACCGCTTCAACAAAAGCGGTCTTTTCCATTTAAACCTCTACCGTTTCTTGTAATAACGCTTCAATCCGCTTTAATGCACCAGGCTCTACTTCCTCAATAGAGGTTGCTGCAACTTCCAGTGCTGCTTGATAGTCATAGCTTCTAAAAGCAATTTCCGCATCTACCAAAGCTTTTTGTACTGCCGGATAACTGCTCCGGTATCTATTGCCATACTGTATTACCTTTTCAGATAAAAGAACCGTTTCAATGAGCTGAGACGTATGGTCAAATACTTTATCTACCGTCATTACAGCCACCTCTAAATATTTTTGAACGGTAGGGATATTTAATGGCTTTTCTTCTAACTTTGATTTCACATTAAAAATGCTCTCTCTTGCATCCTCTAATAAATAACGATATTCTTCTGGAAGACCTGGAATATTACTTTTATTTACAAGGCGAATGCAATCAGCAATTTTTTTGGAAAGTTCAACTACTGTCTCCCGTGCGGCAATTTCATCTTTTCTAAGTGTTTGTAGTCGATCAGCGTATTCTTTTTGCTCAACAGTTAATTTTTCAAGCTCGAGCTTTAACTCAGCTAGCTCATCCTTTAGTATCGTAAGAGCCGTTTCATCAGCTACAATTTTGTGTTCTAATACTTCAAAACGTTTCATTAACTGAGCTAATTTCTTTTCAAACTGCACTTGCCCTTCGACTTCGCTCTCTTCAAGGTGATAACTCTGCAGGACTTCCTGCACTTCAACCTTTAGTACATTATTTTCTTCTTTTACTGCAAATAACATGCTTCTCGTTGGCTCTTCGTTTTCTATAACAAACCGTTTGGCATTAACCTCTTGTTCCAATTGATCATAAATTACTTCAATTTTTTCCTTTACTTCATCTATTTTCTTTTGAAGCTCATCAATCTCCGTTTGTTCAATCAACTCCAAACATTCATTTACTTCTGAGTGAAGTTTTTCTAACTCCTCTTCAAAATGAAGATGTTCTAGCGGATAGCCTTGATTCTGCATCTCACGGAATCCGTCTCTAAGATTCTCGATTTCTGAAGGAATACTTGATTGGCATTCAATGAGTAAATTTGGAATAGCATCCATCTTCTTGCTCAATTCATCTGTTTTTGACTGAATTAAAAGCACAACCTCACGAGCTTGCAGATAATCGCCGTTTTCTGTTCTTTCCTCAAAATTAGTAAAGCATGCTACTATTTCATCTAGAAGGATTTCTAACTTTGCTTCAGCACGTCCAAAATTATGACGGTGTGCAAGTAGAGTTTTACGGCGCTCACGATACACCTCTTTTAACTCTTCAATTTCTATTCTATTTTTCTCTTCACTTCCAACCAATTCATTGATTTCGTCAAGTAACTTTTGAATTTTTTCTTCCGTTTCTTTTAAATGAGAATCAATGGCACGCTGAACCTGTTTGGCTTTATTAAAGCGGTAGCGGTCAATGTATTCCTCCGCATCAAATAGATACTCTTCTACCTCTGGAAGCTGACTGGTTACGATGTCATCCCAATCATTTCTCCAGTTCTCAAATAGTTCTTCTGTTTCACCCGTCATATTAAGCTGTTTTACCTTCGACATTTCATCAAGGACTGGGCGATTCGTTATATCTATTTTCCAGTTCTCCAGACGGTCAATTTCTTTATAAAGCTTTTTTTTCATCGTATATCCAATCACGTACAGAGCTAGTAAAAGAACTAAGCCCCCGATTATGTACTCCATGTTAAGCCCCCTGTTCTCATCCGAGCTACATTTATGTTATCTATAATAAAGGTTCATATAAATGTATTTTCAATGCTCTTATGATACCATGTAAACGACATTTTTTGACTATTAATTTCAAATTTTTTGTACTAAAATTTATTTACAATCACTTCAGCTACATCACATCTCTTTTTTCGACAAATACTGCAAAATTATAAACAAGGAGGCTTACTCAACATGCGTGATGGTCATGTCCATTCAAAGTTTTGTCCCCATGGTTCAAAAGATGCTTTTCATACCTATATAGAGCACGCTATGGAACTTGGATTTACCACTATCTCATTTACGGAACACGCTCCCCTTCCTGCTGGATTTACCGATCCAACTCCACTTAAAGACAGCGCTATGAAAATGGAGGATTTACCGGCATATTTAGAAGAGCTAGCTGTTCTAAGAGAAAAATATAAAGGAAAGATTACCATACATACAGGTTTAGAAGTAGATTTCATTGAGGGATTTGAAAAAGAAACAACAGAATTTCTAAACAAATACGGTCCATTACTGACAGATAGTATTTTGTCAGTCCATTTTTTAAAGCATGAAGGAGAATATGATTGTTTAGATTATAGTCCTGACGTATTTGGTGATCTGATTAACCGTTATGGTGGGATAGAAAAAGTATATGAAGCCTACTACCGAACGCTTTTACTATCCATAAAATCTAATTTAGGAAGGTATAAGCCCAAACGTATCGGACATATAACTTTAGTGAATAAATTCCAAAAAAAATATCCTTGTTCAGTTAACTTTAACAAGGAAATACAAAGTATTTTAATAGAAATAAAACAAAAAAACTACGAGCTCGATTATAACGGCGCAGGTACAGCAAAGCCGTTATGTCGGGAACCTTATCCACCAACAGCGATAGCTAACCAAGCCATTCAATTAAACATTCCGATGATATATGGATCGGATGCTCATCAGGCGAAGGAACTCCTTCAAGGGTACGAGCAATTACTAAGAAATTAAAACACTAATTCCTTTGGATGGTGGGGTGTTAATACACCTTCAATCCAGTTATTGATTTCACCAATATATTTCTGTGTAAAATACGGTTCATGAGGAAAAACATGAAGAACCTCTGAGAGATAATGGGTATTTAGAAAAGGCATGGATAAAAGCGATTTGAGTTGGACAATAGTAAAAGTGACAGACACTTGTCTGAACTCTCCGGTTATGATTCCTTCCTCAATAACCGCTTTAAAATAATACTTTTCCTTTGCAAAGTACGTACTCATTATTTCTCGAACGGTTTGTGAATCAATGGACATTTCTCTTAAAATTAATCTTGTCAGCTGCATGTTCTCCGTGTGGTAATTAATAATGCTTTCAGCCATTTTCTGAAGTGTTGCCTTTGCTCCTTGGTCAATACATAAAAACGCTGATTCAAGTTCTGCAATATACGCTTCAAAATACTTTAAAAAGCAATACTCAAGTAGACCATGTTTATTCTGGAAATAGTAGGAGATGTTAGAGACGTTGCTGTTTGCCTTTTGGGCAATATCTCGAATCGTTGTTCCTGAAAACCCCTTCGTGTTAAAAAGATAAATCGCTGCCTCGACAATGGAATCCTTTGAATTTTTCTTCATTTGGAACCACCTCCATCTCTTAATCACAGAAAATAGCCTTATGTATAACATTCTTTATTCGACATTTGTTCTCCTGTATAAAAAACTCGACAAAGTCTTCATATTTTCGCTAAAATATGATAATTACCTATGTGTTTGGAGGGAAGGAAATGTTTGAAGTAAAGAATTACGAAGGGACGAGAGAGGAAAACTATCGTCTATTAATAAAACAACTGAAGGCGCTTCTCGAAGGTGAAACAAACTCGATTGCCAATTTAAGCAATGCGTCATCTCTTTTAAATCAATTTTTGTCTGACGTTAACTGGGTTGGTTTTTACTTAATGGACGGGGACAAAGAATTAGTGCTCGGACCATTCCAAGGCCTGCCTGCATGTGTAAGAATTCCTCTTGGCAGGGGTGTTTGCGGAACTAGTGCGAAAGAAAGAAAGACGATTTTAGTTGAGGATGTCCATCAATTCCCTGGTCATATTGCATGTGATGCAGCTTCTCAATCAGAAATTGTTGTTCCTATGATAAAAGAAGGACAACTTCTGGGAGTTCTAGATATAGATTCACCTAACAAGAAACGTTTTGACACTCTAGATCAAAAAATGCTTGAGCAATTTGTTGAAGAATTAATCAATCATTTATAAAAGAGGCAGATGGTCTGCCTCTTATTTATATTAAAGCGTTCAAAGCTTGATTCAAATCTTCCTGAATATCTTCCCATGCTTCTAACCCGACCGATAACCGTATCAAATTATCTTGTATCCCCATCTTTTCTCTCTCTTCTTTCGGAACAACTGAGTGGGTCATCGTTGCTGGGTGCTGTATTAAGGTTTCGGCATCACCAAGACTAACAGCAATCTTTATTAACTGTAACCGGTTCATGAACTTCTGTGCTTCTTCCACCCCTCCATGCAATGTAAAAGATAGTAATCCGCCTGCCTGACGCATTTGCTTTTGCATAATTATATAGTCTGGATGCTTACTATCCCCTGGGTAGAATACTTGATTAACGGCCACATGCTCACTTAAAAACGATTGGATCTTCCTAGCATTCTCACAATGCCGATCCATTCTTATCGGCAAGGTTTTTAACCCTCTCAATAGCAACCATGCATCAAACGGAGAAATAATTCCTCCAATATCTTTTTGTGTGGTCATTGCCACCTCTTGAAGAAAATCACGCTTTCCAACAACAATGCCAGCAATCACATCCCCATGCCCACAAATATATTTAGTTGCACTATGAACGACTACGTCACAACCAAGCTCAAGAGGTGTCTGCAAGTAAGGAGAACAAAACGTATTATCGACAACAACCGGAATCCCCTTTTCTTTTCCAACTGTAGCAATCATCTCTAGGTCAACAAGCTTCATGGTTGGATTGATTGGGGTTTCCACATAAATGCACGTGGTTTCGGGCTTGATAGCTTGTAAAATTTGTTCCTTTGTTTCCATTTCTGAAAAGGTAGATGTGATTTGATATTTATGATTTAGCATCTTAAGCAAACCAAAAGTACAACCGTATACACCTTGAGAACAGAGAACATGGTCACCTGCTTTCGTAAGAGAAACTAATACAGCCGACACGGCAGCCATTCCTGAACCAAATGCTAGAGCGGCTTCCCCTTTCTCAATCGCTGCCATTCTCTCTTCTAGTATTGAAACGGTTGGATTACCTAAACGGGAGTAAATATATCCTGAATCTTCTCCAGAAAACCTTTTTTCACCTTGCTCTGCTGTTTCAAAGCAATACGTTGATGTCTGAAAAACAGGCGGAACTAAACTACCTTCAAATGAACTAGCATCATAGCCATGATGAATCACTTCTGTTTCAATTTTAAAAGACTTTTTCTCTCCCATATGCTCCTCCTTGATTTGTAAACGCTTACAGTTTTATCGTGATTCCCTCTTTACTAACATATGTGATACTATCCAATTGGAAAGTAAAAAAGAGCTCGAAATTTGAGCTCCTTTTACTGAGAGGGGACATTTTCTTGAACCACAACTCGATCCTTGCCTGTATCCTTTGCCACATAAAGGGCTGTGTCCGCTCGCTTAAACAGGTTTGTAAAGTTATCTGGATTGTCCACATTCCAATACGAAACCCCACATGAAATGGTTATTGATGGCTTAGATAATTCCCTTACTTTATCTACTAACCGGTTTGCAATACCTATTCCCACCTCGAGTGGGATACGTGGTAGGTAAACAGCAAGTTCCTCTCCACCCCAACGGGCACCAATATCGCTTTCTCTTATATTACTTTTTATAATATCCGCGACTTGAATAAGGATTTCATCCCCCACTTGGTGACCATATTTATCGTTAACACCTTTAAAATTATCAATATCAATTAAAAGGAAGGTTCCTTGCTGATCGTCATCAAGTGATTCATGAACTTTCGCATCTAAATAGTTCCTTGAGTACAGCTTCGTTAAATGATCTGTAACAACCATTTTTTCTAATTCTTCTCTAAGCATGGAATTTGTAAAAGCTAAGGTAGAATGATGAATTAATGACTGCATCAACTTAAAGATCTCGAATGAAAAATGATACGGCTCGGTATGCATAACGAGAGCTATCCCTTTAATTACTCCGGATTGTACCATTGGAACCGCCATAATAGAACGATATTGTTTCACATCATGATCGAGGTTTATTTCTACATCACCAATAAAAATGGAATCATGTTCTTTCTTCAATCTGTCGACTACGTATTGAACGTATGCCATGGAAGCTTCCGTATCAAAAAATGGTGTCGAACCTGCTAATACGCTAATTGGTCTCAAATCCGGTGATAGCCATACAAAGCAAACCTCTTCCGCATCAAACGACTGAACAATTTGTTCCGTCATGTATGACATTGTTTCGGTCAATCGTAAATTAGAATTTAAACGATGCGAAGTCTCATTGATCAGTTGTAGGTCAGCTATTAATCGTTTTGATTGCTGATAGAGCTGTGCATTTTCAAGCGCAGAACCAGCGGTATTCGCTAATAGTTTTATAAACTCCACTTCGTTACTTGGAAACGTCAATGTGTCTGGAGCAATGACTTGGAGTACTCCGTATACACCTTGTTTTCCTTTTAAAGGTGCATAAAGAATAGAACGTCGTTCGTTCAAAGAATCCTCCATTTGGATCGTACCAGTAACATAGGCTTCCATAGCTGCTAAATTTTCACTATCATATTCTAAATCCTTAATTGGCAGTTCGCTATGATTATCATTGTCATGAGATAGCATTAAATAGTACGTAAAACTCGGATATACTTCTTGAAGCGTATAGATAATCTCACCTAACACAGCATCCATATCCATTGTCGAATGAAATTTTTCATTCACGCGAAATAGCTGTTTATAACGTTTCTCTTCCATGACAATTTTGTATAATTCTTGAGCCTTCTGTACAAATGACGAGCACACTGTCGCAAATGGTTCAAACCACTCTTGATTGGAAGGGATAATGAACTCTTGATTCCCTTTTAAGCATAAAACACCTAAATTCCTGCCCGATTTCACAAGCGGAATTAGGACTTGGTAATCCTTAAAGTTCATATCTGTTGGGGAAAAATCGATCGTTTTCAATGAACTTAACCAGTCACTTGAATCCTTGGATGGTGTAACCCCTATAATGTTTTCGTTTGTAGAAACTTCAAATGAAAATTGATTCTTCCAAGCATGACAAATGAACAAAGTAACTTCATCAACCTCGAGCATGTTTTGAATCGTGTTAAGCATGGTCTTTAATACATTTTGATAGTGAAAAGCTCCCGACTCCGTTTCGATTAGATCAAAGAACTGACTTTTAAGTGTTTCAATTGATTTATCAGTAAGAAATCTCATTACGTCATCACCTAATACCTTAGCTGGTTTGAAACCATTTGATCCCATCCCGCATGAAATATATATTAATTGTTCAATGTCGAAATTATTATCTCTTGATCAGTAATAACAAGCCACAGGGAACCGTCCGTTGATAAGGATAATAGCTGCTTAATCTTCCTCTCGCCCACATCGAACTGCTTGTCTCCCCATTGAACCATGGTGTGTCCACCTTCTTTTTTTTCGATCAAGTTTGATTGTTCTACAGATTCACGTTCTCTATACTCAGGTGATCGTGTAGCTTGTTTCAAATCACTTGTAAAATAGTTCCACCGTCCGTCAATTTTCACCCATACACCTATACGCTTTTGATCTAAAGAAATCATCGTTGGCTTTCCATCTAAGGTTACTGCCTTTCTTGTCTTAAATAGATAGTTATCATCTATTTGAATCTCATATTCAGCTAATATATAGTTGTTTTCTTGTTCTTTTGCTAAAACGATGATAGGATTATCTTCTTTACTTAGACTTTGATGGAGGACTGTAACAAGTGGAGGGTTATTTTTTTCTCTTTGTTCACTATATTTATAGTACAATGCTCCTATTGTAAAACTAATACACATAAAAAGCAAAAGAAATCGTACTCTTCTTTCTTTCCTAGTTTCACGCACTTTAACCACTCTTTTTCTTAATTAGATTATACCATAATAACAATCATTCTTTAGATAATAACATATTCCTAAAAAATAAAATTTCCTTGACTTTCTACCACTTTAAAATATATAATATTCTTTGTGTAAAATAGCGCAGCATATGTGAACGCCTTTATGAATACATTTTGTTCCTCAATAGAAGAATTTCCTTCTAGGATGGGGTATCGGTAACCCTTGAGCTGCTAGGGCGAAGGTACATGAAAACAAAATGGTCATACTGCTTGTGAACACTACTGTTTTTATTTTACAACAAAATAAAAACACGAGGAGGAGTCATTCATGGCTCGTTATACTGGCCCAAGCTGGAAATTATCACGTCGTCTTGGAATCTCTCTAAGCGGCACTGGTAAAGAATTAGAAAAGCGTCCTTACGCTCCTGGACAACATGGTCCAAACCAACGCAAGAAGTTATCTGAATACGGTTTACAATTACAAGAGAAGCAAAAGCTTCGTCATATGTATGGAGTAACTGAGCGTCAATTCCGTAACCTTTTTGACAAAGCTGGTAAGATTTCTGGTAAGCACGGTGAAAACTTCATGGCTCTTTTAGAGTCTCGTTTAGATAACGTAGTGTACCGTTTAGGTCTTGCTCGTACTCGTCGTCAAGCTCGTCAGCTTGTTAACCATGGTCACATTTTAGTAAATGGCAAGCGCGTTGATATCCCATCATTCCGCGTATTACCTGGTCAAACAATTTCTTTACGTGAAAAGTCACGTAACCTTGACATCGTTAAAGAAGCAGTTGAAGTGAACAACTTCGTACCTGATTTCTTAACTTTCGATGCTGACAAATTAGAAGGTACATTCACTCGCTTACCTGAGCGTTCTGAATTACCTGCTGAAATCAACGAAGCTCTTATCGTTGAATTCTACTCTCGTTAATAAAAAGAGATCCAGCGAATGTTCGCTGGATCTTTTTTTATTATTCTGCTTTACTTTCTTTTAAATCCTCTGCTAACTGATCAATACTTTGTCTTACATTCCCTTTACCAGCAAAAGTCTCTAGCAGATTTTTCACATCAATTCCTGATGAAGCTTTTAATGTTTCCTGTAAAGAAGACATCAAGTTGGTTGCATAACCTGTCACTTTATTCGCTCCGCCACCTTCACCACCACCTGTATCAACAACGGTGATTTTATCTATATTAGATAGTGGGCTTGCAATTTCCTTCGCGTATTCCGGAAGCATCCTTACGATCATATCCATAACAGCTGCTTGACCGTACATATCAAATGCCTCTGCAATCTTGCGCTTCGCTTCTGCCTCAGCCAAACCTTTCAAGCGAATAATCTCAGCTTCCGCTTCCCCTTGCGCTCGCTCTGACTCTGCTTTAGCAAGTCCATCTAAACGTACCTTTTCAGCATCCGCTTTTGCCATCGCCTCGATGCGGTATTTATTCGCATCCGCTTCGGCAAGCTGTTTTGCCTTATCAGCAGCCGCCGCTTGTTCAACCGCATAACGATCGGCATCCGCTTTTTTCTTCACTTCAGAATCATATTGTCTTTCTCTACGCTGAATTTCTTTCTCTTCTAATTCAATTTGCTTTTGACGCTCGATGATTTTGATTTGCATTTCATGCTCTGTAACTTCCTGCTTGGCTCTTGCCGTTTCAAGATCATACGCTTGGTCAGCTCGTGCTTTCGCAATATCCTGTTCCCGACGATACTCAGCAATTTTCATTTGATTCACTTTTTCAGCCTCAGCAATTTCTGTGGCTCTTTCAAGTTCTGCCTTCTGTGCGTCTTTTGCTGCTTCTGCCCGCTTAATTCGGGTTTCTTTTTCTGCCTCAGCAGTCGCAATGTCTGCATCTCTTTTTACCTGGGCAATTCTTGGCTTACCTAATGAATCCAAGTATCCATTTTTGTCTCTAACATCCTTGATTGTAAAGGATACGATGACAAGTCCCATTTTTGCTAAGTCTTGTGAAGCCACTCTCTGTACTTCTTGGGAAAACTTATCACGGTTCTTGTAGATTTCCTCCACGGTCATTGAGCCGAGAATTGAACGTAAATGTCCTTCTAAGACTTCCTTCGCTTCGTTTTCTCGGTCTTCCTTCGCTTTTCCTAAAAACTGTTCTGCTGCTGTCGCGATTTCCTCGATGGATCCCCCAATCTTAATAATCGCAACCCCATCAGCCATAACAGGAACGCCCTGCTCGGTATACACTTCAGGTGTCGTTACTTCAAGTTTGCTAGAAAGCAAGCTCAATGGTTCTGCTTGTTGGAATACTGGGAAAATAAATGCCCCGCCACCTCGTATAATTTTAATACGATTTCCTGACTCATCCACGTGTACATTTTTATTACCTAAATAACTTCCTGTAACGATTAGGGCTTCATCAGGTCCAGCCGTACGATATTTTGTAATGAATACAGCAATAAGTGCAATTAGTAAAAAGGCAACAATGCCCCCTACGATAAAAATGGGTAACATAGACATCTCTCCTTAAGTAAAAAATAGCTTTTCTGTTTTCTCGTAATGTGCAACATGCAAAACTCCATCCTTCACATCAATCACCAACACCTTTTGTCCTTCAGCAATCACTTCATTCTCAAAGCTCACCGCTGGTTTCGAAATCGTCCCACTGCTGCTTTTTATCACAACCTCACCAAATCCGTCTTGCGGAATGGGAATAAGTACCGTTCCTACTCTCCCTTTTAATGAATCTGAAGTATACACTAGCGATTCCTCCGCAGAAGACAATGGAACAAGCACAAAGATATTTAAGAGAATATCTAATATAAAAGCAATGACAATGGAGATAAAAAGAATCACCAAACTATTTAACGAAGTTATTAACTCTAATAAATAACCTGAAGCTGATAAAAAGGTGAGAAACGCAAGAATAAGTGTTGTCAAAAAATCAAGTGCAGCTTCTGCAATATCCCCAAAGAAAATGTACAGCACCGTAAACGCACCCGAAACAATCAGTGTTGTTAAATAAATCGTCTGGATTGGATAACCAAATAGCTCCATTTATATCACCTCTTTTATAAAACTGAAATCTCCTTTCGTATGTAGTTAATAAGTAATACGAAAGTTGCAGGAAAAGGTTTCAAAAAATTCCCTATTATTAGTTTAAAAGGGTTTTACCATATACAGCATGGCAATGAGGATCATTTGTATGGAGAAACGCCACAGAAATGAAGATCATTGGGATGGAGAAATGCCACAGGAATGAAGTTCATCACGGCAATGAAGATCATTGGGATGGAGAAATGCCACAGAAATGAAGTTCATCTCGGCAATGAAGATCATTGGGATGGAGAAATGCCACAGAAATGAAGTTCATCACGGCAATGAAGATCATTGGGATGGAGAAACGGTACAGAAATGAAGTTCATCTCCGAAATAAGTATATTTGGTTGATGAAATACCACCCAAATGATGTAATCTTATACCTTATACAAAGAATCAAAATTCATTATCATAGTATTTCTCTAACCTATTGATCTTCGTAACAAAAAAATCATTATTTCTTGATTTTTACAAATCGATTCACTACTCGTAATAAGCCCATTGGTGTATTCCAACTATTTTGAAGTTTTTTTCAAGGTATCTTCTAACCCTCTGCTTTGATATAACTTCGTTACACCATAAATATATTTCGTTAGTACTGACTTTCCTATTCGGAAATAGTAGCTTATACTCTTTCACACTTCGTAATATCGCTAACGATAGATTTTCTTCATAACCACATTCATGACATATACAACTCCTCCCTCTTACTGAAACAGAAAAAGAATGACATTTTTCACAAATAATTCCCTTCCGAACCTCATCATAACTATAGCTCGGCAATTGCTGATAGGGAGATTCAGTTAGATGAAGCGATTTTAACTTTTCTGCTAATACCTTGTGCTTTCCGTTTAATTTGGATGGAGTGTTGTTTACTCTATTTAGGAATCGTTTAACTTGAGTTGGGAG
The DNA here is from genome assembly GCF_050586445.1 of Bacillus coreaensis. Lineage (NCBI taxonomy): Bacteria > Bacillati > Bacillota > Bacilli > Caryophanales > Bacillaceae > Bacillus > Bacillus coreaensis. The sequence continues at coordinate 69,761 of NZ_JBOCCY010000011.1, forward strand.
AATAAGGGGTTTTCCAAGAGGAGCTTGATACAAAGAGAATTCTGGGTTAATAAAAATGACCTTTCCGTTTATTGGAGAATGGTAGCCGAGGTGGAGAAATAACTGTCGTAATAAAGTTTCACTTCTACTTAATTGGGGAAGAAGAGGATTGGTCACTTCCTTTTTGTTTGTAAGTTACAATTTGTCGTCTTCATAAGAATAATCTCCTTCAAAATTCTTGACCTCAAAAATATGAACGGTGTCAGAAGTAATCATCAGTGCGTCAATTTGAAAGACGGTGTGATTAATTCTTAGTAATAAATCGTTCAAAATCAAACACTGACACTCAAGCTTTTCTGTCATTGAATCAAAGAGTACCTCCCCCTCGTATCCTTTTCTTAAGACCAAATAATGTTGTTTGTCTTTTTCCGTTAAACTCATTCGTTTGTTTAAGGAGCCAAGTATCAACAACTCTGCTGATTCACTTCGGGATTTGTATATCATTGTCCACATCCTTTCGTTTCTTTAATTATATAATTGTTTTTATTGCCTCCCACCTACATGATTGTCTATTTTATTACAACCTAAATAAAGACCGCTTAATCAGCGGTCCCAACATTCATTAGTATTTAATCAAAAAGTACTTCTTCTTGCCACGTCGAATAACTGTAAATTCTCCGTCAATGCGGTCTTTTTCGTCTAATGTGTATTCGAGCTCATTCACACGGACTCCATTTACAGAAATCGCACCATTTGTTACGTCTTCACGTGCTTGACGCTTCGACTGTACAATTCCCGCATTTACAAGTAATTCAACGATGTTCAGGCTGCTGCCTTGCTCGTAAGTAAATGAAGGTACATCCTTGAAGCCTTGTTTAATTTCGCTTCCTGTTAAGCTTTGAATATCACCACTAAATAAAGCGGCGGAAATTCGAATGGCTTGTTGTAATGCCTCTTCACCATGAATCAAACGAGTCATTTCTTCACCTAAAGCTTTTTGTGCCTTACGAAGATGTGGTTCTTCTTGAACGGCATTTTCAAGTTCTTCAATTTCTTCTTTAGATAAGAATGTAAAGAACTTTAAGTATTTCACAACGTCTGCATCACTCGTGTTAATCCAGAACTGGTAAAACTCGTAAGGTGACGTTTTTTCTGGATCTAACCAAACGGCTCCACCTTCCGTTTTCCCGAATTTCGTTCCGTCAGCTTTTGTCACTAGAGGAATCGTTAAACCAAAAGCTTTTGAACCTTCTGGTGACATCTTTCTGATTAACTCAAGCCCAGTTGTGATATTCCCCCATTGGTCGCTTCCACCAATTTGCATTCTACACTCGTGGTTTTTATGCAGGTAGTAGAAATCCATTGCTTGTAAAATGGTGTACGTAAATTCAGTGAAAGAAATTCCCGTTTCTAAACGTGAGGAAATGGTATCCTTCGCCAACATGTAATTGACTCCCACATGCTTTCCAAAATCACGTAAAAACGTAACGATATCCATGGATCCAGCCCAATCGTAGTTATTTACCATAACTGCCCCGTTCTCACCCTCAAAGTTAAACAGTCGATTCAACTGACCCTTGATTCCCTCTACATTCACCTGAACTTGTTCAAGTGTTTGCAGTTTTCGCTCTTCGCTTTTTCCACTCGGATCACCAATTAGACCTGTGGCTCCACCAACTAATACGATAGGTCGATGTCCTGCTTGTTGAAAACGTCTTAATGTTAAAAAAGGTAACAAATGGCCAATATGCATGCTGTCAGCTGTTGGATCCACACCACAGTACAACGAAATTTTCTCTTTATCTAAAACTTCTTTTATACCTTCTTCGTCTGTTTGCTGGTAGACGATTCCTCGCCATTGTAAGTCCTGTATTAAATCCATAGAAAGATCCTCCTTAATTGTGAAAAAATAAAAAAAGCCCCTCCGAATCAAAGATTCGAAGGGACGACTTATATAATCGCGGTACCACCCAACTTGAGGAACAGCAAGCTCCTCCACTTAAAAAGATAACGGACTAACCGTTTACTGCTATAACTGACTTTAAATACAGGTTCACAGTAAATGCTCAGGGAGGTAATTCGATATTCTACATGTACTGACTCGCATCAACCGTCAGCTTTCTTTAACAGAGATAGAACAACTACTAATTTCCCGTCAAGGCAAAATATTTAGGTGTTATTAGCATTTTTAACATAAAGGAACCTTTATTGTCAATCCAATTTTAGGTAATTTCTCATAAAACGACAGGATTCCCCTTTTTGATAGCCTTTTTATGTTATAATATAACTTGATTTTAGGGGGAATGTTGCCAATGAATGAAGAACGTAATTGGAAAGAAAAACTGAGGACATTGCTTCAACTTTTTACAAATAAAAAAACAGTAAAAGGTGCGAGCATTACCTATCAAGTAGTTTGGAACCTGACCTTAATATTACTTATTATTATTCTACTTGGTGGGGCGTTTGCAGGTGGTGTTGGAGCGGGCTACTTCGCATCATTGACAAAAAACGAACCTATCCGATCTTACGAAAGTATGAAGAAAGATATATACAACTATGAAGAAACATCAAATCTTTATTTTGCAAATGATGTATACCTCGGAAAGCTTCGAACGGATTTGGAGAGAGAAGAAGTAAAATTAGAGGAAGTGTCCGACTACCTTTTAAAAGCGGTCGTTGCTACTGAGGACGAATACTTTTATGAGCATGACGGAGTCGTTCCTAAGGCAATTCTACGCGCACTTTTCCAAGAGGTAACAAACTCCTCTGTCCAGTCTGGTGGAAGTACGTTAACACAACAGCTTATTAAGAATCAAATCCTTACAAATGAAATTTCTTTTGAACGTAAAGCGAAAGAAATTCTACTTGCTCTACGTCTCGAAAAGTTTTTTGACAAAAAAGAAATTTTGGAAGCGTATTTAAATGTATCGACCTTTGGTAGAAATTCCTCTGGAAGAAATATTGCAGGGGTCCAATCTGCTGCAAAGGGCCTTTTCGGTATTAGTGCAAAGGAATTATCACTCCCACAGGCAGCCTTTATTGCTGGTTTGCCGCAAAGTCCTTTCGGCTATACTCCCTTTACCAATAAAGGCGAACTAAAAAAGAACCTTGAGCCAGGGTTAACAAGAATGAAGACGGTATTGCAAAGAATGTACGAAAATAACTCGATTACAAAAGATCAATACGACGAGGCATTAGCGTATGATGTAACAAAGGATTTTATCCCTGCTGGGACAAGCTCAATTGAACAATACCCTTGGGTTACTTTTGAAATCGAAAAAAGAGCCGTAGACATACTAGCGAAAATTCTTGCTGAAAAAGATGGTTATACAGAAGAAGACTTACAAAATGACAATGCTTTGTTTGAAGAATATCAAACTTTAGCAGACAGAGATATTCGTCGTAACGGGTATGAAATTCACTCCACGATTGATAAGAACATTTACGACGCAATGGATAAGGTGAAAAATGAGTATCAAAACTATGGGCCGGACAAGTCAGAAACGGTGATAGACCCTGAAACAGGGGAAGAAGTGACCATTATGGAACCTGTCCAAGTAGGTGCGATTCTTATTGAAAACAAAACCGGTAAGATCTTAAGTTTCGTAGGTGGTAGAGAGTATTCTGAAGACTCGCAGCTGAATCATGCTACGAATGCCATTCGTCAAAACGGGTCAACAATGAAGCCACTGCTTGTTTACGCTCCAGCTTTTGAGCTTGGAAAGGCTTCACCAGGAAGTATTTTACCTGATGTACCGTTACGTTTAGCACCAGGCATTAATCGTCCTTGGCCAACTAACTACACCAAGACTTATAGTGGACTAGTTACAGCTAGATATGCGTTAGCTAAATCATTTAACGTACCTGCTGTTAAACTTTACAAAGATATTATTAGTCAAAGGCCAGCAGAATACTTAAAAAAGATGGGATTCTCATCTTTAACTCCTGGGGATTATGAACAATTATCAACAGCTATTGGTTCATTAGATAACGGAGTAACCGTTGAAGAAAACACAAATGCATTCGGTACTTTTGCAAATAGTGGACAATTTATCGATGCATATATGATTGAAAAAATCGTTGATAATGATGGAAATATTCTTTACCAGCATGAAGTAAAACCAATAGAAGTATTTAGTCCACAAACCGCTTACCTCACAATCGATATGATGCGTGATGTAATTAATTCGGGGACAGCTACTTCCGTTAAAAGTAGACTAAAGTTTTCATCAGATTGGGCTGGGAAAACTGGTACAGGAACAGATTTCCACGATGCTTGGTTCGTGGCGGTAAATCCAAATGTTTCCTTTGGTATTTGGAACGGGTATGATACGCCAAAATCTCTAAAATCATCTGGTCTCAATTATAGCTTACGAAATAATTATTTATGGGCTGATCTCATGAATGCAGCTTATGATGTAAATCCAGCTTTAATTGACCCTGCTGAAAGCTTTAACATGCCTGGTGGAATTGTGAGGCGTTCATTCTGTGGTATTTCCGGATTGCTCCCTTCAGATGCATGTTCAAAGGCTGGCCTAGTTCAAACCGACTTATTTAATGCGAAATACGTTCCGACGACGGTTGATGACAGCTTAGCCCAAGGAAAATATGTCACCATTGGAGATAAAAAGTATTTAGCCCTAGATTCAACACCAGCTGAGTTTGCTGAAACAGGAATGATATTAAACCCTGATTATATTGAAAAACTCTTTGGAATTAAGACAGGAGTTCAAAACCTGATTCCGAAAAAGAACAATAGCAATTGGGCAAACATTCTTCTTCCGGATGATAAACTTACAGATAACGGAAAGGCACCATCTCCTTTATCAATAGGTGTTAATGGCAATCAAATTACTTGGGGTTCTCACCCTGAAAATGATATTGTTGGATATCGTGTGTATTTGAATGGAAATAAAGTTGCTAGTATTAAGACCGGCTCTTCACTTTCATTTAGTGGTGGAAACGGAAAATACTATGTAACAGCAGTTGACATTGCTGGACAAGAATCAGCACCTTCGAATGAGGCATTAATCGGGCCAAAAGAAGAGGAAAAGCCGGCTGAACCACCAGTAACAGATCCAGGGACTGGAACAGACCCTGGTACCGGAACAGACCCTGGTACAGGTGGTGAAACCGGTTCAGAAAATGGTAACGGAAATGGTAACGGGACAAATCCTGGTAATAACGGTGGAAATGGTTCAAACGGATAACAAAAAAAGCAATCCTCTATGAAAAAGAGGATTGCTTTTTTCTTAATCTTCCATTGTAGAAAGATCACCTGTTGGTAAATCTAACTCCCACGCTTTTAAGACGCGTCGCATAATTTTACCACTTCTTGTTTTCGGAAGTTTATCACGGAATTCAATTTCACGAGGTGCAGCATGAGCTGCTAACCCTTTTTTCACAAATTGACGGATATCCTCCTTTAACTCTTCTGTTACTTCGTATCCATCTCTTAAAGCAACAAATGCTTTAATGATTTCCCCTCTAACTGGATCTGGCTTCCCTATGACACCTGCTTCAGCGACTGCTGGATGTTCAACCAGTTTACTTTCCACTTCGAAGGGTCCAACACGTTCACCAGATGTCATAATTACATCATCAATTCTTCCTTGGAACCAGAAATAACCGTCTTCATCCATATATGCAGAGTCACCAGACACATACCAACCACCCGGCATAAAATACGACTCGTATTTCTGCTCATTTTTCCAAATGGTATGCATCATGGATGGCCAGCCTTTTTGAATGGCTAAGTTGCCCATTCTATATGGAGGTAATTCATTTCCTTGGTCATCAACGATTGCTGCTTTTACTCCTGGGATTGGTTTTCCCATAGAGCCTGGCTTGATTTCCATACAAGGATAATTACAAATTAACTGAGCACCCGTCTCAGTCATCCACCATGTATCATGAATTCTAAGTTGGAATACTTTCATTCCCCAACGAACGACCTCTGGATTTAAAGGCTCACCCACACTTAAAATATGCCTTAAGCTACTTAGGTCAAAGCGCTTCACCACTTCATCTCCCGCACCCATCAGCATTCTAAAGGCAGTTGGAGCACTATACCAAACACTAACGCCATATTCTTCAATCATCTTATACCATGTTTCCGGATTAAAACGGCCACCTACAACCACATTAGATGTCCCTGTAAGCCATGGACCAAAAATTCCATAGGAAGTTCCAGTTACCCAACCTGGATCAGCCGTACACCAGTACACATCGTCATCCTTAAGGTCTAATACCCATTTTGCCGTTTGATAGTGTTGAATCATTGCATTATGTACATGCAGGACACCTTTGGGTTTCCCTGTTGATCCTGATGTATAGTGGAGAATGAGTCCATCTCTTCGGTCTACCCATTCAATATCTAGCTTGCTGCTTGACTCTTCGAATCTCTTTTTAAAATCAATAAACTTTCCTTCCTCTTTAATATTCTCTCCCACCAAGAAAATCGTTTTTAGTGCAGGAAGTTCATCGACTGGGACTCTCTCAAGAAGTTCCGGTGTTGTCACTAGAACCTTTGCCTCACTGTCTTCCAAACGATCCCGAACAGCACCTTCCATAAATGCTTCGAATAATGGTCCAACAATCGCTCCTAGTTTAATTGCTCCTAAAACAGCAAAATACAATTCTGGTGATCTTGGCATAAAAATGAAGACACGGTCCCCTTTTTCCACATCTCCAAATGATTTTAATGCATTACCAGCTTTGTTTGAGAATTGCTTCATTTCTTTAAACGTATACTTTTCATTACGATCTGCATCTCGATAGTAAAGAGCAACCTTGTTTTTACGGTAGGATTCTGCATGTCGGTCAATCGCTTCATACGCAAGATTTACTCGACCTGTTTCAGACCATGAAAATTCCTTTTCCACTTCACGCCAGTCGAATTGCTTGTACATTTGATCGTAGTTTCCTAGATTAAATACACCATTAACTACTGATAGCGCTTCCACTTTCATCAAACCGTATCCCCCTTTGTTCATGCTTACTGTTATTATATAACAGAAAAATCTTTTTCTCAATTTTTAAAATATTTGTTTAGGAAAATATTTATGTCACAAAATCTATTTAAATTTAACAGAAAATTTTGTGAAAGCGCTTAAATTCAGTGATTTTCATGTATAATATGGATTACAAAAGGTATGATTTTCATTGGGTGGTGTATAGATGGAACATATTAAAATATATAATGCAAAAAAATTAAAAACGCCTCATGGTGATTTAATTATTGAAGGCCCTATTTCTTCTGAAGCCTTATCAGGTTATGAATTTCATCATGACTTAGTTGCTTTTCGCCCCCCAGCGCAACAGCATCAAGCACTAATTGAAATTGCAGCCCTGCCAGAGGGAAGGATTATTGTAGCGAGGGACCGGCATACAATTGTTGGTTATGTTACTTATTTATATCCAGATCCTCTCGAACGCTGGTCTGAAGGGAAAATGGAAGACCTAATTGAATTAGGTGCCATTGAAGTTATTCCAAAATACCGAGGCTGTAGTTTAGGGAAAAACTTACTTATCGTCTCCATGATGGATGATGCAATGGAAGATTTCATTACTATTACAACAGAATATTACTGGCACTGGGATTTGAAAGGTACTGGCTTGAATGTATGGGAGTATCGTAAAATCATGGAAAAAATGATGAATGCCGGCGGTTTAGAATATTTTGCTACTGATGACCCTGAAATTAGCTCTCATCCAGCTAACTGTCTTATGGCTAAGATTGGAAAACGTGTTCCCAATGAATCGATTGAAAAGTTTGATCGATTAAGATTTATGAATCGTTTCATGTACTAACTCTTTATTATTCTCTAAGAGTGATGTATTTATAGAAGGGGAGAAATAGTATGATAGTCGAAGAGATTATGAAATCTGACGTCTCAACTTTAACCTCTGACAGCACGATAGCAGACGCCATTCAAATGATGAAAACAAAGCGGATTAGACATCTTCCAGTAGTAGATAAAAGCAATCAGATCATCGGATTAGTGACGGACCGTGATATTAAGGATGCAACGCCGTCCATTTTTTATGCGTCAGAACACAGTGATGTGCTACAAAAACCAGTAAATGAAATTATGAGAACCAATCTAATTACTGGACATCCTTTAGATTTTGTAGAAGAAATTTCAGCTGTTTTTTATGAACATCATATAAGCTGTGTCCCCATCATAAAAGATCAAAAACTTGTTGGAATCGTAACGGAAACGGATCTATTACATACGTTAGTACAATTAACTGGAGCCCATCAGCCTGGTTCTCAAATAGAAGTAAAAGTGCCTAATCGAGCTGGAATGCTTTGTGAAGTTACTTCAGTAATTAGTAAGCGAAAAGCCAATTTACTTAGCGTGCTTGTCTATCCAGACAAAAAGGATGAAAACTATAAAATTCTAGTATTGAGAGTACAAACGATGAATCCCGTCACTCTCATTAACGAATTAAAAAAAGCAGGATATACGGTCCTATGGCCCAATCTGCCAGGGATTACGACATGATTCATGATTCTGTTTTTATCTTTTCTGAAGAACAACTGAAGTACAAATTCAACTCCAATCATCCTTTTAATCAACTTCGCCTAAAAATTACTTTAGATTTATTAAAACAATTGAATGCCCTATCTGATCATCAAATGATTCAACCTAGAAAAGCTAGCGATGAAGAGTTACAGCTTATTCATGATCCTAGTTATATTAATGCGGTAAAGCTAGCTGGTCTCGGTCAACTCTCTGCCGAAAAGGCAGAAAATTATGGACTTGGAACAGATGATACTCCAATCTTCCCCGATATGCATGATGCGAGTTCTTGGCTAGTTGGGGGAACATTAACCGCCGTTGACTATGTTATGACAGGGAAAGCCAAACATGCCCTGAACCTTGGTGGTGGTTTGCATCACGGTTTTAAAGGAAAGGCTTCTGGCTTTTGTGTTTATAATGATAGTTCCGTAGCTATAAAGTATCTTCAAGAAAAATACCATGCAAGAGTTCTTTATGTGGACACAGATGCTCACCATGGTGATGGGGTACAATGGTCCTTTTATGATGATCCCGATGTTTGTACATTATCCATACATGAAACAGGGAGGTATTTATTTCCTGGTACTGGGAATGTGAATGAAAGAGGGCAGGGTAAAGGCTATGGTTTTTCCTTCAACATCCCTGTTGATGCCTTTACGGAAGATGAATCATGGCTTGAAGCGTATACCACCTCTTTAACAGAAGTTGCAGCTTTTTTCAAACCAGATGTGATCGTAACCCAGAATGGCGCTGATTCTCATTACTTGGACCCTTTAACCCATTTATCAGCTACCATGAACATTTATCGTGAAATCCCTAAACTTGCGCATCGTATTGCCCATCAGTATTGTGAAGGTAGATGGATAGCTGTTGGTGGTGGGGGATATGATATTTGGAGAGTTGTTCCTAGGGCTTGGTCATTACTCTGGCTTGAAATGACCAATAACTTAGAACTTTTAAAGCATCCATTACCTGTTGAGTGGATTCAAGCTTGGCAGTCAAAAGCCTCTGTCCCTCTACCCAAACAATGGGATGACCCAAGCGATTTATATCCACCTATCCCTCGGAAAGATGAAATTACTGAAAAAAATTCACAAACAGTCGAAAAAGCATTATTTCCCATTCGTAACCATAAAAAGAGTATTGAAAAAGGCTGAAATTTTTCAGCCTTTTTCCTCATTTATCAGCTATTTCATTTGCATGGTATTTTGGATCAGAGATGACAATCTCAACCCTTCGATTTTTTTGCCAATTTTCCTCACTGTTGTTTGGAACAATCGGCCTCGTTTCACCGTATCCAACAGCAATAAATCTGGTTGAGTCAAGCTGAAAGTTTTCAATTAAATATCTGATGACTGACCCTGCTCTAGCTGCAGAAAGCTCCCAATTGGATGGATAACGCTCAGTTGTAATTGGTCGATTATCTGTATGTCCTTCAACCTTTACTAGATTCGGCATCTCTACAAGCAATGCTCCCACTTTGTCCAAAAAGGCATTTGATTCATTTAGAATTTCTGCTTCTCCTGACTGAAACAATGCTTGTTCTTGAAGTACTAATACAACGCCACGCTCTGTTCGATTGGCAACGATAACGTTGTTTAATCCGTTATTATCTAAATAGGATTGAACCTCCTCCAAAAGATCATCTAAACTTTGAGCAGAGTCATTATTCTCTTCTTGCTCCGTCTCACCTTCCCCTTCGAGAGGTACAATTGAAGGATAAAAATCTAGGAATTGCTTATCTCTCATCGAGTCAGCCAGTGCTTGGAACTTAATCAGATCGATTTGCGACATAGAAAATAAGAGAATAAAAAATACAAGTACAAGCGTTATTAAATCAGAAAAAGTTACCATCCAACGTGGTGCCCCTTTATGAGACTGCCGCTGTTTTTTAGTAATTTTCATCATCTAAAGCCTCGCTATTTAACTCTTTTTCCTTGGCTTCACGTTCTTCTTCAGACAGAAATGCACTTAGCTTCTCTTGAAGAAGTTTCGGATTTTGCCCTGATTGGACACCGATCACCCCTTCAACAATGACCTGTTTGATAAAAGCTTCATTTTCTGTCTTCAACTCTAGCTTTGCTGCTATAGGGATAAAGACAAGGTTCGCAAGCAAGGATCCATATAATGTTGTTAATAAAGCGATAGCCATATTAGGTCCAAGTGTAGATGGGTCATTTAAATTTTTAAGCATGAGAACAAGCCCAATTAATGTCCCAATCATCCCCCAAGCTGGAGCATAATCACCAGCCTTTTCGAGAATTGCCCTTCCCTTTCTATGCCGGTCTTCCATCGCAGAAATTTCAGCAAATAGAATATCTTGAATAACATCAGGATCCGTTCCATCAATAGCTAATAACATTCCTTTTCGTAAAAATCGATCTTCTACTTGGTCAATCTCCATTTCAAGTGAAAGGAGACCTTCTCTTCTCGCTTTGCCCGATAAATGGACAAAGGTATCAATCAAATCTTGAAGCTTCCTTTCGTCAGAAGAAAAAGACTGTCTCATAACTTTGATCATCTGCTTTATATCTTTTAAAGAAAAGCTGACAAGTAAGCCTGAAAGTAGTCCCCCTATAACAATAAGCAATGATGCAGGGTCAACAAATGACAATAGTCCGCTTATTCCCCCGTTGTATACAATTCCAAATAACAGCATAATTACACCTATCGATAATCCGATAGGTGTTAGAACATCAAGCTTTTTCATAGTTTCTCTCCCAACTATCATAAACGAATTTGTCCACTACCTTACATATCGACAAACGGTTTACTTTGTTGAGCTTCTTAGCTCAATTCGGTGCGGAAGTACTACTGTATGTTCTGAGACTTTTTCCTTATTCATAAATTTCGTTAACAAACGCATCGCAACTGCACCGATATCATACAGAGGCTGGATAACCGTTGTTAGTTGTGGTCTTACCATAAGAGAAATTCTTGTATTGTCTGAACTGATCACTTCGAAGTCATTAGGAACGCTGTACCCTTTATCTTGTGCTCCATGTACAACTCCGACGGCCATTTCATCAGAACCAACAAAGATAGCTGTTGGTTTTTCAGGAAGTTCGATTAACTTGTCAAACGCTTCAATACCTGAATCGTACGTATAATCTCCCTCAACAATAAGGGCTTCTTCAACAGGAATTCCAGCTGCCTCTAATGCCTTTTTGTAACCTACCAACTTCTTCTCTTTGTTAATCGGTTCATGATAAGGACCAATTACCATAGCAATTCTTTTATGTCCCTTTTCAATAAAGGTATTTACAGCATCAAACGTAGCTTGCTCATAATCAATATTTACAGAAGGTACTTGTTCAGAATCTTCCAAGGATCCAGCAAGAACAATTGGAGCTGGGGATCTTTTAAATTCTGCCACATGCTCCTCAGATATATTTCCACCCATAAATACAATTCCATCCACTTGTTTTCCAAGCATGGTGTTCAACAAGTGTAACTCCTTGTCCTTATTTTGGTCTGAGTTACTTAAGATGATGTTATATTTGTACATGGTCGCAATATCTTCAATACCACGAGCAAGTTCTGCAAAAAATGGATTCGAGATATCTGGGATAATTACCCCAACCGTTGTTGTTTTTTTACTAGCCAATCCTCTTGCTACGGCATTTGGACGATAGCCTAATCTTTCAATCACTTCTAAAACTTTCTTTCTTGTAGCTGGTTTTACATTTGGATTACCATTCACAACACGTGACACTGTAGCCATGGAAACATTTGCTTCACGTGCTACATCATAAATTGTTATGTTCACAATACCCACTCCTTCTATATACGTCCTAACTTTACGTTTATTTTACTGCAAGTCTGTCATTTTTAACCATTATATAAAAATCGAAACTTGTCTATTTATGTATCATTATCATACTTCACATAGTGAATTGTCGCAATGTAAAGGCTATCTATTTAACAAAAAAAACAATTTTACGGTGGAAAACGCAAAAAAACCGACTATGATCAGCTCTCATAAGTCGGTTTTTTGTGTTATATCTTATACACGCACTAAGTTAGAAGCTTGAATTTCTTTGTAGAAAGCATTAAATTGGTCAATGTTCATTTGTTGAGCCGAATCCGACAATGCAACTGCTGGATCTGGATGAACTTCTGCCATTACTCCATCTGCACCTACAGCAAGGGCTGCTTTTGCCATTGGAAGAAGGAGATCTCTGCGTCCAGTTGAGTGAGTTACGTCAACTAGAACAGGTAGATGTGTTTCTTGCTTTAAGATAGGCACAGCTGAAATATCTAATGTGTTTCTTGTTGCTCTTTCATACGTACGAATACCACGCTCACAAAGGATAATTTGGCCATTACCTTGAGACATAATATATTCAGCTGCATTAATAAATTCTTCAATCGTTGCAGCAAGTCCACGCTTCAATAGGACCGGCTTATTTACAGCACCTGCAGCTTTTAGAAGCTCAAAGTTCTGCATATTACGTGCACCAATTTGGATGACATCAATATAGTCAACAGCTTTCTCTATGTCAGCTGGGCTTACGATTTCACTAATTACAGCTAGATCGTACTCGTCAGCTACTCTTTTTAAAATTTTTAATCCTTCTACACCAAGTCCTTGGAAATCATAAGGTGAAGTTCTAGGCTTGTATGCTCCACCACGCATGAATTTTAATCCTTTTTCTTTGATGGAAGCAGCAACAGCAGCAACCTGCTCATATGACTCAACTGCACATGGTCCGAAAATTAATTGTGGGATGCCATGTCCAACTTTTTCTCCCTTTACTTCAACAATTGTATCTTCAGCTTTCTTCTTACGAGAAACAAGCAATGCTTTGCTATGATCATCCTTTTGAAGCTCTAACCCAGCCTTAAATATTTCTTTGAAAATATGTTCAACCGTAGAATTTTCGAAAGGTCCATCGTTGTTTTCCTTAATTATATCAAGCATGCTTCTTTCACGAACTGGATCGTAACGGAATACCCCTTGTGTTTCCTTTACACGTCCAATTTCTTGAACAAGTCTAGCTCTTTCATTAATTAACTTTAAAAGCTCAACATTTAACTCGTCAACACGGTCCCTAAGCTGATCTAACTCAACATTACTCATCATTTCTCGCCCCTTTGAATTGTAGATTTGAAAACAATGCTTTATTACATGCGAAAAGGAAAACCAAAGAAGGATTGTTCTTTATCCGCTTCATAAAGTGTGTTACATTTCTATATAAGTTAGAGTCATTATATATGAAATTTTTTCAAATGTCACGCAATTTTCTTTAATAATTAAACGCTTTTAAGTATTAAAGTAGATTCTTTATTATATGAACCTAAGCTAGAAGGTGTGATTTACTTTGTCAATGAATAATAAATTGTTTGCTTTAGATATAGGTACTCGCTCATGTGTTGGTATTATCCTAGAAGAAACCAATGGTCAATATCATGTGGTTGATATGTTATCAATCGAACATTCGGAGCGCGCGATGTTAGATGGCCAAATTCATGATGTTATGGCTGTATCAAAGCTTATTACCCAAATAAAAGAAAAACTTGAAAAAAAACATGGTCCTCTTCAAAAGGTATGCGTCGCAGCTGCGGGAAGGGCTTTACAAACGGAACGCTCAAAGGTATCACTTCCCATTAACGGCAAACCAATTATGCAAAAACAGGACATTCTTCATCTGGAGCTTTTAGCTGTTCAACAAGCTCAAGCAGCAGTTGCTGAGAAATATAAGGAAGAGAAAAGTCATTATTATTATTGTGTCGGATATTCTGTGCTTTATTATCGTTTAGATGGAGAAGAAATCGGTAGCCTGATTGACCAACAAGGAGACGAGGCATCTGTCGAAATTATTGCCACTTTTTTACCGAAAGTTGTGGTTGAATCTTTATTAGCTGCCTTAACACGCTCAGGGTTAGAGATGGAAGCTCTAACTCTGGAACCGATAGCAGCCATCAATGTTCTCATCCCCCCCTCCATGAGGCGGTTAAATGTAGCGTTGGTGGATATCGGTGCTGGAACGTCTGATATTGCCTTAACTGATATGGGAACAGTGATTGCTTATGGAATGGTTCCTATCGCAGGAGATGAAATTACAGAAGCAATCAGTGATCAATACTTACTTGATTTCCCTTTAGCCGAAAAGGCTAAAAGACAATTAAATACCCAAGAGTCCATAACAGTCACTGATATTCTGGGATTTGAGACAGAGGTTTCGAAGGGGGAGGCAATCGAACAAATTTCTTATGCCATTGATCGCCTTGCTGGTTCCATTTGCGATGAGGTATTACAGCTTAACAATGGAAAATCTCCAAAAGCAGTTATGCTGGTCGGAGGTGGAAGCTTAACACCTGAACTGGCAAAAAAAATGGCTGAAAGGCTTGAGCTTCCTCCAAATCGAGTCGCCATTAGAGGGATCGATGCCATTTCGTCATTAACGATTTCTGAGAAAATCACTAAAGGACCAGAGCTTGTCACACCTATTGGTATTGCCTTAGCTGCCAAACAATCACCGGTACAATATATGACGGTTTACGTAAATGAACAACCCGTTCGACTATTCGAGGTAAAAAAATTAACAGTTGGAGATTGTTTATTAGCTGCAGGAATTAAAATGAATAAGCTGTACGGTCGACCTGGACTAGCCATGATCATTACTTTAAATGAGAAAAATATAACCATTCCTGGTCAATATGGTCATCCTCCGACATTAATGAAAAATGGAGAAAGTTGTGCCCTAGACGATTCTATTGAAAACGGAGATATTCTGTATGTTGAAAAAGGACAAGATGGAGAACGTACTACATTATCCATTGGTCAGTTACTTGATGAAATCCCAACCAAAGAAATAGAGATCAACGGAAAAGCATATCAAGTTGAACCAATATTTATATGCAATGGTGAAACGATCGATAAAAATTATCTACTAAATGATCGAGATGTCATTGTGTTTCAATTTCCGAAGACACTTGAAGATTTGTTTCATTATCTAAATCTGTCCAATCTTATGGCAGATCTTCGACCACTTCATCTAATCCTGAATGGTAAGGATACATTTTACCCCTCCTATTCAGCTAAGCTCTACCGTAATGGGATGGAAACAAGGCTTCAAAGCAGCTTTGAGAATCATGACAAAATCACCGTACAACTGAGGGAAAATATTACTCTACAAGATCTTGCTGATGCAAATCAATATATACTTAATCAAACCATACCTGTTACATTTAATGATAAAGAAATACTCTTAAAAAAGAGTATCACCGTTGTGAAACGAGGAAATCAAATTTTGTATGAAGATAGCATCATCTATGATGGTGACTCCTTAAGTATCATCCATCAACGTTTACAGCCCTTTATCTTTCAAGACATTTTTAAAGAGGTCAACATTGACCTTCCAAAAGAAACAAATGGGTCATTCATACTTTTGAAGAACAAAGAAGTAACAACGTTCTATGATCCTCTTGAACCGTTCGACTCTTTACAGATCATTTTTCCAACTCAAAAAGGAAGCCCGGTTATCACATGATACCTGGCTTCCTTTTATTATCATATTTGATTTTCTTGCGAAACGGTAGCTAACGTTTTGCTTGTAATCTTCCAGTGAGAGGCATGCCAAGCAACGTCCCCTTTTACAAATAGGATGGCTTGTGGTGACTCATGTTTAATGTGAAAGCGTTCTGCGATATAATTTGAAAGCTCTCTCGATGATTGAACAATTAAATAATAGCTTTTAACACTTGAGTTATTAGTAAATTCTTCGTATTCCTCATAAGCTGCTTGACTGATTGGACAAGTATTCGAGTGCTTTAAAAGATAAAAACTCTCATTGTCTACAAGAGCATCAAATTGCTCCTTCGTTTGAATTTGTTCCATTTCTAACCCTCCTAAGGATATGTATAAGTATATTTTACACAAGTTATAATAAAAAACGCAGTGTAGATATAATATCATTACACTGCGCTTTTGAATATTTATCTGCTTATTAATGATTTAACTGAGATTCTGTTTCATCAAAAGCTCTTTTTGTTTCTTCTAGCTTTCTTTGAAGCTCCTTGTCTTCACTTAACACAGGAGAAAAATCTTCTTCATATACGACGTCTGTTTCCGTGACATCAACAGGTTTGACTGACTTCACTTTACTCATAATGTCATTGGATTGCTTGGAAACAGCTTGTCCAATGGAAGAGGACTTTACTTTAGCAACCTCTGCTAATTCAGTACTCTTTGTTTTTGCTACATCATAGAGCTGACTAGTCTTCCCTTTTAAATTTCCAGCTTGTGTGTTTAAATCTGTTCTCATTTCTTTTCCTGACTTTGGAGCGAGGAATAGTGCCGTTGCTGCTCCAACAAGCCCTCCGATGATGGCACCCAATAAAAATTCTTTCGACCCTGATGTTTCATTTACATTTTGTCGATTTTCCTTTTCAGTTTCGTGATTCACCATATCATATTCCTCCTCTAATAATAACCTCTTTCTCTTCCCTTCTCGGTAGGACCTTTTTCAACAATTGCCTTTTCCTTTTTCCTATGAGTCCATCGATCCTTCATTTCCAGAAGGACATTGCCCCATTGGAGGACTTGACTAACCTTGTCCTTATTTTCCTCAACTGCAAAGTTCACAGAATTTGTGATCGTTTGAAGTGAAGAGTTAAACTTTTGAATCGTTACTCCTACATCCTTAACGGAATCAACGACACTTCCTAAGCTATCTGATTTCTTTTGAATATCTTCCGCTAGGGCATTGGTTTTATGCAACAAGTCCGTTGTTTCCCTTGTGACGCCGTCCAGCTGACGCTCCAACCCATTTAATGTTTTTGAAATACTATCTAAGGTTACTTGAAGAGACTGTAACGCTTTCGATAGAAAAATAACTAAAATAAGAAAAGCAATTGCCGCAATCCCTGCACTGACATAAAGTATCCACTCCAAAATATCCTGCACCTCCATTGACGCTTACATTTCATTACTTACCCTACTAAGAATTCATTAAACGTCAATCGTAATAAATCAATATTAAAATTTTACCATAAATAAAACAAAATTGTTATAAATGCGCCAATTTTCGCCCTTTAGGTTACAATAATAAATGTATTAAAAAGTTTTTTTAAAGGAAGGGAAAAAAATGAAAGATTCACGCATTGAGCTTCTAGCCAAAAACCTTATTAATTACTCTGTTAAGCTACAACCTGGTGAAAAGGTGCTAATTGAAAATTTTGGTTTGCAGCGAGAGCTAGTAACAGCATTAGTAAAGGAAGCATATGCAGCGGGAGGACATCCTTTCGTACTTCTTAAAGATCAGCAAGTGGACCGAGCATTGCTTCTTGGTGCCGAAGAAAAACAATTTAACTTGATGGCAGATTTTGAAGCAAACGTTATGAGTCAAATGGATGCATACATAGGGTTACGTTCCGGTGACAATATCAATGAGCACGCTGATGTTCCCGATGACAAGATGAAAATTCACGGATCAACAATCGGAAAGAAAGTACACCGTGATATCCGTGTTCCTAAAACGAAATGGGTAGTCCTGCGTTATCCAAATTCATCAATGGCGCAACTAGCAAAAATGAGCACAGAGGGCTTTGAAGATTTTTACTTTAATGTTTGTAATTTAGATTATGGGAAAATGGATCAGGCAATGGATGCCTTGGTAGAATTAATGAACAAAACCGACAAAGTAAGAATCACTGGCCCAGGAACGGAACTATCCTTCTCGATCAAAGACATACCTGCCATCAAGTGCTCGGGGCAAATGAATATTCCTGATGGAGAGGTATATACGGCTCCAGTACGTGATTCTGTCAATGGAGTCATCACTTACAACACACCATCTCCCTATCAAGGCTTTACATTTGAAAATGTAAAACTAACCTTTAAGGATGGGAAAATTGTTGAGGCAACTGCAAATGATGCAGAGCGGATTAATAAAATATTCGATACAGATGAAGGGGCACGCTTTGTCGGAGAGTTTGCCATTGGTGTGAATCCTTTTATCTTACATCCGATGCAAGATATTTTATTTGATGAAAAGATTGATGGTAGCTTCCATTTTACGCCTGGCCAATGTTATGATGATGCCTTTAATGGAAATCATTCGAACATTCACTGGGATATGGTCAATATTCAACGCAGCGACTACGGCGGAGGAGAAATGTACTTTGATGATGTGTTAGTTAGAAAGGATGGACGCTTCGTAATTAAAGAGCTCGAGGTATTAAATCCCGAAAATTTAAAATAACAAAAAGATGCAGCCATCAAAGCTGCATCTTTTTATAATTGGCGTTCGTAAGCTTCTTGAAACTTTTGAATATCTCCTGCTCCCATGAACAGGATGACACTGTTTACGTGTTGCTTTAGAGTTTCTGTATTTTCTTCGTTAATCATTTCAGCAGATTCAATCTTATTACGTAAGTCCTCAATGGATAACTTACCATGGTTTTCTCTGGCCGAACCGAAGATATCACATAAATAGACTTTGTCTGCTAATTGAAGACTATTAGCAAAGTCCTCTAAAAATGTTTGTGTTCTTGTAAATGTATGAGGCTGGAATACAGCAACAATTTCACGATCTGGATACTTTTGTCTTGCTGCATCAACCGTCGCCTTAATCTCCGTTGGATGATGTGCATAATCATCAATCAACACTTGAGAGCCGACATGTTTTTCTGTAAATCTTCTCTTAACACCTGTGAAGCTTAAGAGCTGTTCCTTGACCTTATCAGCTGACAGCTCCTCATAGTGACAAATGGCAATAACAGCAAGAGCATTTAATACATTGTGATCACCAAAGGTTGGTACCTGGAATGTATCATAAAAAGTGTTTCTAACAAATACATCAAAGGTCGTTCCTTCAGTAGTTTTTACAACATTTCTAGCCTGGAAGTCATTTTCTTCGCCAAAGCCATAAAAAACAACCGGCACTTTTGCTTGAATCTTTTGAAGCTGTTCATCATCGCCACAAGCAAAAATCCCTTTTTTCACCTGCCATGCCATCTCTTGAAATGCTGAAAAAACATCATCAATATTGGCAAAATAGTCAGGGTGATCAAAATCAATATTCGTCATAATTGCATAATCTGGAAAGTACGAAAGGAAATGCCTTCTATATTCACAAGCTTCAAATACAAAATAATCGGCATTCTCTTCTCCTTTACCAGTACCATCTCCGATTAAAAACGCAGTTGGTTTTGCACCTCTCATGACATGCGAAAGGAGCCCGGTTGTAGATGTCTTCCCGTGGGCACCAGTCACAGCAATACTAGTGAAATTTTGCATAAAATCACCTAAGAAACGGTGATATCGAATGACAGGTAAACCTAGTTTCATCGCTTCTTGAATTTCTTCATGTTCATCTTTATAGGCATTTCCAGCAATAACTGTTAATCCTGGTACAATATTTTCTTTTTGGAAAGGTAGGATCTTTATTCCTAAATGCTCAAGGGCCGTTTGTGTAAAGAAACGTTTCTCAACATCTGAACCCTGAACCTCAAAATTCATATCATGAAGAATTTGTGCTAGTGCACTCATTCCAGATCCTTTTATACCCACAAAATGGTAAATTGTCATATAAAGAACCTCCAACCATCTTCTAACTGTATCACAGTATATGACATTTTCTTTTATTTGCTCATTTTTGCATTACAAGCCTCTTTGTTTGCAAATAGTGAACACGATTTTATCATATTGTGACATTATATCATTTTTTAATTATAAAAACTATGCAACGTTTGGCCATAATACCTTTTCTTTCTATGTCTATTTTACTCCATAGTTTATGAAAAAAAGCCTAAAATAACCATACTTACACTTCTTGTATACTTTGAAGATCATCCTGAGTAATTAATACATCACGCGGTTTACTTCCACGATTTTCAGAAATATACCCGTTTTTCTCCATCATATCAATTAACCTAGCTGCTCGATTATATCCAATCTTGAATCTTCTTTGAAGGCTAGAGGTAGAAGCAGATCCTTGATCAACAACAAATTCACAAGCTTCAAAAAATAGTTCATCTTCTTCTTCTGTAACAGCAGCCCTCTTTAAGAGTTCCTCTTGATGAAACAAGTAGTTTGGACTTTGTTCCCTTCGTACATGAGCGACTACTTGATCAATTTCTTCATCCGATACAAATGTACCTTGTAGACGAACAGGCTTTGAAGAACCATTTTCTAAAAATAGCATATCCCCACGACCAAGTAGACGTTCCGCTCCGGCAATATCAATAATCGTACGAGAATCGATTTGACTTGATACAGAGAAGGCGATTCTTGTAGGAACATTTGCTTTAATTAATCCGGTAATAACATCAACAGACGGGCGTTGTGTTGCAATAATTAAGTGAATACCACATGCTCTAGCCTTTTGGGCAATACGACATATCGCTTCCTCGACATCAGCAGGAGCCATCATCATCAAGTCTGCCAATTCATCTATAATAATGACAATAAACGGTAGCTTATCAGCATGTTGATTATGCTGTTCACATTGTTCATTAAAACGATTAATCTCACGTACACCTGTATGTGCAAATAATTCGTATCGTCTTTCCATTTCTTCGACAGCCCACTTTAGGGCTGCTGTAGCTGCTTTTACATCGGTAATTACTGGGCTTACAAGATGCGGTATTTGATTATAAGGTGCTAGCTCCACCATCTTCGGATCAATTAAAAGAAGCTTTAATTCATCCGGTCTAGCTTTATAGAGAAGACTGACTAAGATGGTATTTATGCACACACTTTTCCCCGATCCAGTAGCACCTGCAATTAAGCCATGCGGCATTTTACGCAAATCAGTTACAATTGGCTTCCCTGATATATCTAGTCCGAGTACAGCTGTTAAAGGTGATTTCGATTCGAGAAATTCTGGGCTGTTAATAATTTCTGAGAGTAAAACCGGTCTACTTACTTCATTTGGGACCTCAATCCCGATCGTGTGCTTCCCGGGAATCGGTGCTTCAATCCGAATATCTTTTGCGGCAAGACTTAATTTTATATCATCTGCTAAATTAGTAATTTTGTTTACCTTTACACCCGGCTCTGGTTGCACTTCAAACCTTGTAACCGATGGACCTTGTGTTACATTTACCACACTTGCTCGAACGTTAAAACTTTCTAACGTGTCGTTAAGAAGTCTTTCCCGCTCTTCAAGCCATTCCCCACTTGTATCATAAATAACAGGAGGTGACAGGAGATCGAGCTCTGGGAAAACGTAGTACGGATTTTCTTCATCAATCACTTCAGCTATCTGATTGACATTAGTAAGCTTCTCTTTGTCTTCTGCTTCCTTTTCAGGTATCAAAGGTATCGGAGGTTCAATAGTGGCCTCATTCTTTATTTGATTTCTTTTTTCCTCTAATTTACGACGATCTTCTTTCAACATTAATACATTAAAAGGCAATTGCTTGCGTTTAGGCGCAGGTTCGACAGGAGGTTCTTCATGACCATCTAATTCCTCCTGTTCGGTATTTTGTTGCGTGCTTTCTTCGATTGTTTGCACCTCTACCTGTTCAAGTTCCTCTTCAGCTACATTGAGATCTTCTGTCTGTATACTCTTTTCAAATACGTTCAGTTCGTCTATTTGTACACTCTGTTCACCTTCTAGTTCTTCCGCTTCCTCGGCAAAACTCTCAACTGCTACGGCAACCTCCAATTCCCCAGTAGTCACCAATGGGACATAGTGCTCTAAAACTTCCTCTTCAACTGTCTCTATTTGATCTAGATGATCATGATCCGTTTCTGCACCTGTTTCTGCAGGAAGCAATTCCTCCGTAACATCCATGCTAATGAAATCAATTGGATCCGTATTTATAATCGTTTCTTCTACTTGAACAATTTCTTCAATGGTCTGTTTTTCTATTTTTTCTACTTTAACAGGTGTTTCTGAAGAACGTTCTATGTACTCTTTCTTCAAAAAGGAATTTAACTCGTACTCTACCGGCTTTTCCTCCTGCGTTTTTACCCTTTTCTCAAATCCATGGACGGGAGAAGGAATTTCTGTTGGTCGAAACGGCCTTCTTGACACATCTCTATTTTTCGTTTCACTTTTAGTAGGTGGACTTACTTTGCTTTCTGTCAGTGGGCTGACTCTAGGTTTCGAACGAACCGTTTCACTTTTCATAACTGGTTCTGTTCGTTGACGGGAAGAAGTCCTTTCTTTTCTACTTTTTCTAGCTGTTTGTTGCATTTCTCGTTCATCAGGTATTAACGGAAACTTAAATTTACCTTTCGGATACTGGTAGACAATTCGAGCATCCATATCTTTTTGTTCTTTTTTTGTTTCTTTAAATGATTCTACTTTTTGTTCATATATTTCTTCCGCTTCATCGTCACTTATTTTGCTAAACAATTTCTTAAACCAATTCAAACCTTATCACTCTTTCTTCTATCTCATCATGTCTTCTTATTTTATCACTGAATACAATAATATCGATAAGAAATAAAAGATTGCTAGTAATAATATAATTTTGAATCTTTTGACCTAACCAATTCTTAGCTTGTTGATCTTAGATTTAGGACACCCTAACGAAAAAAAGGACCACCATTGGCCCTTTAGTTTGGTTTTTTACTTCTGTTTTTTCCTAAGATAAAGATGGGTTCTAATTCACCATTTTCATATAAAAAGGATAATGCCGTTATTGGGACGCGACCGCTGGCAAAAAAGCTCATGGTCATTTGTGCGAGAATATCATACCCTGTCTCATTTTGAATATCTGCAAGAATTAATACATCCTGATGTGGAACCGCTATCGCCATATCTCCAGTAATTTTCGAACTCATTTCCTTCAAAAACGCATCGTTTAGGACACGGCTTGCATCATACCCGTCATTTGTATTGAGAAAATAAAAGATATTTCCTGCCACTTCATCACGTTTCATAGTAGTTTTTAGGCTTCTTACATTGAAAAGAGCGACTTCCCGAATATAGTCTCTCGTCCAATTTTCCTTTGCCATTAATGCTTCATCAATAATTCGGTATGCATTTCCCAAATCTAACGCATAATAAACTCTAGTTTCAGCCGTATGATCATCATATACTAAAGGAATTTCTTCACGCGATACAACAGGAGTAGACGTAGAGCGTATGACAGGGAAAATCCGAGTCTTTTCACCTTCTTGAGTCGTTTTCTCATCCATTGCCTTAAGGCCTTCCTCCACATAATATACAACTTCGTCGATGGCCTTTTCTTTGTCTACTTCCCATTTTGCTATAATTCTAGGAAACTCAACCGTAATTCCTCTTCCACTTTCCTTGCTCTCTATACGTAATTGATCATTTTTACGATCATAAGTGATCGTTCGGTTATCACTTTGAAGGCGCTTTTCAAGCTCCATCTTCATTTTTTTACTATCCATTTTCATATATACTTTGCCTCCTTATTGGAGAATTTCGCTTTTATCTACATGAAATAGCCCCAATCTTGTGAGGATTGGGAGCTATTTTTTTATTATAGACCTTCGATAAATTGCTCAATTTCCTCTTGGGTTTTCCGGTCTTTGCTGACAAAACGACCTAACTCGTTTCCATCTGCAAACGCAATAAAGCTTGGGATTCCAAACACATCTAAGCTAATACAAAGATCAATAAACTGATCACGATCCACATGTACAAACTTGTATTCACTATATTTCGCTTCTATTTCTGGCAAGACTGGCTCTATCACTCGGCAGTCTGGACACCAATTTGCTGAAAACATAAATATATGTTTCCCGTTGTTTTTCATCGTTTCAAACTGTTCTACACTCTCAAGCATTTTCATATGATTACCTCCCATAACAGTTTATACAGTACGTAAATAGTTATTCAGACTACCCCATATTCTAAAACATTGTAGCTTCTTTTGAAAAGAAATTAGCTTCTAATAAAAAACGAAGGAATTCATCCTTCGCTTTCTTTTAACTTTATGGAGTTAACGATGTCACTCATCATATCTGCTTCGCTGCTTAGGGACCTAGTTTTTGTTTCTGTGGTAATCTTCATACCACCGACACCAATAGTAAGCTCATTCATATGATCTTCGAGCTTTTTTACTAATAGAAAGCCATATTTCCCATTTGTTTTAATTACTTTATCGATATCATATTTGTCTTGAGCGACAGTTGCTTGGTAAACGACTTCACTATCTTGAGCTTCTATTGGATTGTAAAACAATATATATGTTTTTGAACCATTCTTTAAAATAATATTATTCGGAGATTCTTCATCCACTTCAAAACCAAAAGGTAAATAATACTCAATTTCCTCAGTTTTATTATTTGGTTTTTTAGCCTCTTCCTTAAATGAGTTCTCCACAACATCAACTGTTTCTGTTTCCTCTTCGTCAAAGGATGCAGAACATCCACTAAGGTAAAATAGAGCAGCTATACAGAGGAGAGATGCCTGTATATACTTTCTCATACTTTCTTCCTCCCTACATAGGAACTATTGTCTTCTTTTCTATCATACCCGTCTCCCTATCCAATGACAAGCCTTCCAATTGTTACAATTGTGTATCTAAACCATTTATGTTCCTGTATTCATATTGACCGACAAGCAAAGAGCTAACGTGAAGAAACATTTCCTTCCTTGGAATAAGCCCATTCGTCAAGATTCCTATTGCTCCTTCTTTGCTTCGAATATTTACTTTATCCATGAAATCATCCATAATCGGACCCAATTCTTCCCCTACTAAAAGCCTATGCTCAATTTCTTTTGGTAATAAGATTCTAGCTCCGCCGCTGATAATGGGGGGAGTTCCATGTTGAGCTAATGCCCCCCAATTACATAACATCATACCAAATTTCGTTTGCTGTACTCCACCTTCAAGACCAATCCCTATTTCTGCACCACTGATTTCAAGGGCTGCTTGCGCTCGATTGATGGCTCCTTGAATCGTCTCTTCATCTGAAAATGGTTGTTCACTTACTCCAGATGCGACATCCATTCCCTTAACTTTTGCATCATATCCCTTAAAAGCCTCTTCAACAGCTTTTACTTTCGTTTGGTTTTTTGAACCTACTGCCACATGCATATACCTACACCTCAACTTCAATATGAAAGGAGGTTCCCAATGGTTACCTCCTCTTGTTTTTAACTATTTTGTCTAATTGTATCTACTGTAGTCTGGTCACAAGCTTTTACAAGTTTTATTAAAAGCTCTTTTGCTGCAGCATAATCATCAACATGAACAATCGAAGCGGCAGTATGAATGTATCGAGAGCAAATACCAACAACAGCACTTGGAACACCTTCATTTGAAATATGCACTCGTCCAGCATCAGTACCACCAGGGGAGACAAAGTATTGATAGGATATATTATGCGTTTCTGCTGTATCTAGAACAAACTCTCTCATCCCACGATGGGTTACCATTGATCGATCTAGAATTCTTAGCAACGTTCCTTTTCCTAATTGACCAAACTCATTTTTATCACCCGCAGCATCATTTGCAGGACTTGCATCAAGGGCAAAGAAAATATCTGGTTTTATCAATGACGCTGCTGTTTGCGCCCCTCTTAATCCAACTTCTTCCTGAACGGTTGCTCCAGAATATAAAGTGTTTGGTAAGGTCTCTCCTTGAACTTCTTCTAATAATTCAATAGCTAAACCACATCCATATCGATTATCCCAAGCCTTTGCCATTATTTTCTTTTCATTTGCCATTGGGGTAAACGGACAGATTGGCACTATTTGCTGCCCCGGCTTAATTCCTAATTCTTTTGCATGATCCCTGCTATCTGCCCCAATATCAATCAACATATTGCTAATTTCCATCGGCTTACTTCTCTTACTTTCGTCCAATAGATGAGGAGGAATGGAAGCAATCACCCCAATAACAGGACCGTCATTTGTCATGACCTGTACACGCTGTGCTAGTAGAACTTGGCTCCACCAGCCGCCTAATGGCTGAAAACGAATCATCCCATTATCAGTAATCGCAGTAACCATAAATCCTACCTCGTCCATATGTCCTGCAACCATAACACGAGGGCCATTGGCATTTCCGTGCTTCACTCCAAAAATACTTCCTAAATTATCTTGAATGATTTCATCAGAATACTGAGTAAATTGTTCACGCATAAACTTTCTAACCAAATGCTCGTTTCCAGATGCACCCTGAAGTTCCGTTAACGTTTTAAAAAGCTGTAATGTCTTCGAATTCATGTATTATGACCTCCTAATATTCACATGACTCTTTATCTACAATCTTATTTTACTGAACTTTCCTACGTGTTACCACTTTATTGGCTGTCACTCTTAATTATGTACGCAAAATTTGATATGATGGAAGAAGGAGTTATTGGTATGTAAAAGGAGGGGCTTTATGAACTGGAAATCATTTTTAACTGGTGTTTCTGTTGGAATCATTTCAGGCTTTCTAGCTAGCGAGTGGGTCTCCCAAAAGGGCAAAGTGTCCCCAGAAAAAGCCCTTTCACACGCAAAGGCAAAATTTAAAGAAAGAGGTCCGATTAGCGGCTCTTGGATTCAAATGACAACCGAGCCGTTTGAAAAAAATAACATCACCTATGATGTGTATAAAGGTGGAGTATCACGAACGGTAAATGATACTTTAGAACAATACGAATTTATTTCAGATGCAAAAACCGGATCTATTTTAGAAGTATATCCACTATAAGAAAAGCTGCCGAAAGGCAGCTTTTCTTATATGACTTTCTTTACTGACTCAACAATTTCATAATGTTCATTCCACTTTATCGCTCGATAGAAAGCATCATGATAAAAGGTAAACCAAGCATGTTTCTCCATTCCAAATTGGAGCCACTTTTGTTTTGCCTCTATCGAATTCATTGGATAATCATCATATGCCATAACCCAAAGTGGATTTAAATGGGCATGAGTGGGCATGATATCTGCCATATGAACAATCACTTCATTGTCATCCTCTACAATAAGAATGGAATGTCCATCACTATGTCCACCAGTATGAACCATTTTTATTTTCCCATTGACCCACTCTTGCTCAAAGGGAACAACCTGTAATTCTATACTTTGCCAATTCTCTTTCCAGTATGTATTTTGAGACCGAATATTTGGTTTTCTCATTTCATTCCACTCTACTGTGGAAACGATAATTTCTGCATTAGGAAATGCAGATACATACTCGTTATTTACTTTTTCTGTTAGCCCACAAGCATGATCAAAATGCATATGTGTCATTAAGACATAATCAATATCTTCTTTTGTTAATCCAAGTACTTCTAAGGATTGTAGCAGTTCTGATTCCTCTGTTACACCGAAATTCTTTAATTGTTTGTCAGAGAGCTTTCCTTTCCCTATTCCAGTCTCAACCAAAAAGTTTTTTCCATCCTGCTGGATTAGAATAGGGTCGGTTCTAAGTTCAATTTGATTCTTGTCGTTATGAGGGTATTTCTTTGACCAAAGTGCTTTCGGTACGACACCAAACATGGCACCACCATCTAAATGAGTAACTCCACCATTCAACCAAGTAAGCTTAACATGGTTTAACTGCAACGTTTCCATTTCATCCCCCCTAGGTCATATACCTGTATTGTACCATCCCTTCCTTTTTTAGGAATATAAAAAAGAGTCTATTAAGAAAATAGACTCACTCAATTTACTGTAAAAAATTCTTCCCATAAAAAATTTCATCCATTTCAGAGGTTAAGCTTTCTGTGATTTCTTCCTGCTCATATAGGCTTAACGAATCCTTTGTGTATCCAAATAAGTAATTATTTAAATCAAAATTTTTCAATTTACACTTCGTGTGAAAGATGTTTTCTTGGTACACATTCACATCAATCATATCATATTGATTTTTGATCTCGTCTGGAATAAAGTTTTGAATGGAAGTAATATCATGGTCTATAAATAATTTATGACCATCTTTATCCCTCGTAAATCCGCGTACCCGATAATCAATAGTCATAATATCTGTATCAAATGAATGTATTAAGTAATGTAACGCTTTTAAAGGAGAAATTTCCCCACAGGTAGAAACGTCTATATCGGCTCTGAAGGTACTTATTCCTTCATATGGATGATACTCAGGGTACGTGTGAACAGTGATATGACTTTTATCTAACTGAAACACAACATTATCTGGTAATGGTCCTGGTGATTCATCATATGTTGACTCTGTGGGAACCTCTACTACAGGTCCTTCAGACACGAGAATGGTCACACTTGCACCCTGTGGTACATAGTCCTGCTGAGCAATATTTAGAACATGTGCACCAATAATATCGGACACATTTTTTAAAATTTTTGTTAACCGATCTGCATTATATTGTTCATCAATATACTCTAAGTAAGCTTCCCGCTCCTGCCTGGTTTTTGTATAACAAATATCATACATATTGAAGCTAAGTGACTTAGTTAAGTTATTAAATCCATGCAACTCAATTCGCTGTTCTGGAGTGAGCATTCATTCTTCCCCCTTCACATAATCTCCGTAAATATTATTAACTTACCCAACTCCTTACGAAAAAAACAGTCCTACAATAGTAGGACTGCTTATTTTTTCTGAAATTGAACTTCGCAACGATTGATACGAAAGCCTTTGGCGGAAAATTTCTCTTCGTATTCTGTCATAATATTTCCTTCATAAGAACTATTATGAAGATCTAAGCTTACATACTTTAAAAGCATTCCGTACTCTGAAAAGCTTTTAAGAGAGAACTCAAATAAGCCTTGATTATCTGTTTTAAAATGAATCTCACCATTATCTACCAGAATATTTTCATAAATGGAAAGGAAGGTTTTGTATGTTAACCGCCTCTTCTCATGGCGTGTTTTTGGCCAAGGATCAGAGAAATTTAAATAAACTTGATCAACATCACCCTTAGCAAAA
The DNA here is from genome assembly GCF_050586445.1 of Bacillus coreaensis. Classification (NCBI taxonomy): domain Bacteria; kingdom Bacillati; phylum Bacillota; class Bacilli; order Caryophanales; family Bacillaceae; genus Bacillus; species Bacillus coreaensis. Next base: position 99,046 of record NZ_JBOCCY010000011.1, read on the forward strand.
TAGTTCTGAAGTTCGACAGCATTTACGTTCATTAGACGCAGATTAGGAAGGTCTTCCTCAATTAGACGGTCGAGAGCAATCACAATTACACTTTTATATACCTCAATCCCAATATAATTAATATGTGGATTTGCTTTAGCCATTTCAGTAATGAAACGACCTTTACCTGTTCCAATTTCGATATGAATAGGCTGGTCATTACCGAATACTTTATTCCAATTTCCTTTGTAGCTTTCTGGATTTGCTACAACATATTGCGGATAGGATTCGAGCCTATCCTTTGCCCAAGGCTTATTTCTTAAACGCATGTTGACACCCCTAAAATAATCTATCGTTCAAACCATATCATGCGAACAATTTTGTTGCAACCCAAACTAATACTTCGTCCATATAATTAATTTACGTATAAATAAAAAAAGGAATTCACAACATAAATGTGAAGTTCCTTTTTGCGTATTTTCAAGCAACCTTGAAAGGGTGTATCGAATGCCTTTAGAACAGAAAGATCAAATGAATTTATTAAAAGATATATTAACGAATCACAGTACCGATTGTTGCGGGTCCGTATCTGAATGTGAACAATTAGAACGTTTGGTAAAATCACTAATGGTTAACACGGAACTCAATCATGATACAAAAAATATACTGGAACAAATTTACAGTTATTCACAGCAAGGTACAAATACGAATGAACTTGATCAACATATCGAGTCACACCAAGAACAACTTGGACAGTGGGTATCAGAAATCGATCAATTTTCTTGAGCAACCAGTGTAGCTAAATAATTGACCCAGTAATTCATCTCTTCGTATCTATCCTTATTTTTATGCCATTGAATAGATGAAATGGTCTGTGCAATCGTATACCATTTCATTCGTAGCATCAGTTCGTCCGTCAGCTCTATTTCATACATGTCCAACCATTCGCGCCATTTGTCTTGCGGGAGATACCAGTACAGCATCATCCCTAAGTCTATGGCAGGGTCTGCAATCATCGCGCCATCCCAATCAATGAGATACAACTGGTTGCTTACTGTGAGCAACCAGTTATTGTGATTAACATCGCAATGACAAACAACTTTTTCCTCATAATGTATACGATCGAGCTCCTGATGCAAGAATAATAGAGCCTCTTGGATGGCCGCTTGAGATTGCACTTCCTTATCTAGCCCCTCCACTACAATGGACAAAAGATGAACAGGCTCTAAGGGTGTTTTCCCCATCCTTTTTAGCATGCCGAGTAAGGCTTCCGACTGGTGGATTTTCTTTAGAAGTTTTGCCACTCGCTTCGTATTCATATCTTGCGGCTTTAGCTCTCTGCCCTCTAACCATTGCTGAGCAGTGATTACATCCCCGTTTTCAAGCCTTTTCGTCCAAATTAGCTTTGGAACAATACCTTCTGCTGATAATACGGCAAGGAATGGAGAGGAATTTCGTTTAAGAAAGAGCCTCTGATCTTCATGCTGTGCAATAAACGCTTCTCCTGTCGCTCCTCCTGCAGGAACGATTTCCCACTCTTGTCCAAATAAGTGTTCCAAAATTGTTCACCTTCATTTTAACTGCGTCGTTAGTTTCTATAAATAAGTAGCTTTACTCTATTAAGTATTCACCATGGCAATGCACAAGTCTCTTACAAGTAAAAAAGACGGCTATTGTAAAGAAAATCGACAATAGCCATCTTTTATAGATTTTATCTCCTAGTGTTTCCTTCGTCAAGTAGAGACATCATACTTTCTTACTTGACTAGTACATACACACTAAGTGGAGGGAGACTAAATTCTTTTTCATGTAATTGATAAATCCCATTCATTTCCACGATGTTTTGGTCCACAATGACCTGCCAATCAACGGTAGGTAACGAAACATAACGTTCTGTTTTTAGAGGATTGAGTAGTACGATGATTTCACTCCATATTCCAAATTTCCTAACATCACGAAGGGTGTATCCTATAACGGGCTTTTCCACTGGTAAAAAAGACATATGCTTATTAATCAGTTCGGTAGAATGAAAACGGAATGCTTGATGTGATTTTCTTAATTTGATTAATCCCTTGATATAATCTACATGCTCTTTGTTTTCAAATACTCGGTCCCAATCAACTTGATTAATGTCATTAGGGGCTCTATAACTATTTCCGTTACCTTTTTTTGTCCGAAAAAATTCTTGGCCACAATGTAAGAAGGGAACTCCTTGAGAAAGGAGAACAAATGCGGTTGCCAATCTCTGTTGCTTTTTTCTAATCTCCTCAGGTTCCTCTTTTTCACATATAAGGAGTTTATCCCAAAAGGTATGGTTGTCATGAGATTCAATGTAATTTACCGATTGAATCGGTTCTTGAAACAATCCCTTTTCCTTCAAACCTACACTACCTGCTAAAATTTTCTTTGCAGCCTCGTAATATCTTTCATTTCCTAATGCGTAGCCTTTATCATGGAGATTGAATGTATTGCCCTTTACCGTATCCCTAAAGAAGTCATTGAATTGACCAACTCTTGGAAGTTTCTTCTGATTACGAATACTCGCCTTTGTATCAATAGCAATTGGCGTATTTAAATCCCATCCTTCCCCAATCATAATGGTTGAAGGATCCAATAAATCAAGTGATTTTCTTATTTCATTCATTGTCTCTATATCTAAGATCCCCATCAAATCAAACCGAAACCCATCTATACCATATTCTTTTTTCCAAAAGAGTACCGATTCGACGATAAATTTCCTCACCATTTTTCGTTCTGAAGCAATATCATTTCCTACTCCAGTTCCATTAGAGGGCATTCCATTTTGATCATGTCGAAAAAAATAGCCGGGTACAATTTTTTCAAAAGAAGATTCTTCTCTAATGTATACATGGTTGTATACAACATCCAATATCACTCGAAGTCCTTCATCATGAACAGCGCCAATTAACATCTTTAATTCATTGATTCTTGCATACGGATCATGACAATTTGATGAATAACTTCCTTCAGGCGCATTGAAGTGTATTGGGTTATATCCCCAGTTATAATCTTCCTTATCCCCCAGCTCATCAACACCTGCAAAATCATGAAGCGGAAGGAGCTCAATATGAGTTACTCCTAAATTTTTTATATAGCTAAGACCCGTAAGCTGACCGTGGCTAGTAAACGTATCTCGTTCACTCGCACCTAAATATAAACCTTTATCTGTAACTCCACTATTTAGGTGGATGGTTAAGTCTCTAATATGTGCTTCATAAATAATAGCGTCAGTTGGGGAATTAAATCCTGTTAGCGGTTTACTGACCACAGGGGTTCGATTCAGATCGACTATCACTCCTTTTTCCCCATTAGCTGTAACAGCAACAACATAAGGATCTACCGCTTCTCTCCATTGAAGATTCACACAAACGAGATAAGTATAGTGATATCCTTCCAGATCTCCTTCTACCGTAGTGACCCATATTCCTTTTTCCATACGAGTCATTTCGTAATGACATGTTTGATCGTCAGCTGTTCTAGCAAGTTTAAGCTGACATTGTGTTGCGGTAGGCGCCCAAAGTGTAAAGATGGTCCTTTCTGGTGAATATTGAATCCCTAAAGGCCCGTCATAGTAAAATTTTTCGTCAAACTGCGGAGTACGGATAACCGCTCCAATTTGGAGATCCGTCTCTCCTCCATATTCATCCATTACACAATAAGTCAATCCGATTTCTGGTTTATTATCGGTAGTACAAATATATTTAACGGAATCATGTAATCGTATTTTCTCAATAATAGCTAATTTCTCCGTTTGATCACCAGCTTTAAGTGAAAATTCCTTTGACTCGCCATTATGATAACTCATAGGTAACAAGATCGTAATTATGTTCACATCATCTAAATAGGCATAAAAAAGTCTTTCAATAATAATCATGCATTTTTCAGCTCCTTCTGCCCCCTATCCTTCTTTATTCCCCTTGTTATAATTGGCAACACCTGCTGACAAGCCTGAATTTGTAAAGGCGTTTCAGCAAAATAATCACCATCAGCATGTGCCATCATTGGGGTAGAAGAATATATTTGAATTTCTCGTCCAGTTAACATCTTCACTTCTTTGAAGGCGACATGACCACCCCAAAAAACGCTTACAAACACAGAAAGCATTTTTAGCCTTGATAAACGATGTACGATAATAATATTTAACAAGCCATCATCGGTTTTGGCATTTGGAGCAATTTGCATTCCTCCGCCATAAAACGGCTGGTTGGCCACAGTCACAAACCAGGTAGCAGGAAAATCATAAACGATTCCATCCACAGTAAGTTGAACATCTGTCGGTTGATAAAATAGAATTTCCTTAATAAGCAAGTACACGTATACTAGGCCACCCAAGGAAAAATTATTTAGCCACTTTTTCACCTTAGATTGATTGGAGAGTTTGGAAATTAAGCCGTCTAGACCTGCTCCCATGTTATTTATGAAGTACAGGTCCTCCATACTAGAGCTTGATATTCTACCAATGTCTGCTAACCTCGGTTCTTGCTTTCTCTCTCTTAACAATACAGATAATGCATGAAGAGGATTTCTTGGTATTTGAAATCCTCTTGCAAAATCATTTCCAGAACCAGCGGGAATAAATCCAACCTTTACATGTGGAATAGAGATGACCCCATTAACTACCTCATTTAATGTTCCATCTCCTCCAACAACAGTGATTATTATCTCGCCTTCTTGCTTAGCAAGAAACATCGCTATTTCAGCACCATTTCCTTTATAAGCGGTCAGAAAGGCTTCGTAGGGTATTTGTTTTCTTTCTAATTCTTTTTCTACTTTAGCCCATACTTTTAAACTGTAGCCATTTTTCGCATTTGGATTAATAATAAAGTATAATTTCCCCATTTTTCTCATCCCATACGTATCTAAAATTCTTTTTCTTCTTGTTCCCCTTTATTTAAAACATCCCATTCTAGTCGGCGCATACTAGTTGTTTGGCTAAACTGCAGGAGCATTTGTGCTGCTTTTAGCTGAGCATGCTTTAGTGGAGTTTTATTGCTTCTCATCGTTCGAAACCAATCTTCGTAATTTCTTTTTTCAATGAGTTGTATACCATAGGGTGGATAAGGATAATCAATATAGCCATTTCTACTTAATACTACTTTATGAATCGGCAACTCTATTTCATACAACTCAAATATTTTCTTTACAATTTTTTCTGTACGATTTAGTCCAATAAGTGGATTTAGCACCTTTTGTTCCTGATCTTGATGACGCATTATCCAAAACCTTTCTTTCGTCCCTTGAAATACAGCATGGTCCTCTTCCTCTAAGAAACTGATACACCACACATCTGTTGGAGTGATCAAGATCGTCTCTACTTCTACCGGAGCTTTTTTCAATAGAAAGATTGGCTCATACATCACGAGCGTTGTATCGGGAAAGCGTTGCAAAAAGTACTTAAGTCTGTGATCATACAAATACTTCTTACTGATATTTGATTGCTCTAACAAGGTTGTGCTCGCCCATTTCATTTGAAAACGAAATAATTGGTCAAGAAATTGATGCTTGAGCTCAACTTCAGTAGCTGGTTTAAAGGTAAAAGAAGGGGAAAATGAAAGACCTGAAGATTCTTGTACCTCCGATTGTATCTCCTTCTCCACCGCTACTTCGTCTTTTCTTTCTCTTTTAAAAAACCCCTTCATACGATCAACTAAAGGCTGTTTATCTTCTTCTAACCAATTCGTTAAGACGGGTTGAATGCTTTCAATAATAGAATCTGACTCCCAGAGAGAATAGATTTTTTCCCATTGCTGCTTTTTCAACCTTACATATCTAGTTGGATATTCATAAATATTTTGTTCGTAACGTGAAACATAATCTTGCAGTTTAATTAATTGTCCCATACGGGTTTTCCTTTCTATAAACAGATGATCTATAACTTAAAAGATTGAATAACCTCGTATTTTGGTTCTCTTTCCAAATGTGTCTGGTATAACACCATTTCATTAGCAACAAACGAGATAGTGTCACGAACAAAAGGGTTCTTTTGTTGTAGTGATTCAGGCGTAAATAGGGTATCACCCTTCCACTTTCTTGCTACTGTTATATGTGGATGAAACGGTCTCTTCTCTAGGGAATAACCCGCTAACTCACAAGCATGAAATACCTTTTTCCTTACTTCGTATAAACATATTTGTTCCACTAATCGCACCCAAAAGATTCTTGGAGACTCCTTTCTTCCAAAAGTATCTAGTCCTTCCATTTCTAAAGGAAAAGTATTTTCTTTCTTAAGTGCATCTGATACAAATTGAATTGACTTTTCCAACATGCCTATTTCTGAGTTACCTAAAAAGGCTAGAGTAATATGATAATCCTCAGGATGAACCCATTTTTGAAAAGGAAATTCTTTTTGGAGTGGAAGTAATTTATTATATACAAGTTTTTTCGTATCACTTGGTATTTTTACTGCATAAAAAAAATGAGTTTTTTTATCCATTAATTTTTCAAACCTTTCAAGCTTTCTTATATTTTAACAGAGATTGTAACGGAATCGAAAAAATGACGATTACATGAAGCACATATGTTTGAATACAATATACCTCTTTAGGTATAATAAAGTTATTCTCTTTTATATGTTACATTTCCCATTTTTGTAGTAAAAATTTCGAATTCTAAGGAAAATAATTGAAGGTTAGGAGAACATTAGATGAAAGTTGTTCAAAATATTGCAGAACTAATTGGGGAAACCCCTTTACTTAAATTAAATCGTTTGGCCCCAAATAATGGTGCTTCCGTCTATTTAAAACTCGAATTTTTTAATCCTAGTAAAAGCGTAAAGGATCGTGCTGCATTCAACATGATTATTACAGCTGAACAGAAGGGATTATTAAAAAAAGGTGCAACCATTATTGAGCCGACAAGCGGGAACACAGGAATTGGACTAGCCATGAATGCTGCAGCCCGAGGATACCGTTCCATATTAGTCATGCCTGATACCATGACAAAGGAACGCATAAATTTATTAAAGGCATACGGTGCTGAAGTTGTTTTAACACCAGGTGATGAAAAAATGCCTGGGTCGATTAAAAAGGCACAAGAGCTTGCGAAAGAAATACCAAATAGTTATTTACCTATGCAATTTGAAAACGAAGCAAATCCAGATGCACACAGACACTCTACCGCTCTTGAAATTGTTGAGGCGATGAAGGAAATTGGTAAGCCCCTTTCCGCATTTGTTGCCACTGCGGGAACAGGAGGGACGATAACTGGAACGGGTGAAGTGTTAAAAGAACATTATTCAAATTTGCACGTCCATGTAGTGGAACCTGCAGGCTCCCCAGTCCTTTCTGGGGGCCAGCCCGGGAAGCATAAATTAGTAGGAACGAGCCCAGGATTTATACCTGAAATACTAAACCAGGATGTATACGACCAGATTCATAAAATTACGGATGAAGATGCCTACTCAATCACAAGAAGATTGGCTAGTGAAGAAGGAATATTAGTTGGACCATCCTCAGGTGCCGCTTGCTACGCTGCCATTGAAGTTGCTAAAACTCTTGGCCCTGATGACGTGGTTGTCTGCATCGCATGCGATACCGGTGAAAGATATCTTTCAAGTGATTTATTTTCTTAAGATACTAGAGAAGGCTGCCCTAGTAGGCAGCCTATTTTAGTTACTCTATCGATCCGCATTCCTTCTCTATTTCGTCCTTTATCAACTGCTGAAGCTTTTTCGTAACTTCACCTGGAGTTCCTTCAGAAATTTTTTTCTTCTCTACTTCTACAATGGGTGTTACCTCCACGGTTGTTCCAGATAAAAATACTTCATCTGCACGTAAAACCTCTTCAACTGTGAATTCTCTTTCTTCAAAAGGAATTTGATTTTGCTCACATACTTGCTTTACTTTTTGCCTTGTAATTCCGTTTAATATCAAGTTGTTCGCAGGATGAGTGATAACCGTTCCGTTTTTCACAATGGCAACATTAGAGGAACTGCCTTCTGTTACGATATTCCCTCGATGTTGTATGGCCTCAAAGCAACCAGCTTCAACTGCTTTTTGTTTAGCAAGTAGATTTCCTAGTAAATTGAGACTCTTAATATCACAGCGAAGCCATCTAATGTCTTCAATGAATATAGCCTTTATGCCTTCTTGCATACTGCTAACCGGACGGTCCACTTTTCTCGTATATGCAACAAAAGTAGGAGCTACGTTGTGAGGGAAGGCATGATTACGCGGAGACGCCCCTCTTGTAAATTGCATATAAATAATGCCATTTGCCAGCCCATTTTTCTCAATAAGACCTTTTAACATTTCCTCTAGTTCCGACGGTTGATAAGGTATTTGAATGCTTATCTTTTCCGCACTTTCCTGCAATCGATTCAAATGCTCTTTTGCCGTAAACATTTTTCCATTATACACCCGTATTACTTCATAAACACCATCGCCGAACTGATAGCCACGATCTTCAATATCTACCGTTGCAATTTCACGATCTACTATTTCTCCACCCACAATAACGTATTCCATACATACACTCCCTTTGTTCTCTATTTATTTAGCTAATTCATATAAGGCTTGAGCATAGATTGCTGTTGCTTTTAGCAAATCCTCTACAACCATATACTCATCCTTTTGGTGAGCCACGTCCGGTCGACCTGGGAATAATGGCCCAAAGGCAACTCCTGATTGCAGTGAACGTGCATAAGTGCCCCCACCAATCGCAAGCAACTCTGCCTTCTCACCTGTTTGTTCTTCATAAACCTTTTTCAGGGTTTGAATTAGAAAATCCTTTTCATCCACATGATGAGGTTTGGAGTCTGATATATTTTGAACCTCAAACCCTTGTTCATGTAGAACAGGAGCTAACTTTTCCTGTATTTGATCAAGTTCAGCTGTAACTGGGTAACGAAGATTGATTCCTAACATCCCGCCATTTTCTTTTGTAAAGGAAAGTTTACCAACGTTCAACGTAAGATCCCCAGAGATCTCATCTGTATAAGCAATTCCCAATTGTTTTCCACGGCTATCTTGATAGAAATAGGTTTGAATAAACGAAAAATACTGTTTGGCTAGGCCACTTAGCGATAATTTATTTAGGAAAACAGCGAGAAGGATGCCGGCATTTTTCCCAAGATCAGGTTCCATCCCATGCACAGATACTCCTTCTAGTTCTAAAATAAGTTGTCCATTATCAACTAAGTATTTTCCATTCAGCTGTTGCTCATTTAGGAAGGTTTGGAATTCTTGAATAATATGTGTTTCTTCTTGATTGGTATGTAAGGCCACCTTGGCGAAGTCTGGAACCATATTGTAGCGTCTGCCTGCTTGAAAAGATAAAACAGTGGTTCCACTGTTTTCCTCCGTTTCGTAAACCCTTTGCACAATGTCAAAATCCGAGATTCCTTTTTCAGCAAATATGATCGGGAAATCAGCATCTGGCGCAAAACCCATAGTCGGCATCTCTTCCTGTTCAAAATAATGCTCCACACAGCGCCAGTTGCTTTCTTCATCCGTTCCAATGATCATTCTCACTCTTTTCGAAAGAGGCAATTGAAGTTCTTTTACAATTTTCATTGCATAATAAGCGGCCATTGTTGGTCCCTTATCATCAATGGCCCCACGAGCATATATATTTCCATCACGAATTTCTGCTGCATACGGATCACTCGACCATCCATCTCCTTCTGGCACCACATCAACGTGACAAAGAATGCCGACGATTTCCTGTCCTTCTCCGAATTCTACATGCCCAGCAAGATTTCCTACATTCTTGATTGCAAAGCCATCAGACTTCCCAAGTTCAAGCATGTGGACGAGTGCATCCTTTACCCCCTGTCCGAGCGGTGCATCATCAGTGGCATTTTCTTCATCTAGAACGCTTTTTATTTGTAAAAGCTTTCTTGTATCTTCAATTAATGAATCTTTTCTTTTTTCGACTTCTGAAAACCAATTGATGTTTGTCACGAAAATCCTCCTAAAAAATCCAATCTACTTGACTTAAATAATATATCCCCGTGCTGGAAAAGACAACCGCAATGACAATTCCTAGAAGAAGTTTCAAAATAAAAAATGCTGTCCTTTTTTGTGGACAGCATTTTTCTTATGGACCCAGTAGCTCTTGCAGTTCGGCATTTTCGTAATCTAATGCGTAATCATAGGCGGTGTAGCCAGAAGCATCGATGTAGTTTGCATCTGCCCCGTATTCTAACAATAGCTTTACCATTTCTACGTCCTCCGCAAAAACAGCACTGATGAGTGGGGTGGCATCATATATATCGACCGTATTGGCATCTGCTCCATTTTCAAGTAATAAAGCTGCAGCATCATAGTAACCCGAGTAAACCGCCCAATGTAGAGCAGTTGAGCCTTCACTATCTGCTTCATTTACATCAGCACCTTCATCTAAAAGAGTGGATATGGCATCCGTATCGTTCTCACTTGCCGCTTCCATTAGGGGTGTCATACCCTCGATTTCAAAAGCTTCAGAGAATACATTGAACTTCTCTAGTGCCTTGTAGGTCATATACACGCCGCCAGCAAATACAAGTGATAGCAATAAAGCTACGATTACTCCAATTACGATTCCTCTTTTTGGTTCCTTTAACGTCTCCACTTCTGTTTCTGAAAAGAATTTATCAACTTCATATAATCTTTTTGGCAGATGAGGATGTGTAGAGAGCTTTTCATTTAACCAAACAAAGAAGCCTGCTTCCGATTCTATTTGTCTCATATATGACTCTTTGTTGACTTTTTTATAAAGCTCCTTCCCAATTGCTAAAATGGTCAAAGCGTTTTTTGATGCTGGTAGTGATCCAGAGTAATAGGTTGCATAACGGTCGCATGTATATTCACATGCCCGTAAGTAGGCATCTCCTAAAAAAGGGACCCACATGGCTGGTAATAGAAGAAAATTCACCGTTACATGCTTCCTTTTTAAATGAGCAAACTCATGAGCAAGAACAAATAGTACTTCATCTTCTGCATCTCTTTCAATAAGTTCAAATATCTCCGAATAAAGGACCACCATATTTCTCCCAAAAAATCTGGTCGCAAATGCATTTAATGTTCCTTGTGATTCAATAACATACATTTGGGGCATCTTTTCTAAGCCCATTTGTGCGGCCGTTTCCTGTGCCTTTTGATAAAGGGTAGGAAATTGTTCTTCACTTATACGTACACCATTTCTTCTAATGCCTCCGACCATTAATCCATGAAAAAATACGGATAAGAGGACCATGACGATAATAATTCCTATACCTAGAATAGAAAAAACTAAAAAAAGATAGGTTAAAATACTAAAAGTTAAAACAAGTGCAAAATAGATATTCTCTTTGCGATGGACAAGCTGTGCAGGTAAATAAGTATTCAATCTGTGTCATTCCTTTCAAATTATTATTGTCCTATTTTTTCAAAAATCAAATTTCTTATCATAACTGGTATGACTTAAGTAATAGAATGTAACAGCAGCAAGAAAAAGGAGGGATATTTTAAAGAAAAGATTACCGTTTTATTAAATTATTATGTAAAAGTAGAAATTATCTGTAAATAAGAGTACAATAATCTACAAGAAAAGACATTTTCATTTAGTCAGCTTATAATTCACTTGTAAAGGGGTTGTCTAGGGAAAAGAAGCTTACATACATTTGGAGAGTCATCTTCAAGAAGTCGTCCGTTGTAGCTATTTGCCAAAGGTTTGAAAAAAGGATAGGGAGTGGTTTTTTGAAACCTTCGACTAACCGGATGTTAAACCGTATCAAATCCATCTACATGTTTATTAATAACCATGGAATTGTCACGACGCAAGAGCTTGTGGAGGAATTTGGTATCACTCCTCGAACGATCCAGAGAGATCTAAATGTTTTAGCTTATAATGACCTAGTCGAAAGTCCAAGTCGTGGAAAATGGACAACAACCGAAAAAAAGGTAAAAATATCATCTTAAATGACGGTTCGCCCTTCCCTCATCGGAAGGGCGAACTCTTTATTTCACTTCGTAATTGATTAACTCTTCTAGTTCCTCGTCCGTTAATTCTCGATACTCCCCTAATTCTAGAGTCTCATCAAGCTTTAGTGGCCCCATTGATAATCTTTTTAAATAAATGACTCTTTTTCCTACGGCTTCAAACATTCGTTTTACTTGATGGAATTTCCCTTCTGTAATCGTTAGCTCAATATCAGATGTTATTCCTGATTTCAAAATCGTTAAATATGCTGGCTTCGTCACATACCCATCATCGAGTGTGACTCCCTTTTGAAAAGCTTCCCCATCATCGTTAGTGACCATTCCTTCAATAACTGCGAAGTAAGTTTTGGGTACGTGCTTCTTTGGAGATAACAAACGATGAGATAGCTGCCCATCGTTTGTTATCAATAAGAGTCCTTCCGTATCTTTATCAAGGCGTCCTACTGGAAACGGTTCAAACACTTGATCCTCATATTCAAGCAGATCAATCACTGTCTCATCATGATTATCTTCAGTAGCTGATATGACACCAGGTGGTTTGTTCATCATTAAATAAACAAATTCCTTGTACTCGACTACCTCTCCATTTAAGGTAACCACGTCATTGTCTGGATCAATATGTTGTTTGGAATCTTTTATTACTTTATCATTCACGACTACTGCGCCGTCTTTTAACAGTTTTTTTACATCTTTTCTACTTCCATAGCCTAAATTAGCAAGCATTTTATCAATACGCAATTGTTTCCCTCCCAGTGGAGTCTTACCCTCTTAGTTTGACCTTCTTCATGATTCTTTCCACACGTTCACCAAATAAAAAGTAGATGAGACGAGTTTTAAAGCTTAAATATACATAAATTCCTGCGCCAGCTGCTGCTGAGAGGAGGATAATAATAATAGACTCCATCTCAGATTTTGGAGATAAAACCAGTGTTGTTAAATAGTATACAAGGGCTGCTACGAGTATCATAAGCACATTAAAAATAACAATCAGCAATCCTCTCCGCATAACGAGGCGGAAACGATACCCAGAGAATATTTTAATAACGACCAAATTAATCGCAATCGCAACTCCGTAACCAAGTGCGGTTGCGTAAATTGCTCCGTCTGTCTCAAACCACTTTATGAATGGAATATTTAGGGAGAGCTTCACCAGAATTCCTACTAACAGGCTTAGTATGGTGAACTTTTGCTGGTCAATTCCTTGTAATATCGCTGCTGTCACTGAGTAAAGGGCAAACAAAACCGCAACTGGTGCATATAACTGGAGGATGTCAGTCCCAGATGCATTAGGTCCGTAAAAAACCGTATACGCAGGCTCAGCAAGTAGTGAAAGTCCAAGTGCTGCTGGCAAGGTGATGAACATCAGCACCTGAAAGGTTTGGTTGAGTTGCTTGTTTACTGCCTTTTGGTCTTTTGAAATAAAGGCTTGAGTAATACTAGGCACTAGTGTTAATGAAAAAGCCGTTGCCAACGATACAGGAATGATCACTAACTTATGGGTATTAAAGCTTAATTTAGCAAGCTCTATTTCTGAAATACTTCCAAGACCAATCGAAGTCATTGCCCGGTTAAAGGTCATCGTATCAATCCATTGGAATAAAGGATTGGCAATTCCAACAAGAATAAATGGAATGGAATAAATCAGAATTTCCTTGTACATATCTTTTAATGATACTTGAACGGTTCCCTTATCTTGTAGAAGTAATTCATCAAGATGTGGCTTTCTCTTATACCAATACCAAAAGAGAACAAATAAACTACCCAAACCTCCAACGAAGGCTGAGAATGTTGCAATACTAATGGCAGTAACAACTTCACCTTTCATTACATTTAGGACGATAAAGGCTCCCGATAATAGAAAAGCGATTCGAACAATCTGTTCAACCACCTGTGACACAGCCGAAGGTCCCATCGATTGATGACCTTGAAAAAATCCACGTATTAAACTCATAAACGGAATTATGATAAGTGCAAAACTTACTGCTCGAATGACTGTTACAACATCTTTTGGGTTGGTTTGTTTGTCATGATCAGCAATGATTATGTCTGCAACAATTGGTGCTGATAAATATAGAATTAGGAAGGCAGCCAAACCTGTCCCAAGCATGACGACTAATCCTGACTTAAAGAGCCTCCTGCCAACCGCATATTCATCCATGGCATTATATTTAGAAATAAATTTAGCTACAGCTAGAGGTACTCCAGCGGTTGCAAGACTGATAAATATGGTATAAGGAACATAGGAATATTGATACAGGACGGTCCCTGTCTCTCCTACAATCCTTGCAAACGGAATAACATAAAAAAGACCTAATAATTTTGAAATAAATGTTCCTAAAGTTAGAATAAATGTTCCTCGTAATAACTTAGATTGCATGTGATCCCTTCCTATGTAGAAATGCAGAAATGATTTCAAACGCCAAATTCATATTTTATCATAAAGTATGAAAAAAACTGTGATTTTTGTGTGAACCTAATTTGAGTGTACACAACTCCGTGCTTTGATGCTACTTTTTGTGGAAAAGTTTTCTTTCTATGCAAGCTGTCTTATAATGATGTAATGAAAGTTGGTGATTGATATGAATTATGACGTAATCGTCATCGGTGGTGGCCCTTCTGGTTTAATGGCTTCCATTGCTGCAGGTGAAAAAGGAGCTAAGGTGCTTTTAATTGATAAAGGAGACAAGCTAGGGAGAAAGCTTGCTATATCTGGTGGTGGTCGTTGTAATGTGACGAATCGACTTCCAGTGGATGAAATTATCAAGCATATCCCTGGTAATGGTCGATTTTTATATAGCGCGTTTTCGATATTTAGTAACGAGGATATCATTTCCTTTTTTGAAAAGCTTGGAATTCAACTAAAAGAGGAAGACCATGGACGGATGTTTCCTGTTTCAGATAAAGCCCAATCTGTTGTTGATGCAATGATCAGAAGGATGAAAGAGCTTAAGGTGGATATACAGACAAACTCCCCAGTCGAAACAGTTGAGTATGAAAATGGCAAGGCGGTTGCAGTACGATTAAAAAACAAAGAAAGATACTCTGCCTCTGCGATTATTTTAGCAGTCGGTGGAAAGTCTGTTCCTCATACAGGTTCAACGGGAGACGGATATGCTTGGGCGGAAAAGGCAGGACACACAATCACTGACCTATTTCCAACCGAAGTTCCTATTACTTCAAATGAACCTTTTATTCAGTCAAAGGAGCTTCAAGGATTGTCATTACGTGGAGTCGGCCTTAGTGTGTTAAATCCAAAGGGCAAGCCTCTCATCACCCATGAGATGGATATGATTTTCACTCACTTTGGGATTAGTGGCCCGGCAGTTCTTCGTTGCAGCCAGTATGTGGTGAAGGCGATGAAAAAATGGGATCTAAAGGAAGTGGTAATGAGTATTGATGCCCTTCCTGGTAAAAAAGAGGAACCACTATTCCAGGAAATCATTGCGATGGTAAAAGCCGACCCAAAGAAAAGTGTAAAAAATATACTTAAGGGGTATTTGCCCGAACGCTATTTATTGTTTTTATTACAGGTTGCTGACATCGATGCAAACGAACAGGGTGGTGTCATTTCCCATGATAAGCTTCGAAACTTTGTAAAAGCTTGCAAACAGTTTCAGTTTAAGGTGAATGGAACTCTTTCCCTTGAAAAAGCTTTCGTTACAGGTGGCGGAGTGTCTGTGAAAGAAGTTGAACCGCAAACAATGGCATCCAAGCTTGTTGATGGGTTGTATTTTTGTGGGGAGATACTAGATATCCACGGATATACTGGTGGGTATAATATTACTTCTGCCCTCGTAACGGGACGATTAGCTGGAGTGAATAGTGCTGAATATGCTTTAAGTCAAGCCTGAGGATGTTTTCTTCCTCAGGCTTTATATATAATCATGGCGGTAAAACAATAAATTTGCTCATCCACGTCTTCTGGTAAGGCAGCAATATTGTATTTAATATCAACTAGCTTTTGTTCATCCACCTTTTCGAGAAAACGATTCATTTTCTTTTCAAGGTCTTTTTCATGCTCCTCATCAAACAGTTTTACCTGAATCATTAGTCTCACTCCCTTTTATTATAGAGTATTAACAAAATTCAGATATTTTAAAAGCATAAAAAAAGCCTAGTTTCCTAGGCCCCATTACATTATTCTACTTTTCCAGTCCATTTCATCATGCCGCCGACCATATTCACTACATTATAGCCATGGTCATGCAGGAAATAGCATACATTTTCACTTCTTCCACCTGAGCGACAAATGAATATGTACTCCGTATCTTGATCTAATTCGTCTAAACGCATAGGGATTTCCCCCATTTTAATATGCTTTGCACCAGGAATCATTCCAGCAGCTACTTCTTCGTCCTCACGCACGTCGATCAGTTCTAGCTTTTCCCCTTTTTCTAGCTTTTCTTGTAACTCTGCAGTTGTAATTTCTTTTACCATCCAACATTACCCCTTTTAATTTTTCTTCTATCGTACACGACTTGCTCGGTACATTTCAATCTTTCTATTTTAGAACAAGAGCCCCCGAGTGAATGGGAGCCCTATCATACACTTAATTTGCTACAATATTAACTAATTTCCCTGGTACAGCGATTACTTTTCGAACAGTCTTGCCATCGATTTGCTCTTTGACTGTTGTATCATCCATTGCTATTTGCTCTAGTGCTTCTTTATTTGCATCAGACGGTACCATAAGCTTCGCCTTCACCTTACCGTTAATTTGAACGACGATTTCTACTTCATCATCAACTAGCTTCGCTTCATCAAATGCTGGCCAAGCTTCATAGGAAATGCTTTCGCTATGACCTAACTTTGACCAAAGCTCTTCTGCGATATGTGGACAAATCGGAGCAAGCAATTTCACAAAGCCCTCCACAAAGTCTTTTGGAAGCACTGGTGTTTTATAAGCTTCGTTAATAAATACCATTAACTGCGAAATAGCTGTATTAAAGCGTAATCCTTCAAAGTCCTCAGTCACCTTTTTCACGGTTTGGTGATAAACCTTTTCCAGACTAGAAGAATCAACCGATTGAACCTTCTCTGCAATCTCTCCATTTTCATCCACTAACAAGCGCCAAATACGGTCTAAGAAGCGGCGAGAACCGTCTAATCCTTGTGTTGACCATGCAATCGATGCTTCAAGTGGACCCATGAACATTTCGTATAAACGTAGAGTATCGGCACCATGGGTTCCAACGATTTCGTCAGGGTTTACGACATTTCCTTTTGATTTACTCATTTTTTCATTGTTTTCTCCAAGAATCATCCCTTGGTTAAACAATTTTTGGAATGGTTCTTTTGTGCTTACTACACCGATATCATACAAAAACTTATGCCAGAATCGAGCATAAAGCAAGTGAAGAACCGCATGCTCTGCTCCACCGATATAAATATCAACTGGAAGCCACTCTTTTAATTTTTCTGGATCTGCTAACGCTTGATCATTCTTCGGATCAATATAACGTAAGTAGTACCAGCAGCTTCCTGCCCATTGCGGCATCGTATTTGTTTCACGACGTCCCTTCTTACCTGTTACAGGGTCAACTACGTTCACCCAGTCTTCGATATTCGCAAGTGGCGATTCGCCTGTACCAGACGGACGAATTTCTGTCGTTTTTGGCAACACCAATGGAAGCTCTGAATCAGGAACAGCTGTCATTGTTCCATCTTCCCAGTGAATGACTGGAATTGGCTCTCCCCAATAGCGTTGGCGGCTAAATAACCAATCGCGTAGACGGTACGTAACCTTCTTCGTTCCGATTTCTTTTTCCTCTAACCAAGCAATCATACGAGAAATCGCTTCTTCTTTGTTCATTCCATTTAAGAAGTCAGAGTTTACATGCTCACCATCACCTGTATAAGCTTCCTTGGAAACATCTCCACCTGCAACGACTTCCACAATTGGTAAATCGAATTTCTTAGCAAATTCGTAGTCTCTCTCATCATGACCAGGTACCGCCATGATCGCTCCTGTTCCATAGCTAACAAGTACATAATCAGCGATCCAGATTGGCATTTTCGCTCCATTAACCGGATTAACTGCATAAGCACCTGTAAATACACCTGTTTTGTCTTTAGCTAAATCGGTACGCTCCAAATCACTCTTGCTCTTGATCTGTTCAATGTATGCTTGAACCGCGTCGCGCATCTCAGCTGTCGTTATTCTTTCAACCAAAACATGCTCTGGTGCTAATACCGCATACGTTGCACCGAATAATGTATCAGGTCTTGTTGTAAAGACCGTGAACTGCCCGTCATTACCCTCAATATTAAAAGTAATCTCGGCACCTTCAGAACGACCGATCCAGTTGCGTTGCATATCCTTTAAGCTCTCTGGCCAGTCAAGTTCTTCTAAGTCCTCTAATAAACGATCTGCATACGCAGTAATTTTTAATACCCACTGCTTCATTGGACGTCGTTCAACGGGATGACCACCACGTTCACTTTTTCCATCAATTACTTCTTCATTTGATAATACCGTTCCAAGAGCTGGACACCAGTTTACGGCTACCTCATCAATATAGGCTAGGCCTTTTTCAAACAACTTTAAGAAAATCCATTGTGTCCATTTATAATATTCAGGATCTGTAGTGTTCACTTCGCGATCCCAATCGTATGAGAAACCTAATGCCTTGATTTGACGCTTAAATGTGGCAATATTTAATGCCGTGAATTCAGCAGGATCATTCCCTGTGTCTAATGCATATTGCTCAGCTGGAAGACCAAACGCATCCCATCCCATTGGGTGTAAAACGTTATAGCCTTGCGCACGCTTCATACGTGATAAAATATCTGTTGCTGTGTACCCTTCTGGATGCCCTACATGCAGTCCAGCTCCAGATGGATATGGAAACATATCTAACGCATAAAATTTGCGTTTACCTTTTTCTTCACTAGTTTGAAACGTCTTGTTAACATCCCAAAAGCTCTGCCACTTTTTTTCAATTTCTTGATGATTAAAGCTCACTTTTAATTCCTCCTAAAAATACTTGTTTAAACGCAAAAAATCCCGTCCCTATAAAAAGGGACGAGAGGATTATGTAGAATCTCCCGCGGTACCACCCACATTAGTGCACAAGTCACTCGCTTCATTATCCTTAACGCGGAATACGGCAAGCATTACTTTCTTTCACACTTGCGACTCAAAGGCGAGTTCATGGACACCTGGTTGACTTTCACCATCCGTCAACTCTCTACTTTCAGGTATTTCTCACTACTACTCCTTATCATGGTCACCACATATTTAAGTATGATGCTATTGTAGTGTATTTTCTAGTTCGATGCAAGTTGTGTTTTGTAGCATATGAAGATAAGGAGTAGTGTGTGTGTATTTTTTATTGAACCGTATAGCCTGCGTCAATAACGACCGCTTGACCAGTAATCCCTTTCGCCGCTTCACTTGCCAGAAAAATCGCGTAACTAGCAATCTCGTCAACAGTTAACAAGCGTTTTTGTGGGACGAGGGGGTAGAGAACTTCCTCGAGAACTCTTTCTAGCTCTACTCCTCTTGTCTTGGCTAGATCTGCTAGCTGATTACGTACCAGTGGAGTGTCTACATAACCTGGGCAAAGAGCGTTCACCGTAATTCCATAGGTTGCTGCTTCTAGGGCTGTTACTTTCGTTAACCCAATCACTCCATGCTTCGCACTATTGTATGCGGCTTTACCAGCGAACCCTACTAACCCATTGATAGATGCCATATTAATGATTCGACCGAAACCTTGTTTTTTCATATGAGGCAACACATGCTTTGTTAACATAAACGGTGCTGTTAACATGACTTTTATCAACAACTCAAACCTTTCTGTTGGAAATTCCTCAAGATATGATACATGTTGAAGTCCTGCATTATTGATTAACACATCAATGGATCCTAAATGAGAAATCACATGGTCAATCGCTGCAATAATTTCTTCTTCCTTTGTTACATCGCATTTGATTCCTATTGCCTCAAAACCTAACCCTCGAATCTCGTTTGCTGAAGCGACAACCGCTTCTTCATTAACATCCGTTAAGACAATCTTTGCACCTTGCTCAGCAAACTTTCTACTAATCTCATATCCTATCCCCTGGGCTGCCCCCGTCACAAAAACAATCGGTTGGTCCTTCATGAGAAACTCCTTTCTAGATACCTACACCTAAAGAAAATAGAATAATCGCAAGAATTACACCTAAAGTAGGTACAATGACGGTTACGGCACCAACTGGATTATAGGCATCCTTATGACTTTCCCCACAAATGGCACGAACAGTTGTGACCACATATCCGTTATGAGGGAGAGAGTCCAATGCTCCAGATGAAATCGCTACGACTCGGTGGAGCGCTTCCGGATTAACTCCCATATCCATGTAATGAGGCGCAAGTAATGGCAAGGCAATCGCTTGACCACCAGAGGCTGAACCGGTCATACCCGCAATGACACTAACTGCTATTGCCCCTCCAATTAAAGGGCTTCCTGGAATGCTCGTCATAAAGTCAACAGCCACTCCAAAAGCAGGAACTGCCTTCGCAACACCGCCAAATCCTACAACAGCAGCTGTATTACCTATGGCAATTAAAGCACCAAGAGTTCCTTCTGAAACAGCACTCCAAAAGTTTTTAAAATATTTACGGTTAAGGGCATATGTCGCGATAACACCGCCCAAAAGTGCAATAATAAGTGCCGATTGCTTTAAGGAGTCATGAAAAATAAATGAAATTGCAAGAACTACGACTAACGGCAAAATCCCCATTAAAGGATTTGGTAGCTCTCTTTCTTCATTAACCGGATCACCATCTCGTTCAACAAAGTACTCTCCTTTTTCCACCGCTTTTGTAATCATGTGCTTTAGCCACCAATAACCAAAAATCATCATAAATACGGCAACAATTAAGCTAACTTCCCATCCCGCATAAGGAGAAGTATTCAAATAATCAATTGGAATCCAGTTTTGGATTTCAGGCGAGCCCGCAGAGGTCATCGTAAAGGTAACTGATCCAAAGGCTAATGCTGCAGGGATGAAACGTCGTGGCAAGTTCGCTTGTTTAAACAAACTAAGCGCCATCGGATAGACAGAAAAAGCCACAACGAACAAACTTACTCCTCCATACGTTAACACCGCACAGGCAGCAACAATGGCAAGAATGGCATACTTCATTCCAAGCTTCTCAACAATCAACCTAGAAACCGAATCAGCTGCACCGCTATCTTCCATAACTTTTCCAAAGATAGCCCCTAAAAGGAACATTAAATACCAAGCCGTAACAAAGCTAGAAAAACCAGACATATAGTTTCCAACAAGGTTCGCTTCCCCTTCTGCTACAAGTTGTGGAAACAATGGCATTCCATTCAGAACAGCAACAAACAATGCTGATAATGGACCTGCGACAAGTAAATTCATTCCTCGCATCGTTAAGAAAATTAATAAGGCCAAACCACCAATTAAACCAATCATACTTAGCATCTTATATCCCCCTTTGTTGTCGAATGAGATTGCAAACGGTTACACTTTCTTCCGCACCCTCCCTTCCCTTTTCTTTATGCAAGGATTATGCCAAACTGTAAATCCTTATTGTGATGTGATTTTTATGACTATTTATTGAACATTTTTTCCGGATTTCCGGAATGTACCGTCTATTAGATCTCAAAAATCATAGAATAGATTTCCAAAAAAACATGTCCTTTACTTGAATGGGCTTAATAAAATCATAGACAGAAAGAAGTCCAGAAATCTGGAACATATTCCGGATATCTGGACTACTCAAGCCCATATTTTTTTAATTTATCATACATTGTGGATTTACTAATTCCTAGTGCTTTAGCTGCCAAAAGTTTATCATGATTAAACTTTACTAAGCTTTGCTGAAGAACTCTTCGCTCGGTTTCGTCCATTATTTCCTTTAGCTTCCTTTTTCCAAGTGGGTAAACCGACGAGTCATGAATATAATCCGGTAAGGACTCCACTGTAATGATTTCTCCATTTGATAAGTGAATGGCCGCCTCCATCACATTTTCTAGCTCTCGGATATTTCCTGGCCAACTATACGTTTGAAGCAAATCAGACACGTCTTCACTCACTCCATGTATTCTTTTCCCACTTTTTCTTGTAATCTTATTAATAAAGTACTCTAGTAAGATCGGGATATCTTCCATCCTTTCGCGTAATGACGGGACATAAAAGGGGACAACATTAATTCGATAAAAAAGATCTTCCCGAAATCGTTTTTCCTCCATCATTTTTTCTAAAGGACGGTTAGTCGCAGCAATAATCCGAACATCTACATTCATTGGCTTTAGTGCCCCAACACTTTCAATTTCTCCTTCTTGAAGTGCACGCAGTAACTTCACCTGCATATTTAATGGCATGTCGCCCACTTCGTCTAAGAAAAGAGTTCCTCCATCCGCTAGATGAAACTTTCCTTTTTTCCCACCTTTCTTTGCCCCTGTAAACGCACCTTCCTCATAACCAAAAAGTTCAGATTCTAATAGATGCTCTGGGATGGCTGCACAATTGATCTTAACGAATGGCTGATGACTTCGATTGCTCAGCTGATGAATGCTGTGCGCAAAAAGCTCTTTTCCCGTACCACTTTCTCCTCGAATTAGGATCGAAATATCACTCGCCGAAATCATTTTGACCTTTTCTTTTAAACTGACAATTTGCTTGGATGTTCCTAGAATATCCTCTAATGAGTATTTGACGCTTCGATCAAGATCTTGTATGTAGCTTTGCATCTTTGACAGCAAGCTCTTTACATGTGAGTTCATCTTCATCCATGCTTGTGTATCCCGAAAGAAAACGGTTCCAAACGCACCAATCACTTCCCCTTTTGAAAAAATGGGGACACGATTCGCAATCATATAATTGCCCTTAATATACTGAAGATCTGCAATCTCTTCCTTACCTGTACTCGCTACAATATGCATTCTCGAATTCTCTATAACCTTTGACACATGAACCCCGATTACTTCATCTCTGTTCACGCCAATAAACTCACAATAATTTTTATTTATATAAGTAATTAAGCCTTCTCTATCAACAACCACTAGCCACTCAAATGCGTTTTCAACAATCGTCTCAATCGTATCCACAGAAAGCTTTGACAATGCATGAATCATTAGATGGCTCCTCCCGCTTTTTATTCCATTATCATACTTTTCAGAGAATGGTGTAAAGCAGAAAAAAACTGATCGATTGTTTCGATCAGTTCTCCACAAATGAGTGACTACTCCTCTTTAATCTCAAACTCCCCAATTCCTATATCCGCATTCACCGTTATTGTAACGTCACTTTTGCCAAATTGGTCATTTACGTAGACTCCATCTCCCTCTGACGATAATCCTTCCACGGATCTCACTCCTAAACCTTTTTCAGAAATCACCTGTACCCCAACATCTTTTGGTAATATCAAGGTTGTAACACCTACGCCCATATCCATATTTACATCAAAACTTTTCTTCCAGTCTTCACTTAAATCAACCGTAAGGTCCCCAACACCAGCGTTAATTTTAAGGTCTTCAAGCTTCAAACCTGATAAATTTAATGTAGAAGCGGAAGCACCCGAGTTCACAATTAATTCCAAAGGCACTTTATTTGTTACCTGTAGATTCCATTCATTTTTTAGGCCGCCTTTATTTACATTGATATCATCGCTTTTTGATTGGTCAATAGTTATTTTTCCTGTATCCCCAGTTAATTTATAGGAAACCTCAGGCTCTAAATCATTATTGTTGTACTTCGCCTCTCCCGTTACCCACTCCTTTGAGCCTTGATCCAATGTTAGTTCTCCCGCTCCCATATTTACCTCAAGTTCTATTTCTTCTGCTTTATCTCTTTCAACCGATAGACTTTTTTCATGAGCATCTTTCCCAACTGCTAAAATATTGCACCCTGCAAGCATAAGGGCTCCAGTAGCCACCACAACTCCATATATTAATTTTTCCATTTTTCTTCCTCCTTGAATTCTATACCTTGATTATAGAAGGACCTCGAAAAAATGTAGCGAGGCGCAAGCTTTAACTTCTCCTCGGACTTAAGGCGTAGAAACATCTGAGTAAATTAAATGATAGTTAAGACAGTGTGGTTGGATTTCCGCTGCGGCTGGACGCTTTCCGCGGGCGGGGCCGAGCCGCTTTTCCCGCAGGAGTCGCCAGCCTCCGCTCCAATCAATCCATAATCAATTGTTAAACGCAGAATTAAACCTCGAGTGCCTTACCATGATGACGAAAAACAAACAAGGCAATGCTTAAATTTACTTACATGAATGTAAGCAAACTAGCAACTTGGACATGGTAACTTACTTCAGAAGCACTCAAAAAGTATAATGATCAGATTTTTCCCCCTCAATGTTTAAAAGGATACTAGTTGATTGGAGCGGAAGGTGCTTGACTCCTGGGGGATTAGCGTTTTAGGCGAGACCCCGCAAGAGCGGAGCGATGAGGAGGCTCGGCGAACGCCCCCCGGAAAGCAAGCGCCTGGAGCGGAAATCAACCTTTTTTCCTGCAATTCGTATTAAAAAATGAAAAGATCCCGAGAGAGTTGCTCTCGAGACCTTTTGTTTAAATTCTGAAACTATTCAGTTCAAAGCTAGTTCATTACGCTTGTTTGTATTGCCTCAGTTCTAGTTTGAAGATTTCGATCATATAGGAATGTGGTTATTATGGAGATCACAAATAAAGTGATTAAGATTAATAACATCATCTGATGGCCGTAAAAGTCTACGAGTACTCCACCCAATAAAGGGCCGATCATTCTGCCACCTGTTGCCGTACTATTGACGATTCCCTGATAAAATCCTTCTCTTCCCTTTGGTGCTAATTTATCTGCAATGGTCGGTACCGCGGGCCAGACAAGCATTTCACCAATCGTAAGTATGACCATCGCTGTCAGGAATCCAGAAAATTCATTAGCTATAGAAGCAACGGCAAATGACATAATAAAGATAAGAATACCTGCAATAATTTGCCCTTTGATATGATGAGCAAATGGTTTCAATATTTTATTAATGATGGGTTGAGCAACAACAATCAATGCACCGTTAATGGTCCATAATACACTGTATTGCTTCAATGTTATTCCGAGCTCCTGTGTGTGTGAAGCAATGGTAGACTGCCACTGCACATAACCAACCCAGCATAATAAATACCCAATACATAAAATCAATAGTGCATATAGCTTCGCATGACTTCTCACTGTAGAAGATTGTTCTAAAATATTGGTTTGCTTACCACCACTATTGCTCGATTGTATTCCACGGTAACCAAACACAGCTATGAATAAAAAGAGGATATACATTAGTGTATTGGCAACAAATATCCACTGAAACGAGTACGATGCAACTAGACCGCCAAGTGCTGCCCCAATAGCAACCCCTAAATTTTGGGCAACATAAATTGCATTAAAGGCACTTCTGCCTCCTTCTTTCCACACCGTTCCTGCCATTGCGTACATAGAAGGAAATACGATTCCAGAACCAAAACCAATGATCGTTAAAAAAACAACATACATGGGCCACCCATGCCAAAAAGTAAGACCTATTAGTGCTGCCACTGTAATTGCGATTCCAAGTAAATTGGCTTTATAACCACCAATCTTATCAAACAAAGCTCCTCCAAATAAATTACCTGCAACACTTGCACCAGCGTTCAACATAAGAACAAACCCAGCCACTGTCAATGATTTTCCTAAGTGCTCATGGATGTAAATCGTGTTTAAAGGCCATAAAAAAGAAGAGCCAGTTACATTCACCGCCATCCCTATAATCAGTAACCATAGAGCTCTAGGCATGAAAAAACGCCCCTTTTCTTTGTAAAAAGTTTTTACAATTTCGAGTCTAGAAATAATTTTAGTTGGTTCAAATGGAAACATCAATGATTTTCTATTGACAAAAATAGAGTAAAACTATTCAATCAATTCAAAACAAAAAGATAAGAGCCCCAACAACTGTGGGACTCTTATTTGCTTAAGAGCTTTGCTCCGGTTCTGGATGAAACTTAGATTTCACAGGCTGACCGCCTTTGTTTTCATACTTCTTTTTTGAAGCTTTAACCTGATCAAAATCTGATCCAAGCTCTACATCTTGATTATTGATTCCATTTCTAGTTTTTTGCTCAGGGTTGTTTTGTTTCGAACGCTTTTTCATCCTTCTCCCCCTATCGATCAAGTAGAGTCATTTGGTTTTGGAGTTGCTGTATTTGCAGCCTCATACGGTGCAAGTCTTCTCGTTGTACCTCATTTGCACTTAATGCCATTTTTGCGACATCATTGTATGCATCCTCAAGCTCTCTCATAGCAATATCTAAGTTCTCATCGTTATAATGATCCTGCCTACTGCTTATGTTAAACTGTGTCTCGGCATTTCGTAATACCGCATTACATCTCTCAAAGAGGTTAATCATGGATTGATGAGTTGCCATTCTAAAAGCCCCCCTTTTCTTCTAACAAAGAAGCAATATGCTTCATATGTAGTGTGTGCAAGTACTCCTTTTCTTACAACTTCTCTCTAGTGGCAGAACTCACCAATCATTAATCCAGTTGGTTGTCTACCCTTTTTCTGATAAAATGAGAATACTTTGATTGTAAGGAGATTACGTAGGTGAGCAAGTTACATCCTTTTTTATATGCATCAGATAATAAGCGATATCATACATGGAATTACCACTTAAGACAAACCTTTGGACATAAAGTGTTTAAAGTAGCACTTGATGGCGGCTTTGATTGTCCGAACCGAGACGGCACTGTTGCTTATGGGGGTTGTACCTTTTGTAGCGCAGCAGGCTCAGGAGACTTCGCAGGAAATAGAGTAGATGATTTAACGACACAGTTCCAAGAAATAAAAGAAAAAATGCACTTTAAATGGAAAGATGGCAAGTATATGGCTTATTTTCAAGCCTATACAAATACGCACGGACCACTTGAGGAATTAAAAGAAAAATTTGAAAGCGTCCTTTCACAAGAAGATGTTGTAGGTATATCTATAGCAACAAGGCCTGATTGCTTACCAGACGATGTTGTTGAATATTTAGCCGAACTGAATAAGAGAACGTATTTATGGGTAGAGCTTGGCCTTCAAACCGTTCATGAGCGAACTGCACTATTGATAAACAGAGCTCACGATTACCAATGTTATGTGGAGGGAGTAAACAAGCTTCGCAAGCATAATATTCGAATTTGCTCACATATTATAAATGGGTTGCCACTTGAGTCCTATGACATGATGATGGCAACTGCAAAAGAAGTGGCAAAGCTGGACGTTCAAGGAATTAAAATTCATTTATTACATCTTTTAAAGGGAACACCTATGGTAAAACAATATGAGAAAGGAATGCTTGAGTTTCTTTCTTTTGAAAACTACGTAAGCTTAGTATGTGACCAATTAGAAATTTTACCACCTGAAATGATTGTCCATCGAATCACGGGGGATGGACCAATTGATTTAATGATTGGACCCATGTGGAGCGTGAATAAATGGGAAGTATTAAATGCAATTGACGCTGAACTCAAAAGAAGAGACAGCTGGCAAGGGAAGTTCTATCATGTGGAGGCCACCAGCTTATGAAGCTAGAGAGAATTTTGCCCTTTGCAAGAAGCTTGCTAGAAAAGGCATTTATCCCGGATACCGTAGCAGTAGATGCGACTCTAGGAAATGGCCATGATACTTATTTTTTAGCAAAACTCGCAAGCGGTACAGGTCATGTGTATGGTTTTGATATTCAAGACCAAGCCCTCCAAGCGACAAAAGAGCGTCTAGCGAAGGAAAACCTTTCAGATCGTGTCACCCTTATCCATCGTGGACATGAAGAGGTGAAAGACTTCATTCCCCAATCAGCAAAAGGAAAGGTAACAGCTGCGATTTTTAATCTAGGGTATCTACCTGGTGGAGACAAGAGCATTGTTACAAAACCTGAAACTACTATTTTTGCCATTGAGCAGCTATTGGACCTTTTAGCTGTCGAGGGAATCATTGTCCTTGTCATTTATCATGGGCATGAAGAAGGTGCGATTGAACGGGATAAACTGTTACAATATGTGAAAGAGTTAGACCAAGAAAAGGCACATGTCCTACGTTATCAGTTTGAAAATCAGAAAAACAATGCCCCATTTATCATCGCAATTGAAAAACGATCTTAAAAAAAACAGTCTGAAAATTGATTTCAGACTGTTTTACTGTGTTCGAGCTCGAAATATATTCCATTTTTGTACGGAGCGATACAAACGTCCATTGATATAGAAGAATAAACCAACGGGACCTGAGTTCCATATCATTGTTCGTGAAAGCTTTCTTACTCCTTTTTGATTACGTACTTTATCATCTGATAAATAAATACCTAATAAACCTCGGTTAATCAACTGATGAAACCTTTTATATGGGAGATTTTCAATGTGGCGATCTGCTTCATTTACAAAATGATTAAGTCGTTCGAACAGCGCTTTTTCATCTTTATAGTAAAAACAAAAATTAAGATCTCCACCATCTAAATCCTCTTCCTGATCGATAAAGTAATCCAGTAGAATATGTAATCCCTGCACATAAGGGAAATAACCTTCACGAATGGAATCTGCATGGTGATGAGCAAATCTTTCGCTCATAGCAAATGAAACAAGGCAGAATATTCCTAAGGTAGAACCGGAGCAAGCAGAAAATTCATACCATTCCATTTCAGGTATTTTGCTACTATGCTTACCAAACCAATTTTTCAGTCGGGGAATTCGTTCTTCGTGTTGAACATGCTTATGGATTTGTAAATCGCAATAATAATGGCATAACTCAAGCAAGTGTTCTCGTATCATTTCGTACTTATCTACCCCTGCAAGGACCTCCTGACAAGTTGCCACTAGGTCATGTAAATACCCTCCATCATCCTGGTCTTCCCGATGCTCATAATAATTCTTCTGCACTTTCCCAACGGTAAGAGCATGTTCCATTGATTCATGCAACGTCGCAAAATCGATCGGATCAAGAGAAGTACTCCGGTCACATAAATTATCTAAATAATCACTAATCGTCTGATATGCAACGATAAAACGAATGGCTTCTTCATACCGGTCCATTCCCATTAAAGAAAGAATTCCACCGCCCTCACAA
Organism: Bacillus coreaensis; assembly: GCF_050586445.1. Taxonomy (NCBI): domain Bacteria; kingdom Bacillati; phylum Bacillota; class Bacilli; order Caryophanales; family Bacillaceae; genus Bacillus; species Bacillus coreaensis. Next base: position 128,008 of record NZ_JBOCCY010000011.1, read on the forward strand.
TGAAAGGTTTTGTGTTCAATGCTAGCTAGTGCTTGCCTCCGAAGCTCTAGATTCGGGATTTCTTTTGCTCGTGCCTTCCACCCATTCAGTTCTCTATGTACAGCAGGTAGAACCTTCCTATACACTTCCGTCATTAAGCTGATGGGCATTGTTGGAACACTCATGTATTTCACCTCACTCACACAATATATCCTAGTCCTTTTAATTGACCTTCTACGAAATCTTTAACATATAAAAATACTTCTTCCCGTTCTGGTTCATTAAACACTTCATGATAGCACTTTGGCCATTCCTTGAAACGTTTCTCCGATAGTGGGACAGAGTTGAACCAACTTCTTACCTTCTCTTTATCTACGATCCTGTCATCCCCACTTTGAACAACCAATAATGGGGTGTCCTGAGTTCTTTTAATCATTGCGAATGCATTCTTCATCGCCTCTTCTAGCTCACGATACCAGCGTACCGATATCTTTTTTACATATAAAGTGTCTTTAAGGTCCAATTCTCTTACATCTTCATTTCTCGTCACCATATCCAAAGAAATTCCAGAAGATACTCGTAAAGCTGGGAACACTTTATTTAAAATAAAGGTTGCCGCGTGTAAGATAGGAGAAGGCTTGTTCACTAAACCTAAGCAAGGAGATGAAAGAATGACACCAGCTACATTTAATCGCTCTTTTTGTAGAAGCCTTAGTGTAATCAGTCCTCCCATGCTATGACCAATTAAGAATACTGGTAAATCAAATTGATAGGATGCATCAATCCACTTTTTTACTTCATCCACATACTCTTCGAATGAATCGATATGCCCTCTTCTTGATCTTGTCGTTAATCCATGACCAGGCAAATCACCCATGACGACATGAAAGCCCGAGTTTCTCCACTGCTCAATAAGCCAACCGTATCTTCTATGATGCTCCATCGCCCCATGAACAATAACAATAACGGCTCTGGCATTCCCTTCCGCTTCCCATTTCCACATATGTATTGCCCCTTCTAAAAAAAGTATAAGAAAAATTTCTATAAATTCGTTATAGTAAATATATGATTACATAAAGGAGGATGTTTATGATTTATCCTTACCATGATAAAACCCCAAAAATTGCTGAGACTGCGTACCTTGCTGATTATACGACGGTAACTGGAGATGTTGTCATTGGTGACCAAACAAGTATATGGTTTGGTACGGTTATCCGCGGTGATGTTGCCCCGACAATTATTGGGAACCGCGTGAACATTCAGGATAACTCTATTTTACACCAAAGTCCAAATAATCCGCTCATAATTGAAGACGAAGTCACCATCGGTCACCAAGTGATTTTACATAGCTGCACCATCCGAAAGAAAGCTTTAGTTGGAATGGGTTCTATTATACTAGATCAGGCAGAAATTGGCGAAGGTGCATTCATTGGAGCCGGCAGTTTAGTTCCTCAAGGAAAGAAAATTCCGCCGAACACGCTTGCGTTTGGTCGCCCTGCCAAGGTGATTCGTGAGTTAACTGAGGAAGACATAAAAGATCGTGATAGAATCATGAACCAATACGTAGAAAAAGGCCAATACTACAAATCGATACAAAAATAAGAAATCTTAGAAAAAGTATCTTGAAACTAGAGGAAATATGCCGATATAACTAATATAGAATGCTAACTACATGTTGTATCGGTGGTGCTTATGACTACACTAATCATTTTAATAGGGATTTTAATTATCTTACTATTTATTTTTACACATCTTATAAAGAAAAGTCCTTCTCTTAAAACTTCTTTTTCAATTATTGGAATGGTTTTACTAGGGTTCTTCATCTTATTTATTGCACAAACCCCACATATTGCCGAAGCCGTTGGTCGAATGAAGACCTGGGTACATGCCCCATTACGTTCGACGAACACTTTTAACGATGATCGGGTTGACCTTACGATTATCCCGTTAGAACAAACCGTTCTCTTAGATGCACCAGTCATCAACCAACTACCTGAACTTCCACGCGGCTGTGAAGTTACGAGTTTAGCCATGCTACTACAATACGCAAATATTTCAGTAGATAAGATGACTCTTGCTAAAGAAATCATAAAAGACACTACAGCCTACAAGGTCTCTGGTGGAAAAGTTTACTACGGTCATCCTAATGACGGATTTGTAGGGAGCATGTATACAAAAGAACTACCTGGTTTAGGCGTGTACCATAAACCCATTAAAGAACTAGCTGAGAAATATTTACCTGGACAAATTGATGATTTAACCGGTTCACCTTTTAATGATTTAAAAATACACCTTTCTGACAAGCGTCCTGTCTGGGTGATCACCAACACCTCTTTTAAAAAGCTGTCATCCAATCAATTTGTGACCTGGCACACTCCGAGTGGTGTTATTGATATTACCTACAAAGAACACTCTGTTTTATTAACAGGCTTTGATCAGGATTATGTATACTTTAACGATCCATTAACAGGGGAAAAAAATAAAAAAGCACCCATAATGGATTTTGAAGAATCCTGGGTGCAAATGGGAAGTCAGGCAATTACCTACCTCCCACACTAATTAGCTTTGTAATACTTTTTCCGCTAAGTATTCCTTCTCGAAGGAATACTTTTTTTCTACATATACCTGATGCCACACCATAAACATGAGCACAGTCCAAATCTTTCTACTATTATCGGCTTTTCCTTGGCAGTGATCCTCAAGCAATTGAAGTACATACGTTTTATTTAATAAATAATCTGTATCACTTTCTCTTATAATGGTCTTTGCCCATTCATTCATCTCAGCCTTTAACCAGTGACGGATTGGAACCGGGAAGCCTAGCTTTTTACGATTAAGAACATGTTCTGGTACAATTCCTTCTGCTGCTTTTCTAAGAACATACTTCGTTGTTCCGTTGGCTGTTTTTAAACTTGTTGGAATTTTAGAAGCAACCTCAAAAACGGCTTTATCTAAAAATGGGACACGAAGCTCTAACGAATGAGCCATGGTCATTTTGTCAGCCTTCAATAAAATATCTCCACGCATCCATGTGTGAATATCAATATACTGCATACGGTCAACTGGATCGTAGCCTTCACTTTCTTTATAAAGAGGCTTTGTAATATTGGTGAAATCTAAACCTTTGTTATACGTATTTAGAAGATCACTCTTTTCAAGCTCACTAAACATTTTTGCATTTCCGATATAACGTTCTTCTAAAGGAGTCAAACCACGTTCAATAAAGCTCTTCCCGCGCATTCCCTCTGGCATCATTTTCGCTAGCAAACGCAAAAACGCTTTTCCAACCTGTGGAATTTTATTAAACACCTCTAGACTCTGAGGCTCTCTATAAATATTGTAGCCACCAAATAGCTCATCTGCACCTTCTCCAGATAAAACCACCGTCACGTGCTTACGAGCTTCACGTGCCACAAAATATAAAGGGACACAAGCAGGGTCTGCAAGCGGATCGTCCATATGCCACATAATTTTCGGTACTTCATGCATATACTCTTCCGGAGTAATGATATAACTAATATTTTCTACTCCAAGCTTATCAGCCGTTTCCTTAGCAACATCAATTTCACTAAACCCATTATGATCAAAACCTACAGAAAATGTCTTAATCGCCGGATGGAATTCTTTTGCAATGGAAGCAATGATTGAAGAGTCAATTCCACCAGAAAGGAAAGAACCAACTGGCACATCACTTCTCATATGAATTTTGACAGAATCAAAAAGAACATCTTTAATTTCCTTTACAAAATCACTCTCTGATTTTCTTACTGGATGGAAATGTGCCTTCCAATAACGCTTAATTTCCATTTCAGATCCGATTTTTTTTGTAAAGTAGTGTCCTGGTTCTAATTTTGAAATTCCTTCTGACATCGTATAAGGCTCAGGAACAAACTGATACGTTAAGTAATACTGTAAAGAATCATAGTTCAATACATCATTTTGTAGAGCAAGTAAAATACTCTTTTTCTCCGATGCAAAGAATGTCTTTTCCCCGTCATCAAAATAGAAGAAAGGCTTGATTCCGAATGAATCACGTGCTCCATAAAGCGTCTTCTCAACTTTATCCCAAATTACAAAGGCAAACATTCCACGAAGCTTCTCCACAGCTTTTTCCTTCAGATGGCTATACAAAGCAATAATTACTTCTGTATCTGAGCTTGTTGCAAAGGTGATTCCTTCTGCCAATAGTTCTTCTCTTAACTCTACATAGTTATAAATTTCACCGTTAAAAATAATCCAGTATCTTTCGTTTTCAAAATGAAGGGGTTGATGCCCGCTTTCTATATCAATGATACTTAAACGACGAAACCCAAATTGAACATGAGAATCATAGAAATATCCGTCATCATCAGGTCCGCGATGCGTAATCACATTATTCATATTTTCAAATTGTTGTTTTTGTCCATCACTAAACACTTGCGATTTGTCATGAACACATCCAATAAAACCACACATGTATGTAACTCACCTACTCCGTTCTTACGAGTTTAATCTTCCATTCAGAAAGAATACCTATTAATACTACCATTAAAATTATCTAATCGCACTGTCAAATTGACCATTTCCTAAAAATTCAAGCTTACTACCCATTGTTTACATCCCTTTTTGCTTCTAAACCACCATACCCTTATAGACGAAAAGAAAAACCGGGAGTTACAAATTTTCTGTAACTCCCGGCTGAATTTTTACTATTTAAAATTATCTTTCAAGAGCTTCTTTACGAAGTGTATCAGCTTTATCTGTACGCTCCCATGGAAGATCTACATCTGTACGACCAAAGTGACCATAAGCAGCTGTTTGCTTATAGATAGGACGTCTTAAATCAAGCATATTAATGATTCCAGCTGGACGAAGATCGAAGTTATTACGAACTACTTCAATAAGAACTTCTTCACTTATTTCGCTAGTACCAAATGTATCAATAGAGATAGATACTGGATGTGCAACACCAATTGCGTAGGCAAGCTGTACTTCCACTTTATCTGCTAGACCTGCAGCAACAAGATTCTTTGCTACATAACGAGCAGCATAAGCAGCTGAACGGTCAACCTTTGTAGGATCCTTACCAGAGAATGCACCGCCACCGTGACGAGCATATCCACCGTACGTATCAACAATAATCTTACGTCCTGTTAATCCAGCATCACCTTGTGGTCCACCGATAACGAAACGACCTGTTGGGTTAATGAAATACTTTGTATTTTCATCAATTAACTCTTCTGGTACAACAGGGTTAATAACATACTCTTTAAGATTACGTTGAATTTGCTCCAACGTTACTTCAGGGTGGTGCTGGGTTGAAATTACAATTGTATCAATTCGAACTGGTTTATTATTTTCATCGTACTCAACTGTAACTTGAGTTTTTCCATCAGGACGAAGGTAAGGAAGAATATCATCCTTACGAACTTCAGTTAATCTACGAGCTAGTTTATGTGCTAAAGAAATCGGAAGAGGCATAAGCTCCTTTGTCTCGTTACAAGCAAAACCAAACATTAACCCTTGGTCACCTGCTCCAATTGCATCGATTTCTTCATCAGACATTGATCCTTCACGCGCTTCAAGTGCTTGGTCAACTCCCATTGCAATATCAGCTGATTGCTCATCAATTGAAGTTAAAACCGCACATGTTTCAGAATCGAAACCATATTTTGCACGAGTGTACCCAATTTCCTTAATGGTTTCACGAACAATCTTTGGAATATCTACGTATGTAGAGGTTGTAATTTCCCCAGCAACTAATACTAACCCAGTTGTTACTGACGTTTCTGCAGCAACACGAGCATTTGCGTCTTTTGCTAAAATAGCATCTAAAATTGAGTCTGAAATTTGGTCACTGATTTTATCTGGATGACCTTCAGTAACTGACTCGGATGTAAATAAACGACGTTTTTTTGACATCTCCTGACCTCCTATTTATTTATACTTGAGAAAAAGGTATGCTTATTATATCAACATAAACAAAACCTTCCATTTGATACGGAACTCATTCCCTAAGTAGTATGAAATAAACATGCCATTTTTATTATGAAGGTTTGAAAAATTACCCACCCAAATAAAAACTTTATGCAAAATAAAAAACCTTCCCTGCTTGAGGAAAGGGTGATAGCAAAGTAATTTGCGCCTTTCGCTCTTATCGTTCAAGGACTAAAATCCTTGCCTCAGGTTAGCACCTTCTCTTTTATATTAATTACAGTCATCGTAATTAATTATTAAAGCAGGTTGCTGGGTTTCATAGGGCCTGTCCCTCCACCAGCTCGGGATAAGAGAGTATCCGTTCAATGTAGAATAATACCGTATCACGTCAAATACTGTCAATATCTTTATGAAAAATAGTTGGTTCATTCTTTAAATAATGAGCAACTGTTATCTTCACATTTCCATTGACACTTAGCATCATATAACACGATCGTTCCCATTTGAATTTGTCCCTTCTTTTAATAGTATAGACTATTGACTCCCATTCATCGTTTTATGTAATAAAAAGGCTTAAAAATAGGTCGAATACGATGTTTTTTCTTGCACCCTCTAATATTTTTATAAATAGTATAGACTAATTAAGTTAATGTGTTATACTAATTAAAAAATAACAAATAAAGGTAGGTAGTCATCAGATGAACTCTGTCCGTATTTCTAACCAATTAAGCGAATTGTTAGCCTCTGGTCATGTGCATGTGCAACTATCTGTACCACAATTAGTCGAAAAGGTTCTTACTAGAAACGAAGGAGTCTTAACTTCGACAGGAGCTGTTCGAGCAACAACAGGAAAATATACTGGTCGGTCTCCAAAAGACAAATACATTGTTGAAGAAGCCTCTACAAAGGACAAGATTGATTGGGGAGCTGTTAACCAACCAATCTCTCAAGAAGTGTTCGATCGTTTATATAATAAAGTACTAAGTTACTTGAAAGATAGAGATGAGTTATTTGTTTTCAAAGGGTTTGCTGGCGCAGATAAGAAACATCGTCTACCCATTCAAGTGATCAACGAGTTTGCATGGCATAATCTATTTGCCCATCAGTTATTCATTAGACCAACAGCAGAAGAGCTTTTGACTCATGAAGAACAATTCACAGTCATATCTGCTCCAAACTTTAAAGCAGACCCTATTATTGATGGTACCAAGTCTGAGACTTTTATTATAGTCTCTTTTGAAAGAAAGACCGTATTAATCGGTGGCACAGAATATGCAGGCGAGATGAAGAAATCCATTTTCTCTATCATGAACTACTTATTGCCTGAAAATAATATTCTACCTATGCACTGCTCAGCAAATGTCGGCGTTGAAGGGGATGTCGCTTTATTCTTTGGCTTATCAGGAACAGGTAAAACGACCTTATCTGCTGATGCAAACCGACGCCTAATCGGAGATGATGAGCACGGCTGGTCAGCTAACGGTGTCTTTAATATTGAAGGAGGCTGCTACGCTAAGTGCATTAACCTTTCAAGAGAAAAAGAACCTCAAATCTTCGACGCCATTCATTTTGGATCTGTGTTAGAGAATGTCGTACTGAATAAAGAAACACGAGTCGCTGACTATGATGATGGAACATTAACTGAGAATACACGCGCTGCTTATCCTATCCAATCTATAAGCAATATCGTGGATCCAAGTGTCGCTGGACATCCAAATACCATTATATTCCTTACAGCAGATGCTTTCGGGGTACTGCCTCCTATTGCAAAGCTATCTAAGGAACAAGCGATGTACCATTTCTTAAGCGGATACACATCAAAACTTGCTGGTACGGAACAAGGAATCACTTCACCGCAAGCAACATTTTCAACTTGCTTCGGCTCCCCTTTCCTACCATTAGAAGCAACTCGCTATGCAGAAATGCTAGGGTCCAAGATTGACGAACATAATGCGAAGGTTTATCTAGTGAATACAGGCTGGACTGGTGGCGAGTATGGAGTCGGAAGTAGAATGAAGCTATCATACACCCGCTCCATGGTACAGGCCGCTCTCGAAGGGGAACTAAACCATGTAGAAACAAGTAAAGATCCTATTTTCGGATTGGAGATTCCCCTTCATGTTCCTGGTGTTCCGGATGATGTTCTTCAGCCAAACCGAACATGGGCTGACCAAGAAGCGTACCAGATTAAAGCGAACGAATTAGCCACTAAATTCAAAGATAACTTCAAAAAATTCGCAAATGTTTCAGTACAGATTATCGAAGAAGGCGGTCCTTTAGTATAATTTTTAAAAAAGAGCGTAATCAGTCGATTACGCTCTTTTAATTAGATGAATGTAAGGATATCAATTGATACTCGATCGTCGTTTTTTCACTTTCTAAGATTACTTTTTTAATTTTTGCCATGCCACTTACTTCCCCATCCATCGTTCTTCTTACCTCGACAGGAATGTCTATTGGATATAAGCGATATCCTTCTTTGGTTATTGTAAACAGGTTTTCCTCTAGTCGCTTTTCTCTACCCTTAGTAACAATCATTGTATTAAGTTCTAATGGCATACCCATAATTCTCCACTCCTTTTCTTATATTTTATCATTATTATGACTGTTTTTTCATCCATTGAGTTAAGTCTGTCACAACTTTTCGGTTAATACTTGGAGGAAAATAATGTGTCAACTCCTCAAAATACCAGCTCTCTACTGAACGACGTTTATCCTTTAATCTCTCTTCCAATCTTCGCGCATGGTCCACACTTACATTTTGATCCTTCGATCCATGAATGATTAAAGTTGGACATCGCAATTGTTCAATATCATACAATGGAGTGCGAAATTTATATCTTTCTGGATATTTCGTCGGTGTACCACCAATGACTCTCTTCATCATCCTTCTCAAATCTTCTCTTTCCATATATGTAAGATTCATATCACTTACTCCACCCCAGGTAACGAGAGAGGCCGTATCAGGAAACTTGATGGCAGTTAATAATGCCATCACCCCACCACGAGAGAACCCAAATACATGTACCCTTTTCACTCTCGAATGCTGCTGTAAGATACGATACCCAGCAAATGCATCTTCTCGATCATCTCCAGCAAAATCTTCATTTCCTTCTCCTCCTTGATTTCCTCGGTAGTAGGGGGCAAATACAATAAAGCCTTCCGAAGCAAATTGCACCAACCTAGATGGCCTTACCTTTCCTACACTTTTTATTCCACCCCTTAAATATAAAAAACCCTCTAAAGGCTCCTCTCCTTTAGGTTCTGCTAACATTCCTTTCACCTTATATCCTTCCGAATAATACGTTATGATCGATAACTCGACATGCGGATGAGGCGAAGGAAACCTCTCCATATCAACAATTTCAAGAGTATACATACCTTCTGTTACACTTCCTTACACATGTTTTTAATCTAGGCATTCACACATTTTTTTCGACTTCATACGATATGTTAGGCTCACAAACCATTCACATAAAAAAGTTTATCTATTAAGGAGGTTATCCATAAAATGAAAAAGTCATTTAAGATTTTCTTTTCCATGTTCTTAGTTGTCATTCTCATTATACCAATTGCTGCCTGCAGCAAGGAAGAAGTCCAAAAAGTACGCATTGGTGAAGTAACCCGTTCCATTTTCTATGCTCCTGAATATGTTGCGATAGAAAAAGGGTTTTTTGAAGAAGAAGGATTAGATGTTGAGTTAACCACTACCTCAGGTGGAGACAAGACAATGACTGCCTTGTTATCAAATAGTATTGATGTTGCTCTTGTTGGTTCTGAAACATCTATTTACGTTTATGCTCAAGAAGCAAATGACCCAGTCATCAACTTTGCCCAGCTAACACAAACAGATGGTACTTTCCTTGTATCTCGTGAAAAAATTGATAACTTTTCGTGGGAGATGTTGAAAGGATCCACCTTTTTAGGTCAAAGAAAAGGCGGTATGCCACAAATGGTTGGAGAATTCGTTCTAAAACAACACGGTATTGATCCACATAACGACCTGAACCTGATCCAAAATATTGATTTTGCCAATATTTCCAGTGCCTTTGCCTCTGGAACGGGCGACTTTGTTCAGCTTTTCGAACCAACTGCAAGTGTGTTTGAACAGGAAGGAAGAGGCCATATTGTCGCTTCATTCGGTACAGAGTCAGGCATGGTACCATATACAACATTTATGTCAAAAGAAAGCTATATGACGGAAAACAAAGAAACCGTTGAAAAATTCGCAAGAGCCATTTATAAAGCACAAAAATGGGTAGCTGAAAATTCTGCAAGAGATATTGCAGAAGCCATTTCTCCTTACTTCGAGGATACAGACTTAGCTTTAATTGAGACGGTGGTTGACCGTTACAAGAGTCAGGGCTCTTACGCAACAAACCCAGTGCTTGATGAAGCAGAGTGGGAAAACCTTCAAAATATTATGGACGAAGCAGGCGAGTTACCTAAGAGAGTGGATCACAGTGTGCTTGTAAATACCCAAATTGCCGAAGAGGTAATGAAATAAAATCATTAAATTTCGAGGTGGCCGACTATGAGCTTATTAAAGCTAAAACATATTCATCACACGTATTTTACTAAGACCTCAGCTACAACGGCCCTCTCCGACATTTCACTCGAAGTCGAGGAAGGAGAATTCATTTCCTTCCTTGGTCCGAGCGGATGCGGAAAAACAACCCTACTTTCTATCATAGCAGGATTATTTCAACCGACAGAGGGTACCATCCTGCTTGAGAATCAATCTGTTAACAAATCTAAGAAAAAGATCGGTTATATGCTACAGCAAGATTATTTATTTCCTTGGAAAACCATCGAGGAAAATATATTGCTTGGTTTAAAAATTTTTGGAATTGAGGACAGTACTAGGAAGGAATATGCCTTCTCTCTCCTTGAAGAAATGGGATTAAAGGGCTATGAAAAACAATATCCGAAGCAACTCTCTGGCGGAATGAGACAAAGGGTTGCACTCGTTAGAACCTTAGTAACGGAACCGAAGCTACTTATGCTAGATGAACCATTTTCTGCATTAGATTATCAAACAAAGCTTCGACTCGAGGACCTTGTGTCTGAGACATTAAAATCCTTCGGAAAAACAGCTATCCTTGTCACACATGATATTGGAGAAGCAATCGCCATGAGTGATCGAATTTATTTATTTTCTGCTAGTCCTGGGCAAATTCACAAATCATTTGAGGTTCCAAAGCAGTTAAGAGAACTCTCTCCTTTTCAAGCTAGAAATCACGAAATTTACACACAGTTATTCCAAGCTATATGGAAGGAGTTGGAGTCTCTTGAACAATAAGCAACCAGTGGAACTCCTTCACAAGAATTATATTAAAAAGCTAACATACGAGAAGAGATGGGTCCGTTTTTACCAATTTGTCATCTTCTTTGTATTTTTCCTAGGCTGGGAGATTGCGAGTAAGAAACAATGGATCGACCCATTAATTTTTAGTGCACCTTCTAAAATATGGGATTTACTCATTAAAAAGATTCAGGATGGTACACTTATGTTAGACCTAGGGTACACCCTATCAGAAACCGTACTTGGTTTTATTTTAGGAACACTTCTTGGAACCATTCTTGCTGCCATTCTCTGGTGGTCACCCTTCCTGTCAAAGGTACTTGACCCCTACTTAGTAATATTAAATGCCATGCCAAAGGTTGCTTTAGGTCCGATTTTAATCGTTGCACTCGGTCCGAGTATGATTTCTATTATTGCGATGGGTGCGATCATCTCGGTCATTATCACGACCATCGTCGTTTATACTGCCTTTAAAGAAGTGGATCCCAATTATATTAAGGTCCTTCAAACATTTGGTGCGACAAGGTCCCAATGCTTCAAAGAAGCCATACTTCCAGCTTGTTTCCCTACGATCATTTCAACACTAAAGGTGAATGTTGGACTCTCATGGGTTGGAGTTATCGTTGGAGAATTCCTTGTTTCGTCTAGAGGATTGGGTTACATGATCATTTATGGTTTTCAAGTATTTAATTTCACCCTTGTACTGCTCTCCTTACTTGTCATTGCCGTATTCGCAACAATCATGTACCAGTTGGTTGAACTGTTAGAGAGAAAATTGATTAAAAGTAACTAAAAGAGGCGAAGGATCATCCTTGCCTCTTTTCTACAGCAAATGTGTTTGTATGTAATGCAAACTCTTTTCAACTACAGAATCCTTCATAATAAAACTATATTCATCACTCAAACGATCACTTAGGTGGAGATCATCAATGAACACCGGCCCATCCGTTTCTAGAAAGTCCTCTTTCCTTACCAATTCCTTTATCTCCCCGTAGAAGATGGCTTTAACAAATCTCTCATCCCCGTTACGAACTTCATAATGGCCAATTCTCATTAACTTATTTAACACCCCGCCTGTCTCTTCGAACACTTCCCGGGTTGCAGCTTCCTCTAACGTTTCCCCACGTTCTACTTTCCCACCAGGAAATTCTAGCCCTCTTTCTTTATGCTTAGTCAGAACCCATCCATTTTTATATTTACTTAGAATAAGAACATGTTTCACAACAGTGCCAAACTTATTTTCTCCAAATGAAAGCAACACTTGTGCTCCTAAATGGTCCCTAAACATCTCCATGAACCCTTCACCCTTAATTTTCTATTTATTTACATAATAGCTGAAACCAATTGTTTTTCCAATCGTATATATGTAGATAATATTGAAGGGTATTAAGGATCCTGACAGAGTTTAGAATAAAAAACAACAAACCGCTTTCGAATTACGTAAGCGGTTTGTTATTTAATATGCCCATAGACTCAATATGCTTTTTAGCTTCATCGTCTCCAAGACGATAGATCATGTTATACACTTGAACCGTGATCGAATCATAGGCATCATTTTCTCTGTCATGATGATATTGAACATATGGAACGTGCGCACGGAAAAAATTTCCCCAGTCATTTGCATGATTTTGATCAAAATATTCACGAAGCTGAATGATTTCTTCATCTGTAGCTTCTATTTTAAAATTCCAAGGAGAGCTTGTTTTGCTTTGTGTGATTTCTCCTGTACTAACCGTAATATAGTACGTCTTTTTCTCATTATCCATAACCCACACTCCCTTTTTTATTATAATTTGCACAAGGAAATGATTTATTCCCTTTTTCCCAACACCTTATTGAAGAAAATTAAAGAATAGTTTACATATTTACGGGTATTGCTGAAGTATAATGATAACAATACCTTTATAATAAACATAAGGGAGGTGAAGAACGTGAAGCTTGTAGATGAAATATATGAGTTTTATCGGCACAAGTTAACAGGTGATGAAGAAGATATTGATATGCTTGCTTTTGCCTTTTTAGAGGAGTTAACTCAAGAGGATTTGCTTAATATCATTAAAGATCTCGATAAGCAAGAATTGTACGATTTAGTTGGTGTCTATCTAATTGAAGGATTGAAAGGGAAATTTGCTCAAGAAGAATACGGCCAACGGAAAATCCCTAACTTCCAACAACGGAACTTTCACTAACAGTACATAGAAGAAAACGAAAGCACATAGACAGAAGCTGACTAACCTAGTCAGCTTCCTTTATTTTACTCTAGATAGATTCAGCAACGATAACTGACCAACCTTTACCTTTATAGGCATTATAACCCTCTGTTAACGAGTATGCGAAAATTTGATTATCCTCGATCGTATACCCTCGGGTCTCTATTCCTGATAAAATATTTTGGACAGCTTTTAAATGAGTGAGCTTTGTTTTTAAAATTTCGGTACGGTCCTTAGATGCGATCACATAACCTTCTGAATTAATCGCATAAAGCTTGCTTTTTTCATCTGTTTGTACCCGGTCAATAATGTCATAAATGTACTCCCAGTTAAATCGGGTGGTGAATACGCCTATAACTTCTCCCACATCATTTCGAACAGGACTAGAATACCCCATTGTATACCCCTCCACAACGGAAGAATAATACATATCTGTGACGTACACATCATTTGTTTTTACCGTTTCTTGAAACCACTCCCGGTCACTCATATTCCGCCCTACTTGGCTTTGATTTTGAGCAGCAACCAGAATTTCTCCTGATAAGTCAACAACGAACAGATCGAAATACACTTCATAGATGTTATAGATATTTTTCATGAAGGCTTCCGCTGTCTTTTTCGAATCAGAGGTAGGCTGAAGTAAACATTCTTTTATCGCATCGAAGGTTGCCCATGCTTGAACATCACAATTTCTTTCAAATAAATTCCGATCGATTTTATCGATCGTATCATAAGCAATATCCACCGTTCTTAAAGCTATAATATTATTTGCCTTTGTTTGTATACTTTTGATAATACTCTCACTTGCTTTGCTAGAATCTAAGCAGTCTTGAGCAAACTTTTTAATCTCCTTTGCAACAACTGAAAATGCTCGTCCAGCTTCGCCTGCTCTTGCAGCCTCAATTCCAGAATTTAATGCTAATATATTGGATTTCATGGAGATGTCTTTAATATTTTGCATAACACCTTCCATTTTACTATTTTCCTGCTTTAATTCATTCATCAGCACGGATACATTTAAATTTTTCTCTTGAGTACTGACCATATCCACTCATTCCCCTCTCAAACCGAACCATAATGTTATGTTTTGTGACATGATATGATAAATAATATCACAATTTTGAAAATATTGTCGATTTGGAGAGTAGAAAATTTTAATATTTTATGAATCTTTTGTACCATAAAAAAAACAACCCTGTTCAGAGTTGTTTTTACAAATTAAACTGTTTCACCTAAGTACGCTTTTAACATCCATACATGTTTTTCTAATGTTGAATGAATTGCAAGGAACATATCACCTGTTGCCTCGTCGTTCATCTCTTCAGCAAGTGACATTCCGCTTTTTAGTTCTTCAATTAACAGAGAGAAATCAGTTGATAGGCTTTGAACCATTTCAATCGCCGATTCATTACCTGTGGACTCTTTGATGCTCGATTTCTCTAAATACTCCTTCATAGTAGCAAGGGGCTCTCCACCAATTGATAAGAGTCTTTCGGCTAATTCGTCAATATGAATAGCTGCCTCGTTATAAAATTCCTCAAATTTTGTATGCAGTGTAAAAAATTCTTTCCCTTTAATATACCAATGAAAATTATGTAGCTTGACAAATAACACACTCCAGTTAGAGATTTGGCTGTTCAACACATCATGTAATTTATTTTCCATAAGTGATCTCCTCCTATCATTATTATTCATGCCGTTACTCCCATTGTTATATTACCCAGAATGGACAAGATAAAACGTTTGGCCAAGTGACAAATAATTAAAGTTCTTAATCACACATGCTAAAATAGAATGGGAGAAAGGAGGAATAATATGATAACTGTTCTAATTATTTGTCTCATAATTGTTGGTATTGTCTTACTTTTATCGGTTGTCACCACTACAAAGGCCTATTCATATAAACATACCGTTGATTCACTTGAGGATAACCCAAATATACATAATGAAAGCGAACAAAAAAAAGAAGAGTGAGGGTATCTTAGTGAATATACTTTCTATTTTTGTTGGAATTATTTTCTTCCTAAATATTTTACTTGCTATCATTGTTATTTTTTTAGAGAGAAGAGATCCTAGTGCCACCTGGGCTTGGATTTTAGTACTATTTTTCATTCCTGTTCTAGGCTTTATCATGTATTTACTTTTTGGACAGAACTTGAGTAGGATGAAAATGTTTTATTGGGAAGATCGTGACAAAGTAGGAATAGAGTCTTTAATCGAAGAGCAGATTTCACAATTGAATCAAAGAAGCTTTCCTTTCCAAAATTCAACTGAGGAAAAAAGTCGTGACCTCATTCATATGCATTTAATTAATAATGCTGCCATGTTTTCTCGACATAACGACATTCAAATTTTTACTGATGGCAAAGAAAAATTCCACTCTCTCTTTCACGATATAGAGCACGCTCAAGATCATATCCATTTGCAATACTATATCATCAAAAACGACGAACTCGGCAGAAGGTTACTGAACGTTTTATCACAAAAGGCACGTGCTGGAGTAAAGGTCCGAGTTCTTTACGATGAGCTAGGTTCTCGATCATTAAGAAAGTCATTTTTCAAAGAGTTGCGTCGAGCTGGCGGAGAGGTAGAAGCCTTCTTCCCTTCAAAACTGCCTTTAATTAATTTGCGATTAAATTATCGTAATCATCGAAAGCTTGCTATCATTGATGGAAAAATCGGGTATGTTGGTGGATTCAATGTGGGAGATGAATACTTAGGTTTAAATAAAAGGTTCGGATACTGGCGAGATACACATGTTCGGATTGTCGGTGAAGCTGTACACCCCATACAAACTAGGTTTATTCTCGATTGGAATCAAGCTTCCTACCGTTACGATATTAACTATTCCCCACGATACTTCCAACAACCAGGAAATAGCGGGGAAGTTGGCTTACAAATTGTAACAAGCGGACCTGACTCAGAATGGGAACAAATAAAAAACGGGTATATAAAAATGATCTCATTAGCAAAAGATACCATTATCATTCAAACACCTTACTTTATTCCAGACTCTAGCCTCTTAGATGCATTAAGAATCGCTTCTTTATGTGGAGTCGATGTAAAAATTATGATTCCGAATAAGCCAGATCATATGTTTGTCTATTGGGCAACCTATTTTTATGTTGGAGAAATGCTGAAAGCTGGGGCAAAAATTTATATTTATGAAAAAGGATTTATCCATTCAAAATCCATTGTTGTGGACAATGAAATTGCTTCTGTTGGGACAGCGAATATTGATGTACGAAGCTTCCGGCTGAATTTTGAAGTAAATGCATTTATCTATAATAGAGAATTCTCTAACACACTAATGGATCAATTTTCTGAGGATATGAAGTCTTCAACGGAGCTAACACTTGAAAACTATATGAAAAGACCGGTGAAGATTCGTTTAAAAGAATCTGTATCAAGACTGCTATCTCCAATATTATAAGAAAAGCGCAAGCGCCCTGGTCAGCGCCGTATGGCCTGGAGCGCTCCAACTGAGATAAAGGAAACACGAAGAGCCAGAGGCGATTCGATGTTGACTTAT
>NZ_JBOCCY010000012.1:0-133744 GCF_050586445.1 Bacillus coreaensis
TTGGCGAACCAAAAATATTTTAGCACCACGGGGAAGTTTTTTTAATACCACGCTGAAAGCTTTTTGGAACCCCGGGCCTAGCCCGGGGTTTTCGTTTCCATAATAAAAAACAGCGCTCGCTCGCGCTGTTTCGTTCGATCTTATAGTCCTTCAGGTTCGAATGTTTTGCAATCTGTTTCACGGCTCGTATCCGCTTCTTTGCCGCGGTGGCTTACAACGAAGATTTGGTCAGCACCACATTTCATTCCTTCTTCGTTGTACACACAATTACTTACCTCACATAAAACGTCCTGTGCCATCGTCTAACACCTCCCCTACGGATAGGGTAAGCAAAAAGAGCGAGGGACATTCGGATTCCAACTTGGCAAATCCTTGAATCATTTTTAGCTTTTCTTAATAATGGCTGTTTTTCTAATAAGCTGATTTATCACTTCGGAAAAAACGATTCCCATAGCAATTGCTCCTGAAATCAAGAAGGCTTTTGCCGCAAGTGCTAACGCAATATTATAGTCATTTTCAACAAAGTTTCGCATGGCGTCATATGCCATTCCACCCGGAACAAGTGGGATGATTCCTGCAACAATAAATATGATAATCGGCGTTCGATACAGCTTAGCAAACACCTGACTAGCCACAGCAATAACAAAGGATGCTATTAACGTCGCATTTACTGCATCCGCACCATTCATCGTAAAAAGAATATAAATAATCCAACCAAGCATGCCAACAAAACCTGATTGTATTAGGGAAGATTTAGGAGCGTTAAATATAATACCAAAAGCGGCGGCAGCCAAAAAACTAAAGAGCAGATGTTGAAAAATGTACATTGGCGTATCGCCTCCTTTTAAAGAAATGATAATACAACAGCAATTCCTGACCCAATCGCAAAAGCAGTTAGTAGTGCTTCTGCTCCTTTAGAGATGCCCGAAACCAAGTGTCCCGCCATTAAATCTCTAACCGCATTGGTTAAAAGCAAACCCGGAACAAGTGGCATAACTGATCCGATAATAATTTTATCTAATTCCACACCCATACCCATACGGACAAATAAAAAGGATAGAATTCCGATAATAATTGAACCAATAAACTCAGAAAAAAACTTGATCGGAACGACTCTGTGAAAATACATCACACTCGTAAATCCAATTCCACCCGTTAGGCAGGCTGGTAAAAAATCGTTCCAACTACCATTAAACATAATTAAAAAACAGCCACTCGCCATTGCTGCTGCTAGAATTTGAATAGTAGTTGAGTACGTTAATTGAGATTCCTCTACCTCTGTTAACGCACGAAAGGCCATTTCTATATCCAGTTCTCCACTCGTTATCCGACGAGATACCCCGTTTACCAAAGCCACTTTATGAAGATCCGTTGTTCTTTCTGTAATTCGCACAAGCTTTGTTTTGGTAGGCTCTGTGCTTTCAATTGAAAAAATAATGCCTGTTGGTGTGACAAAACAATGGGCCTCTCTAACTCCAAAGGCTCGAGCGATTCTCTCCATTGTGTCTTCCACTCGGTATGTTTCAGCCCCGCTTTGGAGCATGATTTTCCCCGCTAATAAACATACTTCCATAATGTCGTAAACGACTTGCTTTTTCTCCACTTTTATCACCTTACTGCTGACTTTTTGAATGTAAAGACTACTTTATCATATTTTTCAGATTAGTGGGTCAACACTTTTTTATGTTATATTTAGAATATCGAAATTTTCAAAAAAGTAGGTGCCACTCTTTGAGAAAACTTGTCGTTACTCATAATCTAGAACAAGTATATGTTAACGAAATGCAAGCTATTTTACCAGACTGGGAAATTGTAGTGGGAAAAGAAATCTATCAAGAACATATTCATAATGCAGAAATTATTTTAGGATGGAAAAAGGATATAAAAGACTTACTAAGAGACTCCTCGACTCTGAAATGGGTGCAAACTTGGAGTGCCGGTGTGAATAATTTACCTCTCCCCATTCTTCATGAGCGTGGAGTAACGGTTACAAGTGCGAATGGTGTCCATGCCTTTCCTATTTCGGAAACCATCTTCGGATTGATGCTTGCACTTACTCGAAATATTCATACCTATGTCCGAAATCAGTCCTCTAAACACTGGCATCATGCTGGCTTAAAGCTTGAGATTCACGGAAAAACGATTGGAATTATCGGTGTTGGAGCGATTGGAAAAGAAACAGCAAAGATTGCAAAAGCGTTTGGAATGAAAGTACTCGGGGTCAGGAACTCCCGTTTGTCTGTGGAAAATGTGGATGAAATGTACATAACAACGGAACTGGATACAGTCCTTCCACAATGTGATTATGTCGTTTCTACCCTTCCTTTAACGAAGGACACAAAAGGATTATTCTCTATGAAACAATTTCAGCTCATGAAGCCCGATTCCTTTTTCATTAATATTGGTCGTGGCGAAATTGTGGTGGAGGAAGATCTTATTCAGGCACTTCAAACCGGGGAAATTGCAGGGGCCGGATTAGATGTATTTGAGGTCGAACCTCTCCCTGAGAACAGTCCTTTATGGGAAATGGAAAATGTGATTGTCACTCCTCATACTTCGGGGTCAACTGAATACTATGACCGTCGAGTAGTAGAAGATATCTTTTTGCCAAACTTGCGACAGTATATAAAGAGTGAGAAACCATCAATTAATGTGGTTGATTTTGTGAAGGGATATTAAAAACACAGGCCCCTTAGAACCTGTGTTTCCGACTCGATGGGACTTTAACCCACAAACGACGCTACCCGTATCAAGGATACGAGAGGTTGCTCTGTTCTTTGAGCTACAAGTCCTTATTATTGTGTCTCAAATACAAGCATATTATGCAAAAAAGGATGTCACACTGTGACATCCTTTTACAGTACCTTACTTAAAAATGATTTGGTTCGTTCCTGCTGCGGATTGGTAAACAGCTCTTCAGGTACATTTTCTTCCACAATATAACCGCCATCCATAAAGATGACCCGATCGCCCACTTCTCTAGCAAACCCCATTTCATGTGTCACCACTACCATGGTCATGCCTTCTTTTGCTAGCTGTTTCATAACCTCTAGCACCTCACCGACCATCTCTGGGTCTAGTGCGGAGGTCGGTTCATCAAAGAGCATGATTTTTGGTTCCATTGCAAGTGCTCGAGCAATCGCCACACGCTGTTTTTGCCCACCTGATAATGAATCAGGATAGGCATCAGCCTTGTCCTCTAGACCCACTTTTCGTAAAAGGTCTAATCCCTTTTGACGAGCCACTTCTCCGTCGATCTTCTTCACCTTCAAAGGGGCCAACACAATATTTTCAATCACGGTTTTATGTGGAAATAGGTTGAATTGCTGAAAAACCATTCCTACATTCTGTCTTACTTGATTGATGTTCACACTTTTATCAGTAAGATCCACACCTTCAATATATACATGACCGCCTGTTACGGATTCCAACAAGTTCAAACAGCGAAGAAACGTCGACTTTCCTGAACCAGAAGGACCGATCACCACGACCACTTCTTGCGGTTGTATTTCAGCATTAATGTTTTTTAGTACTTCGTTGTTGCCAAATGACTTTTTTAGATTACTTACTTTAATCATTCTGTCGATAACCTCCTCTCAAGACGATTTAACAAGAAGCTCAAGGTTAATGTGATAACTAGGTAAATAATAGCTACAGTTATATACGGTTCCCACACACGATAGTATTGTCCTTGCATAGCTCGTCCCCAGTACATAATCTCAGGAGCCGCAATGACTGCTGCTAAAGAGGATTCTTTTATAAGCACGATAAATTCATTTCCTAATGGAGGAATCATTCTCTTAAACGCTTGTGGAAGAATGACGTGTCTCATAGCTTGTACATGAGTCATGCCAAGTGTTCTAGCTGCTTCCATTTGCCCTTTGTCAATCGATTGAATTCCCGCTCGGAAGATTTCTGCAATGTATGCTGCTGCATTCAGTGATAATGCAAGAATAGCCGCTGTCACTGGCTCCGTCTTCCCTGTAAACAATGGAACGAGACCAAAGTGAATGAGCAAAATCTGAACAAATAAAGGAGTTCCTCTGAAAAATGTAATGTATAAGTCAAAAGGCAGTGATAACCACTTGTTTTTCACCATTTTCCCTAACCCAATAGCCAAACCAAGTGCGGTTCCAATGACAATTCCTGCGAGTGATAAACCAAGGGTAAGCAAGGTTCCCTTTAAAAACAATGGCGCATAGTCCATGATGAGATCAAAACGAAAGTCCATCATACTCCTCCTTTACTAGGATGAAAAAAAATGGCGTAACACTATGCAAAAGAGTTACGCCCTAAATAATTCAGTAACCAATTATTGTTGTGCTTTTAAATCTTCAAGGTCCGGCTCAGTCCCAAACCATTCTTTATAAATTTCTGCATATGTTCCGTTTTCATAGATCGTGTTAATGGCTTCATTTATTTCTGCTCTTAACTCACTATCTTTCGGGAACATTAATCCATAATACTCAGCTGCGAATGCGTCCGGATCTTCAACGACAACAAACTTATCATTCGGGTTATTTTTCGCGTACTCTTCAACCACAGTGTTATCGGCAACAACCGCGTCTGCTCCGCCACCTTTAAGCTCCATAATTGCTAGAACGGTATTTTCAAATTTTTTGATATTAGGATTGTTTTCTCCTAGTACACTCTCAATTGCTTCTTGACCTGTTGTTCCGTTTTGAACAGCAACTTTCTTGTCCTTTAAGTCTGCAGCTGATTTAATATCACTGCCTTCTGGAACGAGAATTTTATTTGTTGATAGGAAGTATGCGTGTGAGAAATCATAGGATTCTTTACGCTCATCATTAATGGTAATGGCAGATACAGCAAAGTCAGCAATTCTATCCTCTAATTCTACAAAAACAGGATCCCAACCTACATGAACGATATCAACCTCATAGCCAGCTTCTTTCGCAACTGCATTCACGAAGTCTACATCAAATCCAACAATTTTATCGCCATCCATGTATTCAAATGGTGCGTATGCTGCATCCGTTACGACTCTTAATGTTTTCTTCTCTTCACTAGTTCCCTCATCAGAACCATTGTTCTGATCGCTTGTTCCACAAGCCGCCAACAGCATACTAAACACTAACAAAAATGATAATAAAGATAGTTTTTTCACTACATTGCCCCCTTGAAAATGGTTTTATTTTTTATTGAATCTTTCTCTAGCAAATACCTTACAACTCTAAATTTTCAGTATATTTTGACATGAAACTATTATAACTTTTATCGTTTTTTTATGCAACAATAAAAACTTTGTTAGGATAATTTATTATCACTCTACTGAATTAATGGGCAAGTACTGGTATTCCTACCCTTTTAAGTATTTAAAAATATCTTTAATTAACATTTTCACTATCATTTTTACTGTCAATCAATCTTACATATTCATTGACAACTGCATAAAAGTCACAAAAAACATACAAAGGAAGGGAGAATATCTTTTCATTCTCCCATATTAGATTTAATCCTCATCCTTGATGTCTCTGTCTTCTGGAATGGGCTCGTTTTCTAGCTCTTTGACGAGGTTTTTATATTTTTCAAGCTGTTCAAAATGGGTTTTGAACTGATCTTTGTAAATCATGGGCACACCTTCACCATCATGCAATACCCGAATTTTTCCCTGTAAAATTAAATTTTCTACATACTGAACGGAAACCGATAAATACTCTGCCGTTTCTTTCACTGTTAAGTACATTCATACGTCACTCCTACTATCTATATGAAGCTATTATACCTAATTACTCCTTTTTAACCTATCACTCTAAAGATAATTGGGATTCTAGATGAGCAAAAGCTTGCTCAAGATCAGCGATCAAATCTTCGGTATCCTCGATTCCGACCGATATACGAACGAGCCCTTCAGGTATTCCTAACTCCTTTCGTTCTTCGAGGGTACACTCCACATGACTCGTGGTTCTTGCTGGTCCATAAATCGTCTCTACAGCCCCCAGATTACCGGCTCGATTTGCGTACTGTAACTTTGGCAGTAGAATTTTGATCGCTTTCATCTCCTCTTTTAAAACAAAACTAACGATTCCCCCAAATCCCTTCATTTGTTTTTTCGCAATTTCATGATGACAATGTGTTTCTAATCCCGGATAAAACACTTCCTCTACATGCTTCTGATTTTTCAAATACTGTGCAATTTCGATCGCGCTCTTTTCTTGCTGTCTTACGCGAAGTTTTAATGTTTTCATTCCTCTTAAAATAAGATAGGCGGACCAGGGATCCATCGTGGCGCCATTAATCTCTCGGTAATGATACACTTTTCCCATCAGTTTCTTTGGACCGCATACCACTCCACCCATCGCATCTGCGTGACCACTTAAAAACTTAGTGGCACTATGAATAACGATGTCTACTCCCAGTGATAGAGGGTTTTGATTTATTGGAGTGGCGAATGTATTATCAATGATCACCAAGGCTCCTACTGCTTTTCCTGCCTTCACCATTCTTTTTATATCTGTAATCTTTAGTGTCGGATTTGTTGGTGATTCTAGATATAATACCTTGCACCCCTTCGCCACTTCCGCCTCCATTTCTTCGTGGTTTCCCGTATTACATAACGTCACATTTACATCGATATTGGGTAGAAACTCGGTGAAGATTTTGTTGGTTCCTCCATATGTGTCCTTAACAGACACGACTCGATCGCCTGGCCGTAAAAACGTGTATAGCGTACTGCTAATGGCGGCCATCCCCGATGAAAAGCCGACTGCTGCTTCTGCACCTTCCAGAATTCGTACTTTTTCCTCGAAAGCTTCCACGGTTGAATTTGTCATCCGATTGTATATGTGTCCAGGTTTTAACCCCAGTGCTACATCCTGCCATTCATCTATATCATCATAATTATAGGCAACACTTAAGACGACAGGCACTTGGGTGGCATGAAAAGCAAGAGATGCCTCTTCTCCTGCCCATACCGCTTTTGTTCCGTCCTGTATATGTAAAAAGCTTTTTTTATCCATTGAATCACCTCATTTTATTTTGTCTATTGTATATTGTATAATATACAGAATATTATAACAAATAATAAAGAAAAATAAATTGTTAGATCGTTATAGATTCTACCTTTTTATACTTAAGGTATAATAAAGTACAGATATATTAGCCTTCAGTAAGGAGGAACCGATGATTCATAAAAGATATCGCTCGTTAAAAGATCATGTGTATGATTATATTGCTACAGAAATACAGAACGGAAACTTACTTCCTAATCAGAAAATAAATGAAGTGGCTCTAGCTGAGAAATTGGAAGTGAGCCGTACTCCTGTAAGAGAAGCTTTAATACAGCTTGCATCCGAAAACTTGCTTGAATTTTTCCCTCGAAAAGGATTTATCGTAAAAGAACTTACGATAAAAACCAAGCTTGATGTGTTCCAAGTAGTTGCTGTCCTTGACGCATTAGCAGCTTCTTTATCCTTACAGCTTCTTACAGATGAAGACCTACATAAGATGGAAGAGCTAGTGAAAAAAATTGACCAAGCAATTTCTCAGCGAGATTATGCTGATTATCAAAAATATCAATTCGAATTTCATCAGGTTTATATTGAGAAATGCGATAATGAAACATTAATCGAACTGCTGCAATCATTACAAAATAGTTTTGTTAGACAGATTTACTTAAGTAAGGACGAAGATAAGCTATTTTCTGTACTCACACAAATGAACGAGCAACATGCAAAAATAGTTAAACTTTTTAAGAACAAAGATAAGGACAACCTTGAGCAACTGATTAAAAATGAACACTGGAAAATCACTCACATGGATATGATTTAATCGAACAGACTACGCGTCTGTTCTTTTTGTTTTTCCTACATATTAGTTACATTTCTGTGAAAGATAAGAATAAATGTTTGACATATATGAAAGAAAACATTAACCTAATATAGTTTTTTAAAATAATTAATCCGATAAACTTAGTGGGGGTTTAAACATGAAAAAATTATTATTCGTGCTGTTCACACTCCTTCTTTCTCTAGCTTTAACTGCTTGTGGAGCAAAGGAAGAAGAAGAAAAAACAGCAGCAAACTTATACGAAGAAATTAAAGAAAAAGGTGAGATTACCATCGGTACGGAAGGTACTTATGCACCTTTTACTTTCCATGATGAATCTGGGGATCTAACAGGTTTTGACATTGAGATCGCTGAAGAAGTATTCAAGCGCCTTGATATTAAGCCCGTTTTCGTAGAAACCAAATGGGACGGAATGATTGCTGGACTTGATGCCAAGCGTTATGACATGGTTGCGAACCAAGTAGCGATTCGTGAAGATCGCCTCGAGAAATACGATATGTCTGAACCTTATATTTCGTCAAAAGCGGTACTTATTGTTGGTGAAGCAAACGAAGACATTAAAACATTTGAAGATCTGAATGGAAAAAAAGTAGGACAATCTCTAGACAGTAACTATCGAAAAATTGCAGAAGCAAATGGCGCAACAAACACAGTGGTAGATGGATTTAACCAAGCCATTGATTTAATCACTTCGGGTCGTATTGATGCAACAATCAACGATAATCTATCTTACCTGGATTTAAAAAAGCAACGTCCTGACCTTGCGATTAAAAAGGTGGATGAAGAAGCAGATGTAACAAGCAATGCCTTCTTATTCCGTAAAGATAACAAAGAGCTAGTTGATGCGGTGAACAGTGCATTAGCTGACATGATCGAAGACGGAACATACCTTGAAATCTCAACTAAATGGTTTGGCGAAGACGTATTGAAGTAAAGGACTGAATCGAAATGGTCTTAGATGAAAGAGCGGAACGAATTATAGGAATCCTTAGCGATTCCTTTTTTCCTATTTTAAAAGCTGGTTTATATTTTACGGTTCCATTAACACTGATCACATTTACACTTGGTCTTATATTAGCGTTTTTCACAGCAATAGCTCGCATATCAGGGATTAAACCTCTCGTTGCGATTGCAAAATTTTATGTGTGGATCTTTCGGGGTACACCGTTACTTGTTCAATTATTTATCCTATTTTACGGTCTTCCAAGTGTGGGAATTACGCTTGATCCATTCCCAGCTGCCGTACTTGGTTTTACCTTAAATAAAGGAGCGTATAGCTCGGAAATTATTCGTGCCGCGATCCTGTCTACTCCTAAGGGACAGTGGGAAGCAGCCTTTTCGATTGGTATGACTCGGGCACAAGCCATGAGACGAATCATCCTCCCACAAGCCATTAGAGTATCGGTTCCACCACTTGGAAACTCTTTTATCAGCCTGGTAAAAGACACTTCCCTTGCTGCAACGATCACGGTTACAGAGATGTTTCAAAAAGGACAACAGGTGGCTGCAGCTACGTATGAACCTCTTTGGCTGTATATAGAAGTGGCATTTATTTACTTAATGTTTAGTACGGTGCTGTCCTATGCTCAATCCATGCTCGAACGTCGCTTTGACCGTAGCGTAGCCAAGTAGGAAGGGAGAGTATTGGCGATGATTAAACTAGAAAATTTATATAAAAGCTTTGGAGAGATTGATGTTTTAAAAGGAATTGACTTAGAGGTGGAAAAGGGGAAAACGGCTGTAATTATTGGCCCCTCTGGTTCAGGGAAAACCACCCTTTTGCGCTGTCTGAATTTATTGGAGATTCCAAACCAAGGGTCGATTACCATTGGAGAGAAAGAACTTCAGTTTCAATCAGGAACGAAGCTAAAACCGACTCAAATGACCCTCTTTCGTCAACAAACGGGCATGGTGTTTCAATCGTACAACCTGTTTCCACACTTAACGGTTGTTGAGAACGTAATGGAGGGACAGGTCGTGGTGTTAAAACGCTCAAAATCGGAGGCCAAAAAGCGTTCTCTCGATTTACTCGCCAAGGTTGGACTGAGCGACCGAGCGGAAATGTACCCTCATCAATTATCAGGTGGCCAGCAGCAACGTGTGGGGATTGCCAGAGCAATGGCGATGGATCCGAAAGTCTTATTGTTTGACGAACCCACCTCGGCGCTAGATCCGGAGCTTGTTGGTGACGTGTTAAAAGTCATGAAGGATCTTGCTGAAGAAGGAATGTCGATGGTCGTTGTTACCCATGAAATGGAGTTCGCTAGAGACGTAGCAGACCAAGTCATTTTCATGGATCAAGGACTAATTGCAGAAAAAGGAACACCAGAAGAAATCTTCACCCTCTCCACCAACCCAAGAACGCAGCAGTTTCTAAACAAAGTCGCACGCTGAACTAAACAACAAAAGGGGTAAAGTGTCCTTTCCAGAAGGACGCTTTACCCCTTTTTGTCCACGTGCGGTGACAGACACCCTCCGTGGACACTTTGGCCACATTTGTCTTTTTGTGGTGTCTGTCACCGCCGTTAGGCTGCTTTTTTGGTTTTTGTTTTTTGTTTGTGTGCTCTTGCTACTGGGCCGTAGAAGAAGATTCCACTTGCAAGGAGAGCCACTCCGAACATGAAGGTTTTGATGTCTGCTGTACCCGCGTAGATCACCCATACTGAATATAAGGTCGCTAGTAAAGCAATGACACCGTCCACCACTTTTGATCTTGCTTGGCCTTCATACGTTTCACCTGTGATCACTAGCTTTAACTGAAATACAGCTGCAATGAAGTACGGAACCAGGTAAGATAAGGTTGCAATATAAATAACAAAGTCAAACGCCGCAGAGATGGAATTTGAAATCGTTGAGAAAATAAATAACTGTCCCAATGAGTTTGTGATAATCATTGATAACACCGGAATATTCTTCTCATTTTCCTTTAAGAAAGAAGGTAAAAACAGACCTTGCTTGGCTGCTTGGTACGGAACTTCTGCACTTAACATCACCCAACCAATGGTAGAACCAAATAAGCTGATTAATCCAATACCTGCTAACACTTTTCCAGAAACAGGTCCAAGCACGGAGACAATCGCATCAATTAATGGCTTGTCCGACGCAATTAACGCCTCTTGGCTTAATAAGCCCATCACTAATGTACTTACTCCAATATAGATGGCTAACGCGATGAACAACCCTAGAATCGTTGCACGCTTGACGTCAATTTGCTTCTTGGCACGTCCCGCAAAAACAACCGCCGATTCCACACCGATAAACGCCCAAAGGGTAGCAACCGCTGCATTGCTAATCTGACCCATAAGCCCGACCGTTGCCCCACTCTCATCGAAACGTGGCTCAACCATAGGAAGCATATGCGAAGCCTCAAATGCAAACAACGCAACAATAATGAAGATGAAGAAACCTGCCACCTTAGAAGCTGTTGCCATGAAGTTTAACTTCCCTGCATTTTCTAACCCACGTAAAATAATGAAGTGAGTTCCCCATAATAAAATCGAACAAACCACAAAAGTTAAGGCATTACCAACCTTTAAAGTAAACGAACCAACGGTAAATAACTCAGCCTGACTCGTTAAAATCGGAAAGAACGTTGATAAATAACTTGCGAATGTTGTAATGATCGCAATATTTCCCGCTAAGTTACCAATCCAATAACCCCAAGTCGCCATGAACCCAGAAAGAACAGACCCTCTAGAATTTGGCTTAAAAAGCTCTTTCGCATAAATTTGTGGTCCACCATTTAAATTTGGCTTTCTCATTCCTAAATTCCCGAATACAAGTGCAGTAACTAACACTCCCGCTCCTGTAAATAACCAAGCGAGAATAACCCCCGCCGGACTTGCCGCTTCTGACAGTGAACGTGGCAGCATAAAGATACCCGAACCAACCATATTTCCAACGACTAATGCCGTTAATATCCATAAACCTAACTTCGTTTGTTTTCCCATGATAATATTCCTTTCTATTATACTTCCCCATCTCTCAAGTATAGAGGCACTAATAGACATAAAAAAACACACCAAAACGTGAGTACAGTGTGCTTTACAATAACCGCATCAGGCAAATGGATAGTTCAACATAGCTTTACGAGCTATGACAGTCCTACACCTATTCGATGTAGTCCCAGCTACTATAGTCAGAGAATTATAGTGCTTCGGCGAAAATTCCTTTCAACTGAAATCATGGAGCTCCTCTGGCTCTCATCCAACCTACTAATATTTTCCGCAACCTCTACCTCATCTTGAGCTGATGAGGATCATATTTAATTTAAAATGCTTTACTAGAATAATTCATGGGCGTTTTTATGTCAATGGGATTAATTGCTATTGTACCGTTCGAACATCACTAAACGGATAAAACACAAACTCACTAACTCCGACAATCTTTTCCTTCTTAATAAAACCAAGACCATTCCTTGAGTCCATACTGCGAAGTCGATTGTCACCCAATACAAAATAATGACCTTCCGGAACCATAGTAGGTCCATAATCTCCCGTTAACACACTACCTTGTTCATGCGCCTGCTCCCGATTACTCTCTAAATACTCTTCGCTGTGAACAGCGCCATTGATTAGTAACTGATCATCCCTGATTTCGATCATATCACCAGGTAAACCAATAATTCTTTTGACGTAATTTTCGCCTTCTCCTTTAATAATCACGATGTCCTCACGTTCAATTTTGTCGGTATTGACTTTGTTAACAAATATTTTCTCTTGATCGTGAAGAGTTGGTTCCATGGAGGCACCATCCACAATATAAGGAGCAAAGACAAATGTACGAACGACGACTACGATAGCGAAAGCAATAAACACCGATTTACCCCAGCTAATTATTTCTTGCCTCTTCTTAGTTTCTCCCATCCTATTCTGCTCCCTTTTTATGTAATAAACTTGTTTACATTTTATCATAATCACTTATTACCCACGGTTACCAAAGCTCACTCTCAGCCCATAAATCGTTAGACAAGATTCACCAAAAATATCTAGGAAATGCCAAATAAAAAAGTCAGCACTAGTGCTGACTTCTCATCTATCCTTATTGCTGACTCTTCAATTTTCTGTATTGATACATTTTCCATTGATAATGAATAAAGCAACCAATACAAAAACCTAAAAGGGCAACGGTCGCAGCAATCGCGACTAATATCGTAAATATATACCCTACCACTGGCAGATTAAAGGCAAACCCTATAAAACCTGCCCCTAAACATAGAATGGCGATTTTTTGATTAAACTGCTGTTGCTCCCAATCTTCTTGCAGGTACCTTGATGGTTCCCTTTTTAAAAACCGCTTCGCTACCTCCATGATTGGATTTATACGAAAAATAACTCCACATACACCTGAAAGTAGAGGAATCAATAAAATCCATTCCATATTTGTCACCCATGTAAGGATAACGGAGAGTACAATGATCGACTGGTTGATTTGAACAAGTGGCTTGGGAATCGTACGAACGACGTTAGCTGACATCTATATCACACCTTTATTATAGGATTAGTTGGTAATTTATTTTACCGAATATCCAGGCATTTGTATACAAATTAGGATGACACTAATAGAAGGAAAAAATGATAATTGGCCTAAATCTTTTCTGTAAAATAAGCGGAGGTTTTCCGGTTAAATGCAAAATGGTGCAGGTTTCGTAGTAAATAAGAGGAGGTTTTCCGATTATGCAAAGCAAAATCCCCCATTTTCGAAGTTTTAAAGTCAATAGGCGGAATCTCTCCGTCTATTGAAGCCTTCTTTAGTAATAGTTACTAGTTTAAACGAAAATTTTCCGTCTATTTATCCGCTCCGGTGCTTAACCTGCTCCCCCAACCGATAAGTGAGGACCCCACTTGAACCCAGATGCAGGAGTCAGCAACTTTTATGCTAATAAAGAAACTCGCCAATTTGGCGAGTTTTCCTATTTTTATATACCAATAATGATGCTAATACGACATAGCGCTCCTTTTTTACACACCCTTTTGTTGCTGTTGTTCCTTTAAAATATCACGAATTTCCGAAAGCAATTTTTCCTCCGTTGTTGGTGCCTTTACTTCCGATTTTACTTCTTGCTTCTTTCTAAACTTCTGTAATAATCTTATAAAGAGGAAAATGGAAAAAGCAATAATAAAGAAATCAACGACATTTTGTATGAACTGACCGTATTTAATGGTTGCATCATCATATGTATATTCTAGCTTTGTAAAATCAAATCCACCTAATAAGAGCCCTACAATCGGCATAAGGATATTGTCTACAAGGGAGCTAACAATTTTACTAAACGCACCACCAATAACCACCCCGACAGCCAGGTCAATCACATTTCCTTTTAAAGCAAACTTCTTAAAATCCTGCCACATTTTATGTCCTCCTATTTAAATGTATACATACAGACTAGTATATCTTGAATTAGGGAACGTATGTAAAATTATGCTCATGAAACGAAGATGTCTACATTTTTCGAATTGTTATAGGGTTTTCCAGTCATTTCTTTTGAAATTTTTCTTGAAACATGACATTTGTCATGTCCTACTCTATACATTTATGCCTTTTCATGATCAGCTCATAAACACTACAATAACAGTAGATAAATTCAAAACCTTGTAGGAGGCTTTTATGAGCAAGCAAAAAACGGCTGAATTAAGAAAAAGCGTTGTCCCTTTTGAAAAGTCAGATATAAGTAAAAGTATAAAACAAATGATAAACACATTTATTCCTTTCTTTGGTTTATGGTACTTAGCGTACGCAAGTCTTTCAATTTCTTATTGGCTAACGTTGCCACTCGCTATTGTTGCGGCTGGTTTTGTGATTCGAATCTTTATCATTTTCCATGATTGCTGTCACCAATCGTTCTTTAAAAATCGTAAAGCAAACGCCATAATTGGAAACATCAGTGGGATTATAACGATGTTTCCTTATGAACAGTGGAAGAGAAGCCACAATATCCACCACGCAACAAGTGGAAATTTAGATAAGCGTGGCATTGGTGACATTTGGGTGATGACAGTTGAAGAGTATTTAGCTGCTACACCGACTCAACGTCTTCAATACAGAATGTACCGTAATCCGTTTGTTATGTTCGTTCTAGGACCGATATTCTTGTTCCTTGTTACCAACCGTATTAATGTAAAAGATGCAAAACGTAAAGAGCGTCTCAACACTTATTTCAATAATATTGCGATCGTTGTGTTGTATGCGTTTATGATTTGGTTAGTTGGCTGGAAAGCTTTCCTTCTTGTCCACGCTCCTATTTTGTTTGTTGCTGGTGCATTAGGAATTTGGTTATTTTACGTACAACATCAATATGAAGACAGCTATTTTGAACACGAAGAAGAGTGGAACTATGTGAAGGCGGCTGTTGAAGGAAGCTCTTATTACAAGCTTCCAAAGATCTTGCAATGGGTAACTGGAAACATCGGCTTTCACCATGTGCATCATCTAGCACCTAAGGTTCCGAACTACAATCTAGAAAAAGCACATGAATCAACGCCACCATTACAAAAAGCAACAACCGTTACTCTAGGTACAAGCCTTGAGTCCATTCACTTCAAATTATTTGATGATGAAAATAAGCGCTTTGTAAAATTTAAAGACATTCAACATCTTCTCGAAGAAGGAAAAGCTAGCCTGCACTTAAGCAGAAAGCACCCTACAGCTGACGAGAAATAAATAAAGTAGAATGCTCACCTGGTTAGGTGAGCATTTTTTGTTAGATTTCTTTTACATATCTTTCATCTGGAATCTTGTTTAGCATCACATACAAGCTTGTATTGCCCCCACCATTCACGAAAGACATTTCCTCTTCCCCAGTAAAATGAATCACATCATGTTTGGATACAGCCAAGCTTTCTCCATCCACATGGAAGGTTCCTTCTCCCTCTACCACCTGAATGAACACATTTGTTCCAGGGTGTTTATGGGCAGGCAGTGCTTGATTTTCCGAAAAGTTTAAGACGAATACCGTACTCTCCCCTTCTTTAAAAATGATTCGTTTCGTAAATTTTTCTTCATTATATGTGATAAAAGTAGATAAGCTTTGTTTTTGCATCATGATCAGTTCCTTTCCTTCTATATGAATCAATCATATCGTGTTACGTAATATTTTGATGTGATTTGAATCAATCTTTTTGAGAAAACGGTAGAGGAAAAAAGGGGGATTTTGTCGAATGCATAGATGATGCTAATAGAAAGGAAGATGCCAATTGATTGTAAAAGAATTAACGGTTCCATTAAAGCTTCAAGCGGTACAGTGTTTAGAAAAAAGAATATTGTCTACTCATCATCAGTATCCACAAATACTAGCTGACTTAGCCAAACGAAAAGCCGGCTATTATGGTGAACGATCTCTCTGTTATTATTTTCACCAACTTCCCCCAACCTCCTATCTCTTTCATAACCTTCGCCTCGAACAACATGAATCTATATTTGAGATGGATGTTCTCATCCTTTTTCCTACCTTTGCATTAATCATTGAAACCAAGAACATTATCGGAGAAATTCATTTTGACTCTCAATTCGGTCAACTTATTCGCACATGGAATGACAAAAAGGAAGCTTTCCCAGACCCAATAGCCCAAGCACGTAGGCACCAATCTCTAATGGGAGATTGGCTCTTTCAACAACTAGGTTATAGCATGCCGGTGGAATACCTAATTGTAGTTAGTAATTCATCTACTATTATTAGTACAGATCCCGGAAAAGCTTATCTTTTTAAGCAAGTCATTCACGCAAATAAGCTCCCTCTACGATTAACGGAGCTTCAGTCAAAATATAAATCGGAGATGATGGAAACCTCACAACTTAAGAAATTAAGTAGAAAATTATTAAAGGACCATAAAGAAGCTGAATACGATGTGTTAAAGAAATTCCAAATTCAAGCAGATGAACTTGTAAAAGGAGTTCAATGTCCTAGCTGTCAATTATTTAGGATGCAGCGTAAAAAAGGTCGCTGGACATGCATGAACTGTGGCCATTCAGATCGCCTGGCACATCTTGAGGCGTTGGATGATTATTGGTTACTAATCTCCCCTACGATAACGAATGCAAAATGTCGTGATTTCCTTCAAATTGACTCTCCTTTTGCCGCAAGTCGCCTCTTAAAATCACTACATTTATCTGAAAGTGAAACCCTCAAAGGAAAAAAGTATCATTTTCCGAAAAAAATGAAGTTCTTCCCTGAGAAAAAGTAAGGATTTTTGCGATCCTGAGAATTTATTTGCGATTCTCAGGATTTATTTGCGTTTCTGAAATTTTATTTGCAATTTTCGGAATTTATTTGCGATC
This sequence comes from Bacillus coreaensis, assembly GCF_050586445.1. Taxonomy (NCBI): domain Bacteria; kingdom Bacillati; phylum Bacillota; class Bacilli; order Caryophanales; family Bacillaceae; genus Bacillus; species Bacillus coreaensis. The sequence continues at coordinate 17,083 of NZ_JBOCCY010000012.1, forward strand.
CTGAGAATTTATTTGCGATTCTCGGAATTTATTTGCGATCCTGGGAACTTATTTGCGATTCTCGGAATTTATTTGCGATCCTGAGAATTTATTTGCGATCCTAGGAACTTATTTGCGCGCCAGGCATTTTATTTGCGATCCTGAGAACTTATTTGCACGCCAGGCAACTTTTATTTGCGATTCCCAGAACTTATTCCCGCCCCCCAAACTTCTAATCCCCAATCGCCCCCTCCACCGAATAGCGACTCACATCAAGAACGGTTTCCTCTCCAAGAACGAGTTTTGCGAGCTCGCTACCCAAGAACGGGCCGCTCGTCAGGCCAGAGGCTCCCAGTCCATTCGCGACGAAAACACCTTTCAGTCCAGGAACCGGCCCAATCACTGGTAGAAAGTCGGGGGTAAATGGACGAAAGCCCACTCTCGTTTCAACAACCGTCGCTTCCTCTAAGTCCGGAAACAACTCCAATGCTTTTCCGATCATTTCATTTAAGCCACCAGCTGTGACTCTCGTATCAAATTCTTTATTGTCTTCATGTGTAGACCCGACAACGACGCGACCCTCTTCAAACGTTAGTAAGTACTGATTATTCGGAGGCATAACAACCGGCCAATCGGATGTGTCCACACCCGGTAACTCTAAATGAACAATCTGTGCTTTTTGGCCCGAAACTTGAAAATTCACTCCAACAGGCTCCAACACCTCTCGTGCCCAAGCTCCTGTGGTGACAAGCACTCCATCAGCCTCTAACCGCTCTCCATTAACGACCACGCCGCTCACACCATTATCCTCACATACGAGTGTAGCATTCCCACGAACGTATTTCGTCCCCAGCTGAACCGCAGCCTTTACTAATGCATCCCTTATGAGTCTTCCGTCTACCCTAGCTCCGCCGGAAACATAGACCGCTCCATATCCTTCTGCAACGAGAGGAAACAACTTCTTTGTTTCTTCATAAGTTAGGATGTTCACCTCACCGATCTCCGGTGCATCCTCTCTCCGTTTGATGGCCCTATCTGCCATTTGTTTCAGTTTTTCCTCATTTGTATGAAGGCTTAAGGCTCCAACTTTTCGATATCCTGTATTCCCTACTCCGTAAGAGGATAATTTTTCAACTAACTCAGGGTAATAACGCGCCCCGTGCTTCACTAACTCATACCATGCCTTATTTCGCCTTTGCGAAATCCATGGGCATATAATTCCCGCGGCCGCATTCGTTGCTTGTCCCAACTCGCCACGGTCAACAAGGACCACTTTTACTCCTTTTGATGCTAAGTGAAAAGCTGTCGAAGCACCTAATATTCCTGATCCTAATACAATCATTCTTCCCATCATGAACACCTATTTCCTATTGTAATAACATTAATATTACTAAACGTTCTTTATCAGCTCAAATCCTGTCTAACTCAAAAGAATAGTAAATCGAAAAGTCATTGTCTATAATAGATTTATCACCATTTTTATGTAAAAATGTACATATATTTAGGTTAACGAATGAATTATAGAAACGGGATATTCCTGAATGGGAGTGGATGGTTATGAGCACACCTCTTGCGGAACAAGCTCCACCTTCTGAAAAAGGGAAAGAGAAAATATGGACTCGAGACTTTATTCTGATTTGCTTATCTAACTTTTTTGTTTTCCTTGGCTTTCAAATGACATTACCCACCATTCCATTATTTGTGGAAAACCTCGGTGGAAATGATCAGCTGATTGGAGTGGTTGTGGGAATCTTTACTTTCTCGGCTCTTCTAATTCGACCTTACGCTGGGCATGCACTAGAAAGTAAGGGGCGCCGATTTATTTATCTTGTTGGATTAGGAATTTTTGTCTTATCCACTGGAGCATTCGGGATTGCTGGAGGTCTTGTTCTCTTATTTATTTTAAGAATTATTCAAGGAGTAGGGTGGGGACTTTCCACGACTGCTTCAGGTACAATCGCGACCGATCTGATCCCACCCACACGTCGCGGGGAAGGAATGGGGTATTACGGCCTTTCTGGTAACTTAGCCCTTGCCATGGGGCCAACACTCGGACTAGCGCTTGTAGGTTATCTTAGCTTTACTGAACTCTTCTTAATTTGCGGAGTACTAGGTGCAGTTGCGATCGCCTTATCTTCTCGTATACGATTTAAACCCGTAGAACCAGTAACTACGACCAATCATAAAAAGCTCGACCTTTACGAAAAAACCGCCTTGCCTCCTTCGATATTGCTTCTTTTTATCACTGTGACGTTTGGTGGAACCGCTTCATTCCTTCCTTTATATACAGTGAAAAAGGGAATTGAAGGAATTGAATGGTACTTTCTTCTTTATGCCATTGCTCTTCTCATCTCAAGAACCTTCGCTGGAAAGCTCTATGATCAAAAAGGACATCACTTTGTATTCCCGGCTGGTTCGATCATGATTATGGCTGCCATGATCCTGCTTGCCTGGGTTCCGAATAGCACGATCCTCTATTTAGCGGCCATTATTTATGGGTTAGGCTTTGGGACCGTTCAACCAGCTCTTCAAGCTTGGAGTGTTCAAAATTCTCCTATTAGTAGGCGCGGAATGGCTAATGCTACCTTTTTCTCCTTCTTCGATTTGGGCGTGGGAATTGGCTCAATCGTGTTCGGACAAATTGCTTTCTATTTAGACTACCATAGCATCTACATCGCATCAGCCATTTCTGTCCTTATTGCAATCCTTCTTTACTACACTGTATTTGGAAGAGAAAAGGCGAGAGCGCATTAAGCACTCCCGCCTTTACTTATTCCACAAATTGATCGTAAATCTCATCAAAGATTCTTGCCATTTCCATATCCAGCGAAGTAAGACCTCCTGCATTCCAAGAGCTTAGTTTAATCGTTACTACTTTATAATCAATCGAGATGAACGGATGGTGATTACGCTGTTCCGAATAATTTGCTAGTTCATTCACAAAGGACACACCCGTTAAATAGTTTTGAAAACGATATTTCTTGCTCATCCATTTACCCTCGTCCCATTTCCAGCCAGGCAAATTTTTCACATATGTAATGATTTCTTGTTCAAGCAATTTCTCCACATACATTCCCCCTTAAAAAGCTAAACCATAAATAGAAAATCTCTCAAACTGATTTGCTTGTGAACAAATCACCTCAGATCTCAGCTGAAACATGCCCATGTTTTCTAAAAAGTCGATATACTCTTCACTTGCATAGTACAAAATCAGCTTGATATCTCGATCATTCTCCTCAACCGATTGAAGGATACGATGAATTATATTCCGAAAAATATGAATAGAGAACGGGTTAAAAAAGTAAAAAATATGATCTTGCTTGTGAATCGGATATTCCTCTGCAAAACCGAAAAAAAAGTGAATAGGATTATCTGAGCCATACTTTTTTCGATAATTTTTTCTATTTTTCAATGCAAGCTGATAATACTCCTCATTCATTTCCACACCAGTTACCGTTGCTCCTGTATAGTGATAAAGAAAGAAATTCAGCCTTCCTTTTCCACAGCCAAAGTCCACGATACGGTCAGATGCTTTGAATTCGTACTCACGAATGAGTTGATGCAAATGCAAATAGGGGGTGGCTTCATACCGGTGAAATTGCAAGGACTTGTAAAAATGGAGTTGTTCACCTGTTGTGACGATATGTATGCTCTTATCAATATCCTGCTCTCTCATGTTAGCTCCTCTGGTACGTAAAATTTCCCTTTAATCCCACTTGCATGATAAAAACCGTCTATAAAGATTTTATTAAGGAGAACCTGTTGTGCCCGATACTGGATGGCTATAACAGGATGTCCCCCAAAATCATAGCTGGGGTCACCTAGCACAGTAAACTGATTCACTACCACATTACGATATGCTGATATCACCATCGCTCTTGGAGTGGACGCTTCATACAAGGAAGTAAAGATAGGAGCTATGGCAACCAAATTCATGGCTTTTATGTTATAAGCCGTTTTCGACTCTGGGTCATTTCCTTTATGATGACCGATATGCCGAAAATTGAAGGCACGATTATCATGAACCGACAGATGTCCAAGGATGGTGACATCGGAAGCCGCTGAAGCATTGTGATGAGCCTTGATTTCCACTCCTCCAAAGCATCTAGTTGTGGTATTGTTTGCAAGCCACACATACCTGGAGCCATCATCTATTTCAATGCCGTTTGAATTCGAAAATCCAGGTTCATGCGCTCTTCCACTCGGATCACATATATGCGAGTTCGATATAAAAATATAATCACTGTGATGAGTGGTAATTCCGTCATCTCCAAATCCATATCCATTGCATTCATCAAGCCAGATATACTGACTTCTCCCTGGACCAATGAATCCGTCTTTTATGTAATAGTAAAGAGTAGAAGAAAGGTCAAAGGCATGTAACCCTGCATCAATGGCTTCCACCTTTCTCACCCACCCATATTTCACATGAGCAAAGGTGAAGCAACTCGATCGATTGTTTCCACTCGCTGTTTTTTCATCGCTTGATAGTCGTTTGACATTCCAATCTAGGGTCATCCCTTCCACATAAATATGGTGATTCCCACTTATGTGGTGTTTATTGGTGATAAGAATGGCGGATTTTAGGGCATCATGATGGAGTTTAATGGTTGTTTTTCCCTTTCCTGCCCCAACAAGGATGGTGTTGGAGGGAAGTTTGATTCCTTTTGTGACAAATACACCTTCAGGAATGATGATCTTACAGTTGCCTCGTCCGATTGCTTTTCGAAAAGCATTTGTATTGTCGGTCACTCCATCACCAACTGCCCCAAAGTCGACCACATTTCTTTCGTACTTTATTTCACGTTGAAGCTTGTGTAATTCAACGTCTAGATCTGGAAGCCATGAGGGGATCGCCTCCCCCTTTTCATTTACGAGGGTACTCAGGTTAGTAAATGAAGGACTATGACTGGTGATTTTTTGAAAAAGGGTGTCAGTCTCTCGGATCAGTTGATCTAAAGGGGTTGAGTATCTTGACCAACACCGAATCAATTCAGGATTTTGTTCTGGACTATGATGCTTTGTTAGGTGAAGCAGAACCTGTCACCTCCAGATGAAGATAGTTTATACCTTCATAGTAGTACACCATTCGTTACAATAACAAGGATTGGGTGCAAAATTGAGGGAATAAGTGGGGAGATTTCTTAGAAAGGCATTTTTTATCTTCTAAAGAACTGCCTTTCTAATAATTTAACAATGTCTCTAGCCAAACTTTCTGCATTTCCTTCAAATAATTGAAACATTAATGATTGCAAAATATGTTGGAAGTGACTATCCTCCGACCCCTCTGCCGGCAAAAAGATCGACCAGTGTATTTCAGGTATGGCCACAATAAATCCATTTGAATCCAATTTGTTCATATATACATCTGTCACTTTTTCAGAAGAGTGAATAGGCAATTGAAAAATCATCCATTATCACCACCTTTTTCTATATATTTAGTGATTGGAGGTAATTTTTTGAGGGTAATAAAAAAAGAGCACTCAAATATTGAGTGCCCTTACCTACTTTACACCATAATTTTGCAAATATCGTTTGTAAATTCAACTGGATCTTCGATTGGTAACCCCTCAATGAGCAATGCCTGATTGTAAAGAAGCCCTGTAAACAAGGCGAGCTTGTCCTTATCATTAGCAAACGCATCCTTTAAGGAAGCAAATACTTCGTGGTTCACGTTGATCTCTAACACTTTGTCTGCTTTAACATTTTGGCTATTTGGCATCGCTTGGAGCACTTTCTCCATCTCAATGGACACGTCACCTTCTGTTGTTAAGCAAACAGGATGAGATTTTAGACGCTTGGATACACGTACGGCTTTTACCTTTTCTCCAAGGGCCGATTTCATGTATTCAAACAGTTCTGCGTTCTCCGTTTGTTCTGCTGCCTCTTTTTCATCTGCTTGCTCTTCAATTCCTAAATCACCACTAGAGACGGATTTGAATTCTTTTTCCTTATAATTCATCAGCATACGAATCGCAAACTCATCAATGTCGTCTGTGAAATAAAGGATTTCATAGCCTTTATCCGCCACAAGTTCGGTCTGAGGAAGCTTTTCAATGCGCTCCACTGACTCACCTGATGCATAGTAAATATACTTTTGATCCTCTGGCATTCTTGATACATACTCATCTAACGTAACAAGCTTCTTTTCCTTTGATGAATAGAACATGAGGAGATCCTGAAGCGTCTCTTTATTGCTACCAAAATCGCTATAAACACCAAACTTTAATTGGCGGCCAAAGGATTGGAAAAAGGCTTCGAACTTTTCACGGTCATCCTTTAACAAGCTTTGTAGCTGACCTTTAATTTTGTTTTTGATATTTTTCGCAATGAGTTTTAATTGGCGATCATGCTGTAACATTTCTCTTGAGATATTAAGAGATAAATCTTCTGAATCAACCATCCCTTTCACAAAGCTGAAATAGTCCGGTAATAGATCTCCACATTTATTCATGATGAGAACACCGTTTGAATAAAGCTCTAAGCCTTTTTCATACTCCTGCGTGTAGTAATCAAATGGAATTTTTTCAGGTATATATAACACTGCATTGTAGCGGACCGCACCATCTACGCTGATATGAATATGCTTTAATGGTTTATCAAAGCCGTAATGTTTTTCCGCGTAAAAGTTTTCGTAATCCTCTGTTGTTAATTCATTTTTATTCTTTCTCCAGATCGGCACCATGCTATTAATGGTTTGCTCTTCTGTAACCTCTTCGTATTCCGACTCACTGCCTTCTTTTAAACGACTGCTCGTAGTATCCATTTTAATGGGGTAACGAATGAAGTCTGAGTATTTTTTAACAATGGATTTGAGACGATATTCTTCTAAGAACTCATCATAGTTATCGTCTTCTGTATTTGGCTTAATGGTAAGGATGATTTCCGTGCCCACTTCACTTTTTTCATACGGCTCAATGGTATACCCATCCGCACCTTGCGACTCCCACTTATAAGCCGTGTCGCTTCCTAGTGATTTGGTGATCACTGTAACCACGTCTGCCACCATGAAGGCAGAATAAAACCCAACACCAAACTGCCCAATAATGTCGTGACCATCCTTCAGCTCGTTTTCGGATTTAAAGGCCAGTGAGCCACTTTTAGCGATGACCCCAAGATTGTTTTCAAGCTCTTCCTTGGTCATACCAATACCTGTGTCGGTAATCGTTAGTTTTCTGCTCTCTTTATCAGCTGCAATCTTTATAAAATAGTTGTCTTTGTCAAAAGTGATGTTATCGTCTGTTAAGGCACGATAATAAATTTTATCAATCGCATCACTTGCGTTTGATAACAACTCACGTAGAAAAATTTCTCTGTGTGTGTAAATGGAGTGAATCATCATGTCTAACAATCTCTTTGACTCTGCCTGGAACTGCTTCTTTTCCATTCAAAAATCCCCTCTCATCAATCAATGTATGTAATCCCTTTAGCACTCTACCACTCAGAGTGCTAATCACTAATTAAATATCACAAAAAAGCTCCCCCTGTCAACAGATTCGAAAGACCTTCCGGTGACAGACGCCGCCCGTGGACAAAATGCCCCTTTTTGTCCACGAAGGGTGTCTGTCACCGCTCGTGGACACTTCGGTCCCTTTTGTACGCCTGGGGTGGACAGTTTAGTTGACATAGAGTGCTTCGCCTTCTATTTTCAACCCTCCAGGAGCTTTTATATACAACACATCCATTCCAATGTTGCCGTACGAGCTATTTTGAAACAAATTAACCTTTTCTGCGGAGAATTGTTGGAATGGGAAACCACTTGATATCTCCGCTAATGTGACCGATACATGAGAGGGATTCTTGATTTCAAGTTCATTCCCTTGCATCTCTAATTGAACTTCGCCTCGTTTTTCCGTAAGATCCATTCCGTTCACAATGGTTTTTCCCGCATAATGAGTAATCTGAATTTCTTCCCCCATATCCGGGCTTTTCTCTATAAACACTTGAACGTAATAATCATTAACGGGAGTAATTCCAAGCTCGTCACTCGCAAGTGGAAATGTCCACTTCTCCACCACATCTAATCCATTCTCCTCCTCAAAGGACCCTCTAAACGCCTCATTCATCACTTGATCCTGAAGCTTCATACTCTTTTCCACTTCCACTTCAGACAGCATGTTGATGGAAGCACTATTCATAGGCAGAATCAACGAAGCACCAGCTAGCAGAATCAGCATACCTACATAACCAAGAAGTAGTAATCTTGTGGTTTTCAATCCGATCCATGCCTTTTTCTTCGATTTGGACAGTTGCGAAACGACTGCAGCTATCACCAAGATTAATAGAATAATGGCCCACATCATACCCCCACCTCCAAACGATTTCCTAACATACAAGCTCCTAGAAAAAATAATACGGAAGTGATGACACTCTTAACCGTAAATAGAAGAAACGAAGCCTCCATTACATAAAATCTCCCTATATCGACTAATAATGCCCCTTCTCCCCCTAAGTACGCTTGGATAGTAATAACAACAATAAGAAGCACCGGAAGTAAAAATGCAACGATCTTATTCATTTGTGCAAGCATTCCAATAAAATAACCAACGCTAGCAAACAGAAGAATATATAGAAAAAATCCTACTAATCCCTTACATACATCTAACGCCGATAGCTGATCGACCGCAACCGCAGGTGTTTTCAATACCTGTGTAACCAGTAATCTTAAAACATAAGTTGTTAATAGCCCTGTTATGGCAGCAATCGCACTTGCTGTCATGAGAAACAATGCATTCGCATAATGGCTTACCTGTCGTGTCGTTACAAAATTGAAGTCATCGTATCTATGCTGTTTTGTGGTCAGTGAGATCCCGTTTGAGAAAGCCCAAATCAAAGTAAAAATAGCTACCAAACTACCACTATAGGTTCTTACATCGTAACTAAAGGTACCGGCACTACCTCCCATAGAGCCCGTTCCGCTAATCGAAAATAATACCCCAAGCACTTGGATAAACATTAAAGAGGTAAAAACCCCTAAATAAGCCTGCAGTTTATAGCGATACTGTTTGAAAATCACGTCTTGAACATTACTCTCTGTCAAATACATGATCAATCCCTCCCTTTGACTTGCTAGTTATATACATACATAAATCACTAACGGAAACAGGTGACAGCTCAAGCCCTTGCAACCTTGCTTGCTGCTCTAATTCTCCCCCGCGTTTCACGACAGCATAGGTCTGATCAATCCCAACGGCTTGCTGAAAAATTACCTCATCATTTTTTAATAACACTTCCACAAGGGGAGTTCTTCCGGTAAAACCAACCGCATATTCTTTCAAATTCCCCATACTTTCATGAAGATGAACGGCCCCTTCTTTTACTAACAAAATCTCCTCAAAGAGTTCCTCCATTTCATTTAACAGGTGACTGGATATGATGATCATTCGTGGAAAGGCTATATAATCTTTTAAAATAGCTCGGTAAAAATCCTTTCGAACGGCCGCATCCATTCCTGTTGTTGGTTCATCAAATAAGGTTAGTGGCGCCCTAGTTGACAGTCCCATTATCGTGTTGAACGTGCTTCGCATCCCTTTCGAGAGACTGGCGTGGTAGGACTGTTGCGATATAGAAAAATAATCTAATAGCCGATGAGCTAAATCACGATTCCAATTTGGATAGAAGCTTTCAGCAGCCTTTAGAATTTCTTCTAAAGTGAGCGCAGGATTAAAGGTAACTTCATCACTCATAAAAATGGTGTTAGCAGACACTTTTAAGCTATTAAATGGCTCTTCCGAAAAAACATTGATCTCCCCAGATGTTTTTTCAAGAAAGCCTGCCATTAGTTTTAATAGAGTGGATTTACCAGCTCCGTTACGACCAATCAACCCTATGATCTTTTCACCCTCTAGAGAAAAAGAGATATTTCTTAAAGCTTGATTCCTTCCATATGTTTTGGTCAGGTTCTTGCATTCAACGATATTCATTACTCCTCCCCCTCCTTTTGAATCATCTTCATTAGTTCTTCCTTACTTACTCCTAATTGACGCGCTTCTCTAACGGTTTCTTCAATGAGCTCCTTCAGTTTGGTGTTGGTTCGTTTTGTGAGGATGATCTTCTTTGCCTCTGTAGCCACAAACATTCCAAGCCCTCTCCTTTTGTACAAAATGTCTTCATCCGCTAACAAATTCAACCCTTTTGCCGCTGTAGCAGGATTAATGTTGAACATTTCCGCCAGCTGATATTGAGAGTAAATTTTTTCGTCAGGTCGAATGGAATCACTTAATATCTCCCCTTCAAGATACTCAGCAATTTGTACATAGATTGGCTTCATACTATTTGAGTTTAAGATCACGTTCCTCACCTCCTATATTCATATGGTATGCTAGTGCATTACTGATGTAATGTACTATATATGATAAAAATGGAAAAATCAAGAATATATTGAACAACGTAACAATTTGCAACTTTATTCATTTTTTATTTTTACCGTCCATATAATGTAATGAATGTATTCGAACTAGAAATATGACAGCTTGGAGGAGACCGCATGAATGAGTTTCTCGAAACAATGCAGCGAAAGCTTGGGGAATTAAAAGATCAATCATGGACGGTGGAAAGCCTGCTCGATAAAATTGCAACTGGCACACCTATTCGTATGTCAGAAGAGCTTGTCAACCGCCTGCTACATCTTCAGCCATTAGAAGGAACCTCCAATTTACAATGTTCGTTCGAAGGGGAGCATCTCGTCTTAACAGGAAATACAAAGGTGATGCTCGTACCTGTTCCCTTTCGACTTGAACTGAAACCTATTATGGCAAAAGGCAGACGGATACAGTTTGAAGTAGTCGACTTAAAGCCTAGTCTAAAGGAATCCATGAAAAAGAAACTCTTAAAAGATGCGGATGGAGTCACGTACGAAGATAACAAGCTCACCATTAACTTTAATGACATTGAAGTCGTTCGAGACATACCGTTCGGAAAACTAGCTGGTGTAAGAATTAAAGACAAAGTCCTTTGGTGTAAAATTGTTATGTAATAAGAAAAGCGCAAGAGTAATCAATAAAAAAAGAGAGTCGGTCAAATTTCAATCGACTCTCTCTATTATTATGCTAATTCATAAGGTGTCACATTTCTCTCAATAACTCTGATACCTTTAGGGGAAACCAGCTGTCCCTTCGCACTATAAAATGCGTTTGAAGCAACAATTTGATCCATCGCAATCTTCACAGCAGCCGTATCAACAGGTTCTTTTGGAGATTCCATACTAATGGTTGTTGTTTCACCTGTTTCTGTTATGAATTGTAATTCCAATGTTTTGGCCAATTTACTCACCTCCTAATGTTTAATCACTCAACTCCACTTACGCGTTTACCAATTCAAAATTGTCAGCTCGTTCAATATTCACTACTGGTAGTGAACAAAGACTTGCTAATGCTTGACCCGCTTGAAAAAGTTGATCCGCAGTAGCCTCCTTACGCACATTACTAAATGTCTTCGTTTTAATGATTACTTCTCCTTTTGAATTTAGTCCATTTTCAAACAATACTTTAAGCTTCGTATCCATGATCATCGCCTGTGCCATCTCTATCACCTCCTCTCACCTTCTATATAGAAAGAAAAGAGGCATTTGGACAGGTTGTTAATAATTTTTTTTAGTTATTCTTTCTACAACTCAATTATGTGGATAATGTGTATAACTTTGTTTATAAAATGTGGATAGTGTGGATTATTTGAGTTATATACAGTTTATTAACAACATTTTCACAATAGTAATCCACAACATGTGAGTAACCTGTTAATTAGTCAAAAAATTGAAACTTTGTTGTTATTAAGAACGTCATAGATTATGATAAAAATAGAAATATATACCAGTAGAGTTGTTCCCTTCTAAGGAGTGAAGTTCATGAAGAAAAAAGCAAGCAAAAAGAGACATGTTCCCTTACGAGTAAATCTCCTATTTTTTATTGTGTTTGTCTTATTTGTTATCCTCATTGTGCGCTTAGGCACTGTGCAAATGGTTCAGGGAGTAGCCTACAAGGACGAACTCGAAAGGACCAATGAAATCGTTGTAAGCCAACCTGTTCCACGCGGAAAAATGTACGATCGAAACGGTAAAATAGTCGTAAATAATATTGCTCAAAACGCGATTACATACACAAACTGGGGAGCCAGTCAGGAGGAAATGTTAAAAACAGCAGAAAATCTCTCCCAACTCATCAAGATGGATACAAAGAAGGTGAGAGATCGTGACAAAAAAGATTATTGGATCCTAAAAAATCCTTTATTGGTGAAAGAGAAAATTTCCAAATCTGAAGAAGAGGCCATGAGAGATGCAACAAAGAGTGAAAAAGAATTTAACAAAAAATATTATGACACTTTGCTAGAAAGAATCACCGCGGAAGATCTAGCCTCTCTAAAAGAGAAAGATATACAGGTCATTGCCATTTACCGTGAATTTGCGAGTGGATACGAGTATACCCCTCATCTCGTAAAGAATGTTGGGGTAACAGATGAGGAATTCTCAAAGGTAAGTGAGAATCTCAACTTTTTACCTGGGGTAGATACGGTTACGGACTGGGAGCGAACGTATTCATTCGAAAATACCTTAAAAACAATATTAGGAAAAACCACTACTAGTGAAGAAGGGATACCAGCCGAACAGCTAGATTACTATCTCTCTCGTGGCTATAGTAGAAACGACCGTGTCGGAAAAAGCTATTTGGAATATCAATATGAAGATGTTCTGCGCGGAAATAAATCCAAAATTAAATATTTAAAGGACAAATCAGGAAATATCGTCGGAACGGTCCCTGTATCCGATGGTACGCGCGGCAAGGATCTCATTCTAACCATAGATATGGACTTACAGCTCGCGGTTGAAAAAATCCTTGAAGAAGAGCTTCTCGCTACCAAACGTGGATTTGGTGGAACAAAGTTTCTAGACCGCGCCTTTGTTGTATTAATGGATCCAAATACCGGAGAAATCCTAACAATGGCTGGAAAGCTTTTAGCAAGAAGCGAAGAAACGGGTAACCTAGAAATCCAGGACTTTGCACTTGGCAACATTACTACCTCCTATAATGTCGGTTCCTCCGTGAAGGGAGCAACCGTGCTTACCGGATACCAAACAGGTGCAATTTCTCCGGGTACTTCCCTTTATGACGGACCAATTGCCATTAAAGGAACTCCCGTGAAAAAATCTTGGAGAAATATGGGTACGATTAATGACTTATACGCACTAGAACAATCCTCTAACGTCTATATGTTCCGTACCGCTATAAAAATTGGAGGAGCACAGTATGTACCAAATGCTCCATTAAGCTTAGCTCCAGATACTTTTTCAAAAATCAGAGATTCCTTTGCTCAATTTGGCTTAGGTGCAAAAACAGGAATTGACTTACCAAATGAAATGACCGGCTTTAAAGGCCCTTCAACGAAGCCAGGTTTTGCCCTTGACTTAGTTATTGGACAATACGATACGTACACAACGATGCAGCTTGCTCAATATGCCGCAACGATTGCTAACGGAGGCTACCGCATTCAGCCGCATATTGTAAAAGAAATCCGGGAGCCTAGTACGACTAGTGATAAGCTTGGCCCCGTTTACCAAGAAATCCAACCAAATATCTTAAATCGTGTAAGCATGAAGGATGAATGGGTCGAACGAGTTCAAACCGGCTTCCGCCGAGTGATGACCTCCGGAACAGGAGCTAAAGCTTTCGGTTCTGCCCCTTATAGCCCTGCAGGAAAAACAGGTACCGCTCAATCCTTCTACGACGGGCCGGACCGCGATCAGTATCCAAAGAATGCACCACCTGAAGTGATGAATGTTAGCTTAGTCAGCTACGCCCCATCAAGTAACCCGGAGGTAGCCATGGCCGTCATTGTTCCCTGGGTGTATACAGGAGACACAGGTCCCTCTCCGAACTTAACCATCGGGCGCAGGGTACTAGATACGTATTTTCAGATGAAATAGACTGAACTCCCGCATGGTGGCGGGAGTTTTTTCACTTATAGGGGAGTTTTGACCCTTCGCAACGAATTATCGATGGTTTTAAATGGATTTTTAATAGATTGATTGTGATTCTGGCGATTTATTTGCGATTCCCAGATTTTATTTGCGATCCTGGAAATTTATTTGCGATTCCCAGATTTTATTTGCGATCCTGGAAATTATTTTTGATTCCCAGATTTTATTTGCGATCCTGATCATTTAATTACACCCACAAAACCTGTCCCCTTCCAAACCTATAAGCTCCCCTTATCCCCAATCATAATATTTCCATATTGTACTTATTACCACTTTCTTCCTACACTTAAACTATCAAACACCGAAAGGACCGATTGTATGAACTTTTCATTTTTAAAAATTGATCATATTCAACTTGCTGCACCGGATGGCAGCGAGGATCAAGCAAGCTGCGATTAAGCAAAGGGGAATTAAAGATAAGAAACAATTAACCAAATATACATTAAAGGCAGCACTTGTCCCTGACGTTCTTCTCTCACTCGTTTATGTAAACCTAGGATTTTTACAATCGGTGGCAAAGGTATTACCATTTGCCTCTGTTGGTCTCGAGTGGATTACTCCTGCTTTAGTAGGAACAGCTAATGGATGGCTACTCGGAACTTTCGAAAAGAAGCCTGTTCAATCTCATCTAGTAGAAACAAAAGCATCCTAATTTCTTAATCATAGAATGGAACCACTTTCCATTCTATTTTTTTTATAAAAATGAAACCCTTTCTTCTCTCACTCGTATACAATAGAGTAGTAGAAATATACATTACAGGGGGAAAACAAAAGGAATGAAAAAGTTACTATCAGCTTTGCTAATGGCAGCACTCATTTTTTCACCAGTTGGAAACATTGTATTCCAAGACACCACTACGACAGTGGAAGCAAAATCGTATAAATCAGGAAAGAAAAGCTTCAACAATAATTCAAATACAACAACCAATAACAACAATTCATTCTTTCAAAATAAAAAATCAGATTCCACAACGACAAAGTCTTCAACAACAGCAAATAAGGGGTTCTTCTCCGGCGGTCTGATGAAGGGGCTTATGCTTGGTGGGCTTGCGGGTCTATTATTTGGTAGTCTATTTGCAAACATGGGAATCTTAGGTTCCATCCTTGGATTCATGGTAAATGTGTTTGCTATTATCGCCTTAATTAGTATCATTCGCATGGTTTTTACCGCTCTTAAAAAGAAAAAGAAGCAAGAGAACACAAACCCATGGAGAAGTTAATTATTTCTGAACAAGAGATTATTAATGCTATTTGTGTTTATATCGCTAAAAAAAAGCAAATAAACCCTGAAGCAGTCGAAGTAGAGCTTATGTATGACGATGATTACGGCTTTTCTGCTGAAGTGTTTGTAGATGATCGAAAACAAGTGCTTATCACTGCAAATTTAATTGAAGCGTTACGCCTCTGGATCGATGAGTATTTAGGAAGAGATCCCTATGCTCCTATCAAGCTACATTTAGACGACAACGAAGGAATCATCGCTTATACTGGATAAAAATAATAACCTCATCCACCTTTGGATGAGGTTATTGTATGTTACTTAAGCTTGGTAAAACGACTTCAATGGTTGTTCCTACATTTACTTCACTTGAGATATGTACGGTGCCACTATGGCCTTCAATAATATTTTTACTCACCATAAACCCTAAGCCCGTTCCCGTTTCTTTCGTTGTATAAAAGGGCTGCCCGATCTTGGATAGAACTTCTTTCGGTATTCCACAGCCAGTATCTTTGAAACGAATGGTTATACTAGAAGTGAGCATACAATTTTCCATTTCAATATGTAAATTGCCTCCGTCAGGCATGGCATCAAAAGAATTTTTCATAAAATTAATGAACACTTGCTTTATTTGGTTCTCATCGCAATGAATATTTGGTAGATGACTCTGGTGCTTAAAATCTACCTGAACACTTTTCAAATTCGCTTCTGCATCTAACAGTGAAATACATTGCTTTAAGGTTAAGCGTAAATCGGTCTCTTTAAAATTGTTTTTTTGTGGCTTTGCAAGTGATAATAATTCACTTAATATCAGTTCAATTCGGGCTATTTCTGATTCTACAATTTCATAATATAGCTGTTTTTCATTGGAGTTTTGTAAGAGCTTTAAAAAGCCTTTGATAGCCGTGATAGGATTTCGAATTTCATGTGCAATAGCTGCTGACAATTGTCCGGCAATAGACAGTTTTTCCGACTGAATCATTAGTTCTTCTGCTTGTTTCCGGTCTGTTAGATCACGAAAACTAACAGCGATTCCGTTTTTGATTCCCTGATGGTCTTTAATCGGAAAGCTTGTGAGCATTACATCCATCGCCATTCCATTTTTCTTCTTTATAGATGTTTCGTACCCTTCCACACATTCTCCACGAAGGACCTTTTCCTTTAACTTCTCTTCTTCATCTGCTAAAAATCTCACATCTTGCATTTTAACCCCGATTAATTCCTGAAGATTCCAACCAAACTCTTCTTCAAACGCCGAATTTGCTTTTGTTAAAATCCCTTTTTCATCGAAAATCAAAATTGGATCTAAATGATGATCCATAAAAGAATTTAACTGGGATTTAAGCCTTTCCATTTCTGGTTCCATCTGTTTACTAGATGTGATATCGACCACTTGGCCAATAATATAATCTGCTTGAGACGTACTCACCTTGTGGGCACTGATTGAACCCCAAATTACTTCACCATTCTTATGTACAAACCGCTTTTCTAATTGAAAAGAATCTTTCTCTCCAGCTAGTAACTTTCGATAATTTGAATCTATCGTTACATAGTCTTCTTCATATAATAAATACCTTAGCCCTAATTGAACCATTTCTTCATTTGAATATCCCGTAAAACGACAAAAGGACGAGTTTGTTTTCACAATCCTCCCATTTATTCCCACCAACACCATTCCTAATGGCGCATGGGTAAATGCCTCAAACAATAGTTCTTTATCCATCGCATATAATTCCAAGTAAGTTTCTGTCAATTCCCTATCCCCTATGAACGAAAATTAGCGGATTCCCTTAAAGGTTTGCTCCTGCAAATATATAGGATCGCCCTTACTTCTCATTATTTTAACCTGCCAAACCTGCTCCTAAAGATTTCTTATCTATCTAATAGTATTTGGCCAAAGGTCAATCACTGCTCAATGAAATAGTTCTCTACTAAATGTCTTAAATTTCTTTTGTCTATCTCTTCCTCTAACAACTGTATAAATTCATGATCTAAAGCCAACTTCAATGCTGCAGCATAAGCATCCATCAACTCTTTGTCTGATATTTTCAAAACTTACTATACCCCTTTTTCCATTAACTTGCTGCAATCCGAAAGAATGTACTAGTTAGGATTTTTTAATCATGCAGCGTAAATACTATTAGATTGTTTCTTCTCCCTTACGTAAGTCATTTATAATAAAGGTAGAGCAACAATGAAGGTTGTACCTTCCCCAGGTTTACTCGATACCTCAATAATTCCACCATGATTTTCTACTATTTTTTGACATACTGATAGCCCGATTCCTGCTCCTCTTTCTTTTGTGGTGAAAAAAGGAGTGAAAATTCTTTTTATCGTTTCCTCTTCCATACCTGAACCATTATCTTTTACAGAGATCTCAATGGTATTTTCATTAAGTTTTGTTCTTAGAATAATGCTCCCTTTCCCTCTGTTTTTACTAGCCTGGATCGCATCCATCGCATTTCGAATCAAATTTAGCACTACTTTTTTCATTTGCTTTTGATCTAGTTCCTGAACAGGGAGTATTTGTTCCTTCACATACTTGATTTCACAATTTATTTTCAAGGCTTCTTTTTGAGAAGTTTGAATCACTTCCATTAATACCTTTTGTATATTTACTTGCTGTTTATTAGGAGCTGTTGGTCGAGTAGAACTAACATATTCATAGATTAAATTATTTGCATAATCTACTTCTTCAAGTGCAATATCGGCATAATGGTCTTTACCGGTCTCTATTAGATAAGGCTTTAGCAATTGAAGGAAGCCCCGAATACTTACTAATGGTTTTTTCAAATCTCCGGCTATAATAGAAGCAATATTCCCAAGGCTTGAAAGGTTATCATGCTTCATAACCACTTGCTCCATCCTTTTTAAGGTGGCTTCAAGCTGTTCTTGTTTCTCAAGCAACGTAAGATTTTCACTCTCTAGTTGAGTTTCTAACTTTCGAATGATGGTTTGTATTTGCTGAATACTTTCCTGTTTTTCTATACAAAACACATATAAACGATTTTCATCTTCCCACTGGGTATACACATCGAATAAAGTAAGATTGAAATCCTTTCTGACTAAATTCAGTTCTACCTTTGTTTTTGCGAATACTGGTTTTAAGAATCGTTCCGCTTTCTTCCTACTTCCTAAATCAACAAGTTCAAGAAAGCTCCTTGCATTAGGAAATTGGAGTTGCGTCTCTTCTGAAACTCCTATAATAGTAAAATCTTGTTCCACCACAAAAAATGGAAACGGGAAGGTTTGGAATGATTTTTCAATTATATACATATACTCTTTCACATATCTTGTTCTCTTTAAGCCACGAACGTAGATGGTATAAACCCTCTATCACGACAACGTTACTTGGACAATAACTATATAATTGATACAAGGATGTGATTCTCCCTCCTACAATAATTTCAGGATTATAGTCTAACTGATTGAGTTCTTTTAAGCATTCTAAAAGAGTAGGAAGATTGTATATGATCGATAAGGAAATCCCGATTACCCTCACTCTTTATCTTAACAAAGAATGGTATTTTCAAACAAAACTTTCATTCTTATCCATAGGTATATACATATAATAGTAAATAATTGTATTCGCATTTGTCTATAAAAAAACACACAAAGAAGGAACTGCCTCAGCAAATGCAGTCCCTCTACCTATCTGTTATTGAGCCATAAATGAAAGAGACCTTCCTTTATACCCAAATTGTACATCTAGTAAACATTTAAAAATCCTTTTTACACTGTACTATAAGTTTGACTTTGAATTCTTTCTATTAATAACTCAGCTAATTTTTCACATTTTCTATAATCCTTAAGCTGTGGCTGTAATTCTATTTTTAAGGTGGCCACTAAGGAGGTCTGCACATAGAGCATATCCCTAAATTCATCCACCGCTCCACAAAAAGAAGGATAAAAGGAATCGCCTGTTCCAACCACAGCCGTGGCAAGTTCCCGAACATTTTGCTGTTCTATTTCCTGATACAAAGGCGTCATTTCTTCTGGGATCTCTCCATTGCCCCACGTATAGGTTCCAATGACCAATCCATCATAGTCGTGGATGTTAGCGAGGAGAAAATCTTCTACTAGAAACAAGTCTGTAGATACAGATCGCGTTTGAAAGCAGCCTGCTACCATACGAACAAGTTCTTCCGTATTCCCCGTGACAGATGAATAAACAATCGCTATTTTCCCCTTATAATTCGTCAAAGCCATTGGACTGCGTCACCTTTGTATAGGTACGGGATTTCTGTTCAAAAAAGTCTGATTTGGTGTCATTGATCATTTCGTCACTAAACACTTGAATCCATGGCATCACGTTGTCACGATCACCATAAAGATGATCCAGACCCAATTGTCGAAGTCTTTTATTGGCCAAATACTCCACATATTGTCCGAACTCCTCTAGGTCAATTCCGTTGATCTCCGCTAATATTTCTCCCGCCCATTCCTTCTCAAGATCCACCGCTTCTTTGATGCGATCATACGCATATTGAATGTTTGCCTCATTATTTAGCTCTGGATTTTCCGTTAACATAATACGAACAAACTGAGAAATGAAATACGCATGCTGCATCTCATCTCTTTGAATATAGCTAATCATCGTACTAGTTTTAAGCATTTTTTGCTGACGTGCTAGATTATAGAAAAAGGCAAATCCCGCATAGAAATAGATTCCTTCTAAAATAATTGAGTTAATGGCTAGTTCATAGAGGTTTTGAGCTGATGGATGTGAACGGAATTTTTCATACGCATCCAAGATAAGCTGATTTCTTTTTTGAACGATCGGATCATCCTTTGCCTGATTGAAGCGCGCATTTTGTTCACTAACAGGAACTAATGAACTTAATATATACGAGTACGATTCATTGTGAACGGCCTCCTGTTGAGCAATGACCGCAAAGATGGCCTTGAAGCTTGAATCGGACACATAGTCTAGAACTTGACTCATCGTTGGCGTTTGAAGGCTATCCAGGGAGGCAAGCTGCGTATTGACCCGTAAAAAGATATCCTTTTCGTGCGAAGATAATGAATCCCATTGTTTAATATCATCTTGCATATTGATTTCTTGTGCCTTCCAAAAATTAGACAGCAATGTTTGATACAGATCATACATTTGTGGGTAGGCGATATCATTCCAGTTTAATAGACCAGAAGATTGTCCGTTAATAATACCTGTTGAACGATTAGGGTAGGTTGGGTTCAACAGTTTGATTTTATTTAATGGGGCATTGATTGACATGGTCCCTTCTCCTTTCAAGCTTAGCTATGGCAAGCTTCACATTCTTCAATCTCTGACTGCGAAGTACTTCTTACGTAATACGTCGTTTTTAACCCTTGCTTCCAAGCTTCTACGTGTAAATGGAGCAAGTCTTTTGCTTTTATATCGTGTCTCACATACAAGTTAAAACTGATAGACTGATCAATATGACGCTGACGTGCTGCGTTTTGACGAATACTCCAAACTTGGTCTAACTCATGCCTTGCTCTTCGGTAGTACGTGTATGTGCGATGGTTCAAGTCAGGTGCGGTTACCTTGAACTTAAAGTTCTTCTTTTCCTCCGCATATTCCACTGCGTACAACGGATCAATTCCGTCAGTTGAGCCACCAATTTTTGCAGTCGACGAATTTGGAGCAATCGCCATCAGCCAGCCATTACGAATACCGTTTGCCTTTACTTGTTCTTTTAACTCACTCCAACGGTCGGACGTGTAATTTCTCCGCTCGAAATATCTTCCTGTAGCCCATTCAGACGTCTCAAATTGACTGAAGGCACCTTTTTCTTTGGCAAGCTCCATAGATGCTCGAATCGTGTAATAAGCAATATTTTCGTATAGTTCATCAGCAAACTGGACCGCTTCTTCTGATTCCCAATGGATCGATTGTAAGGCCAACAGATGATGCCACCCGAACGTCCCTAAGCCGACCGCTCGATATTTTTGATTCGTTAACTCGGCTTGTCCAACTGGAATGGTATTCAGATCAATAACATTGTCTAGCATCCGCACTTGAATCGCTATTAATCGTTCCAGCTCATTAGCACCATAAGCCTTTGCCAGGTTGATCGATGAGAGATTACATACAACAAATTCTCCGGGCTTTCTCACGATTACTAGATTGCCATCTTCGTCCTTGTATTCTTTTACAATCGTTGTACTCGACATGTTTTGGGCGATTTCTGTACATAAATTACTGCAGTAGATAGATGTTCGTCCTTCTGCACGCTTGTTTGGATTTTGACGATTCACCTCATCTCGATAGAACATGTAAGGTGTACCTGTTTCTAGCTGAGCCACCATTATTCGGGCCATAATATCCATCGCACGGTAGGTTTTTCTTGGTAAGAGTGGCTGATTCACAGCTTCTTCGTATTTTTCTGTAAAATACTTTCGATCTTTTTCATCATAAAAATCTTCAAGCCCAAGCGGGTTCCCACTCTCATCCTTCCAGCCCATCAGCTGCTTCACTTGGTGCGGACAGAATGTATGCCATTCTCCAATACTTCTGCCGTTTTCATCTTTCTCTTGAAGTTTTTCCATAAATAAATCAGGGATGGTAACTCCTGTGAAAATGTCATGAGCCTTTCTTCTCTCATCCCCATTATTGGTCTTTAGTTCAAGAAAGCCATTCATTACGTCTTTATGGAATATATCTAAGTAAATGGCAACCGCCCCTTGTCTTTGACCTAATTGATCAACACTTACGGCTGTATCATTAATCAAGCGGATCCAAGGTACGACTCCAGAGGACATTCCTTTAAACCTCTTGATATCGGAACCTAGCGCGCGAACCTTTCCGTAATAAATCCCGATGCCACCGCCTTCTTTACTTAAGCGAGCGATATCCCAATTGTTCAAATAAATGCCGTCAAGCGAATCATCGACTGTGTCGATAAAACAAGAGGACAGCTGACCAAAGTTCTTGCCTGCATTTGATAATGTTGGTGTGGCTACCGTCATATATAAATGACTAAGGGCCCAGTAGGCTTCTTTTACTAACTCTAGTCTTTTGCCTTTAGATTCATTCATCATGATGGTCATCGCAATAACCATGAATCTTTCTTGCGGTAACTCATATACATTTCTATCATGATCTCTTGCAAGGTAACGATCAGCAAATAAAAACAGACCAATATAGTTGAAAAGCTTATCTCGTTCAGGACTGATTGTGTCCGCTAATTCTTTAATTTCTCCCTCTGTATACATTTGCAGCAGTTTAGGAGAGTAGATCCCTTTCTCTGTTAACGTTTCTAGCAAATCGTAAAAGTTCCCATATGTATGTGATGAATCGTAGTTTCGATTTTGCGAAGCTTGTTTGTATAATTCGGTTAAGTATATGCGCGCGGCAACAAATGTCCAATCTGGCTGGTCCATCGCGATTTTATTTAAAGAATAAAATAAAGCTTGTTGGCTCACTTCTTTTTTTGCTGCCTCTAATTCATTTACCATTTTTGTCATCTCAGTGGCGTCTAATTGATAAGTTGAAGAACACTCTTCAATCGCTCTTAACACCGATTTATAATCTTCATGTACATCTACTACTGTCATGATCGTCCCTCCTGAAAATAAAAATCCGCTCAAGTGGTTCCTTGAGCGGATGAAACGATTTCAGCAAAAGACAAACAGGCAAAAATACTTTTTGTCTTCTGTCGCCATCGTTTCATCTTCCCAAATCCCCGAAGAAGTTGAAACATCTTAAGTAAGATAGGTCTCCTGACTTATGCTTCACTCTACTTTGAACCCTTCCCATTAGGCACCTACATCTCGTAAGCAATCTTCACAGTGGCTTGTTCATTTTGTCAGCATTTACAGTTGCGGGGGCAGTTCTGGTCTTTCACCAGATTCCCTATTAAGCCGTACGGCATCTTATCTTAAGGCAACAACACAATATATAGTTGAGTTTTCACTTATGTATATCCATATCTAGATTTAATACAAACTTAATAGTAACGGTAGTTTAGTAGATACGCAAGTATAAAATCTTGGATTTGGTAAAATATTGTTGTTGACTTTAGGGGCAGGCGGAATCTCGGAATGGATTTGAAGAGATTGTTTTTTTCGGCACTGTTTCGATTCTTTTTGCAATAAATGGAGTGGAAACTAAGGGATGAAAGGGCATTTCTGAATGGATTTTGGTATTTTTTTAGGAGGATTAGTAGATTAGTTTGGGATTTTATTTGTGATTTAAAAAATTTATTTGCGATTCTGAGATTTTATTTGCGATTCCGGGATTTTATTTGCGATTCGAAAAATTTATTTGCGATTCTAACACTTTACTTGCTATTTTAAAAAAAGACCCTCAATTTCGAGGGTCCCCTTCAGATACGAGCATTAATTTTCAGCTAGCTTTGCCGGTACAACCTTTGACACTTCTTTTCCTTCGATTGGATCCTCTGCTTGTGTGGCGCGTTTGATAAAGAATGCGAGGATGAAGGCGACAATTGAAATCCCTGTAGCTACTAGGAATGCATCATTAATTCCTTCGAGCATCGCCTTCATCATAATCTGCTCTTTCATTTGAGCGATCATTTCAGCAGTTGGCTGTGCGGCTCCTGCTCCTTGACTTGCAGCCGTCTTCATCGCTTCGTCAGCCAATTCTTTGGCGTGTGTTTCTGTACGATTGGACATAACCGTAACTAGTAATGCGGTTCCGATTGCCCCAGCCACTTGGTTTAACGTATTGTTCATTGCCGTACCATGTGGATAGAAACGCGTCGGAAGTTGATTTAATCCGTTTGTTGAAACAGGCATCATAACAAATGACATCCCAACCATTCGAACTGTGTAAAGGATGACTAAGTGCGTATAGCTTAAGTCTACCGTTAGCTGACTAAACTCATACGTGGTGATTACCGTGATTCCTAAACCAATTAGCGCCAATACTCGCCCACCAAATTTATCAAACAGTCTCCCGGTAATAGGAGACATAATCGCCATGGCGATGGCACCTGGTAGGAGCATTAACCCAGCGTCTAGTGGAGAAATTCCACGAATCGTTTGAACATAAATGGGAATAAGGATCATTCCTGAGAATAATGCCATGTTTGTTACCATGGATATAGAAGATGACAAGGCAAACATGGGGTATTTAAACACTTTAAAGTTTAACAACGGATTGTCTTGCTTTATTTGTTTTAAAATAAAAGTTACTAGCGAAATGAAACCGACTGCAATAGCCAGATACACATGCGGACTGTCCCACCCCTTGCTTCCTGCCGAACTGAAGCCGTAAAGAATCCCACCAAAACCAATACTTGATAAAACTAATGAGAAAAAGTCTAAACGAAGATTGCTCTTTTCTTTCTTATCTTTTAATAGGAAGAAACCGATTAATACCACTATTACTGAAATAGGGGTAATAAAGTGGAAAAGCATTCTCCAATCATAGTGTTCAATAATCCACCCTGATAATGTTGGACCAATGGCAGGGGCAAACATGATGATTAAGCCAAAAACCCCCATCGCTGTTCCTCTTTTTTCAATTGGAAAGCTAACGAGCATGACGTTCATAAGCAATGGCATCATAATGGCAGATCCTGATGCTTGAAGCATACGTCCAGCTAAAAGAATCGGAAATTCGTGAGCCACACCAGCCACTAAAGTACCAATTGTAAATAAACTCATGGCGACTAAAAATAAATTTCGAACTGAATATTTCTGTATTAAGAAGGCAGTAGCCGGAATTAATATCCCGTTAACTAGCATAAAGCCAGTAGTTAACCATTGAACCGTGGCAGCTTCTACCTCTAAATCCTTCATGATGGATGGCAAAGCAATATTTAATAAGGTGTTATTTAAAAACGTGATGAAAGCCCCAATTAACAGAACTCCAATAATCCCGTATGGCGGCCGTTTATCTTGTTTTTCAGCCATGTATGTTCCTCCTATACTATAAGTCCAATAAAATGTACTTCTGTTATACACTTTACATATATTATACCCTGAGTATAAAAATTGCAATGAAAAAACACAGCTAAATAATGGGTTTGTAACCTTCAGAAAAATAAGTTACTATACTTTTATACAGTGAGTCCAAATACTAATTCGGGTGATACAATGAATGATCGGAAGCAACACGTTATTAATACAGCCCACCAGCTTTTTGTAGAAAAGGGATTTCAAGCAACTTCCATTCAAGACATATTAGATTTTAGTAGTATATCTAAAGGAACCTTTTATAATTACTTTTCTTCAAAAAACGAGCTACTCATGGCCATTTTCCGAGTGATCCAAAAAAAGTTTGAACATGAAAGAAACGAACTTTTAATCGGAAAAGACCCGTCAGATATCGAAGTGTTCATCAAGCAAATGGAATTGCAAGTGAAGACCAATCGAGCAAGTAATCTTATACCTTTATATGAAGAAGTGCTATTTTTAAATGATTCTGAGTTAAAAAAGTTTATTAGTGATTTTCAGTTGCGAATGTTACGTTGGGTATACGAACGCTTTCATGAAATTTTTGGCGAGAGCATGAAACCCTATCTTCTTGATGCTGCCATTATGTTTACCGCTATTTTCCACCATAACCTTAAGTATGAGAGAATGGCGAATAGCTTAAAGAGCAATCCTGAACGGGTAGTAAGATATAGTGTTAATCGACTTTTGGCACTAATGAAGAATGTAGGGGAAACCGGTGAGCAACTTCTTTCACCGGAACTGTTGGATGATTGGTCTCCAACTTGTCATAAGAAAGATAAATCTTATCAAGAACAACTTACACTTGAAATTATGAGTCTAAAAAAAGAGAGCATGCATATGACTGACTCTGTGAAATATATCGAGCTGCTCGATTTCATCTTAGAGGAGCTTTTGCAGCCTAGCCAAAAGAGGCAGTTTGTAGTGGAAAGTGCAGTAAGAACCTTAGAGGATCACTTTGGAAAAGCAAAACTACAACAACTACGTTCGTATCTTCAATAACAAAGCTAGCAGGTCATGGGTCCCTTTGTCTTGGCCTTAATCGAGTAACTAGCATAATAAGCGGAGAATTTCCGGTTAGATGCAGAATGGAGCGGATTTCGGAGGTAAATAAGGGGAGGTTTTCCGCTTATGCAAAGCAAAATCTCCTATTTTGGGATTTTTTGAGCCATTAGGCGGAATCTCTCCGTTTATTTAAGCTTTTTTTAATAACAATTACTAATTAATCGGAATTTCTCCGTCTATTTTTCAGCTCGGGTGCTTAACCTGATCCCTCAACTGATAAGTGCGGACCCTCTTAAACCTAAATGTGGGAATCAGCAGCTTTTTATCGACCAGTTTTAATTGTACAATACTTAATCATGTTAATTACTACAAGACGTATGCAAATTCATACGTCTTGTCTTGTGTATTTTAATTAATAAAGTACCCAAAAAACGGAACCCTTTAGTTATTGGCCTGCTAGCTTTTTTTTAAGCTTCTTGTAATTGCTTTTCATCAATAAGTGTTTTTGCGGCTCTTAACCCTAATAAGTAACTGTCACATCCAAAACCGCTAATCTGACCTTGAGCAATTTCTGCAAATACAGAACGATGTCTAAATTCATCTCTTGCATGGATATTAGACATATGAATCTCAATAAACGGTACTTCTAAAATATCTAAAGCATCGCGAATTCCGTAGCTATAGTGGGTCCAGGCACCAGCATTAATAATCACTGCATCGACTTTTTCACGATAGGCTTGATGAATGCGATCTACCATCTCTCCCTCACAGTTCGTTTGGAATGTTTCAAGTTCTAGATCTAACTCTTCTGCTAACTTTTTCATGTTTTCATTAATTTCATCTAGGGTAATCGTTCCATACACCTTCGGATTACGTTTTCCAAACATATTAAGATTCACACCGTTTAGCATAAGCACCTTTTTCATCATAGATTCCCTCTTCCTCTTGCTCATTATTTCACAAACTTGTTTATACGACTATTCTAAAACAGACAATCCATAAATACCAATCGGTTTTTTGGTGAGATCTATAGGCTTACCCTATGAAAAATAAAAAAAAGAGTCTTAGTTAAGTGAATTTCTTTCAATATAACTTTTAAACTTTTCCACTACAGGTGATAGGTAACGATTCTTTACACTCGCCATGTAGATAATTTGTTCTGGGAGCGGCTCCTGAAAAGGTAGAACTTTAATGTCAAACAGGTCTAAGGTGGAGGATCGCGGAAGGATTCCCACTCCTTGTTTGGCTGCCACTAAGCCCACCAATGCCGTATCTTCTGCTACTTCACAAGATATATATGGAGTGATCCCGGCATCCGTAAATAATTGATCGATTACGGGACGAAATAGACTTTTCTTGTTAAAACAAATGAATTTTTCCTCAGCAATATCCATTAATTCCACGGAATCCTTGGATGCTAACGGATGATCTTTATGAGTGATGAGTACAATATCTCTCTTCATTAATGGAATAAAATCAATTTCTGGTTCATGTTCCGCATACGTACAAAAAGCAAGGTCATAATTTTCTTCCTTTAAGCCTTGGATGATATTCTGTGTGGTTCCTTGAATACAAGAAAAGGTTACTTGTCCGCCCTCATTTTCTTCCATAAAAGACTGAATAATCGATGGGACAAAATCGGCTCCTAAGGAGAAAATGAATGCTAAGTCAATGATACCCGTATTGGCATTGGTGAGCTTTTGAAGATTCCTTTCACCCTTTTCAAGCTCCTCTAATCCATTTTCCACATAGGTTAAAAAATAGTGGCCGTATTTGGTCAGCTTAATATTTCGACCAACCTTTTCAAATAACTTGATACTTAATTCTTTTTCAAGCTCGCCGATTGCCTGGCTAAGACTTGGTTGTGTGATATATAGCTGAGCGGCTGCTTTTGTATAATGCTGTGTTTTGGCTAGCACACGAAAATATTGTAAATGTTTCAGGTTCATAAACAGAGCCCTCCCTGTTTCCAAGCTTTAAACAAAGTATATGATGTTTTTTAGGTAAGAAAAAGGACTGAATATGAACAAAAAAGCACTCTTTGAGTGCTTTCTTTTGTTCTTTATTTCATGGTTTTCCAGCTTCCCACATGGTGGATTGCCAGTCCCTTATATCCAAGAGTGGTTCCGTAATGGGAGGCAACCAAATCAAGCTGCTCATTCATGTAGGCTTCCCCTTCTTCAAAAAAGGAAATTATATCGCCTTCGTCTGTTGCACCTGTTTCTACACCGATGACTAATGCCTTATTGTGTTTGCCGGCAAAGGCTATTTCATTTTTGACGATTTCAATGATAGCTGGGGCGGTATCACGGTAGGCCATAATCGTTACACTATTCGTTTTTGTAATAACCCACTCTGCTAGATTTCCTTTGCCAAACGTATTGTTGTAAGACACTTCATCAAACCAGAATGGCAGGTCGGCTTCAAGAGGTAGTTTTAATGTGTCAGCAGAGGCACTCGCTTTAGTTATTAATTCTTGATAACTTTTAACAGTTGCCGCTCGTTTCGTATTCCAACCGCTATATAAGTAAGGCTCTACATCTAAATGAATACCCGTAAATTTTTGAGAAGCGGTTGACCCAGCTTGATAGGTTTTTAACCAGTTCATTAACGCATCTTGATTTCGATATCCTTTTGGAGCTACCCAGCTTGGTGCTCCGTCTAGAGCATATACTTTTATCCCTTTTACTGATGCCTTCGTAGTAAAGCTACGGTACACATTCATTGGGATATCACGATCGATTTGTACATAGACTTTGTTGATTTGCTTTTGTTCGAGAAAGCTTATTGTTCCCTCTTCATCACTAACAATTTCCCACGGATTCCATAGCCAGGTGGAGCGATCTACAGTAGAAGCACTCATTTTTGATCCAAAGCCTCCTATTGAAAAAAGCAACACAACAATCATTGATACTACTAGCTTTTTCATTTCAAGTTCCCCCATTCTGCCAGCCGAGGCTCACAAAATGAGACCTGGCAACCTGACAACCATTCGCTAGATCAAGCGATTAGGCTCACGGCTTTGCGTCCTTCCCTTTCGGAGAAGTTTGCCTTTTACAGTTTTTCTTTTATTATACTTTATTAAAACCAACTTTTGTCTCAGGTATTTTTACCCAATCAGCAATTTTCTTAATCTTTTTATAATGAAGAAAGATAGAACTCCGATGAAGGCAATGTACAACTCAATAATCCATAAGCTTTTGATGTATCCAGTTTGGTAGAAGGCTAAAGGAAAATCAATTGCCGCATGAGCGATAATTGCGAGCAGTACGTATTGGAACTTCTTTTTAATGACCGCTAGTAAAACAAGTAAAGTGAAAGCGATTTGCATAAAGAGAGCAAAGAAACGCTCTGGTATTCCCCATAGGTAGTGAGAAACTCCTTGATTTAATAATGTTTCTTTAATGGTTGCTGCTTGATCACTCGGAAGACTAGCTCCGATAGAGGCATCAAATGTACCTGCATTGATCATCGTTGCAAAGAGAAGGAATGGTACAACCGTTGAAAGGGCAATAACTACGGCTTCAATGCCACCCCAGCCTACCCCGAAAGACAGCCCACCTTTGTAATCCTGATATTTTTTCAACAGCCAGATAAATAAGATATAGCGCCCTACTTCCTCAAATATCCCTGCCGCAAAACCGCCGTATAATCCAAATAACCATGGATGTTCCGCATAGTTTGGAAAATTGGTTATGGCTGCAACATGAAGAAGTTTCTCTAATACTTGAGTGATAATAACAAACCCGATGCTACCTATTATTAACGGCTTGAGTGAAATTCCTACCTGTTTTTTTGTTATTAGAATGGCGTTAGTAAATAGAAGAATGGAAAAAATAATAACTGCGACCATGCTTAAGATTGTTGCATTGCTAATCATCGTAAATCCCCCCTTGTTTTTATTATCATTATTGATAATGATAATATTAAAGTAAGAGTTATATTCTGTCAATGGGGTTTTGTTCTTTTTTCCAATTAAAAAAGCACCTCTTTAATGAAGTGACCCCATAAAGTTAGACATTTATTTCATCAGGCAACTCTTAAGGTCTGAGTCCGAGTCCGGTATTGTACCGGACTCAGACCTTTTAATTTGGCTTTAATCCTTTTGTTATTGTAGTAATCAATATATTCTTCTAATTCAATTTTAAAATGTTCTACACTTTCAAACTCTTGAGTATATAAAAATTCCGATTTTAGAATGCCGAAAAAGTTCTCTATTACTGCGTTATCGTAACAGTTTCCCTTACGTGACATACTTTGTGTAATCTCATTTTCTTTTAAAGCTTTTTGATATTGGGGCATCTGATAATGCCAGCCTTGGTCTGAGTGGATTAGTAATTTGTGTCCATCTGTCAGTCTTTCAAATGCCTTTTTCAACATCTTTGATACAAGAGAATATCTTGGTTTTGATTCGATAGTATAGGCTATAATTTCTCCATTAAATAAATCTAACATCGGTGACAAGTACAGCTTTTCACCAAACAATTTAAACTCAGTAATATCTGTAACCCATTTTTCATTCGGGCTTTCAGCCTTGAAGTTACGGTCAAGTATATTGGGTGCTATCTTACCAACCTTCCCTTTATAAGAACGATATTTCTTCATTCGAACAATACTTTTTAGCCCTAACTCTTTCATGAGGCGTTGGACTTTTTTGTGATTAACGTTATGTCCTTGGTTCTTTAGCTCATCCTTAATACGACGATAACCATATCGCCCTTTGTGATCATGATAGATTGCTTGAATCATGATTTTTAATTCTATATCTTTGTCTGGTCGGCTAAATAGCTTCACGTAATAATAGTATGTACTACGTGGAATATCTGCTAATTTAAGTAAACCTTTTAATGGAAATTCATTCCTTAGTTCATACACTACTTTCGCTTTGTCTTGCTTTGTAATGCTTCCTTGTTCTGAACTAAGGCATTCAACTTTTTTAAGTATGCATTCTCCATACGTAACCGTTCTATTTCTTCTTGTAGTGCTTCTACAGATCCTTCAACAGGTATAGCTTTCTTAGTTTTCTTCTTCATAGTTAAACGCCCCTTTTTTTTGGATTGAAGGGCGTCCACTCCTTCTGACTCGAATTGCAATCTCCATTTACGGATTAAACCAGGAGATGAAATCCTAAAAATAGCCGCTGTTTCATTTGGTGACGTCCCATTATCATTCATATAGTTAAGTACGTCTAGTTTAAACTGCGCGGAGTAACTTGTATAGGATTTAGTAAATGCTTCAGCACCGTTTTGTTCATATTGCCTAACCCAGTTCATAACTACACTTTTATTTGCCCCTATTGATTCTCCGATGTTAGCATGACTACCTTGTCCCTCTAGATAGCGTTTAACAGCTAATAATTTATCTTCTGATGTAAATTTAGTCATATAAAAAACTGCACCCCTCATTGTTAGATTAGTGTCTAACAATTGGGGTGCAGTTCATTAAGAAGTGCTTATCTTCTGGCTATATGAACCTTTAATTGTTTCCCTTTTACCGTTGTATGTTTCATTTCGGACAATACCTGTGCCCCTTTGCCATTCAAGATTTCTACATAAGAGACGGTGTCAAGAATCGTGATAATTCCGATATCCTGTGCAGAAACACCATCAATTTTAGAAATGGTTCCGACAAAATCAACGGCGCGCAGCTTCTTTTTCTTGCCGCCATTAAAATAGAGTTTGGTGATATCCTTATTGAGTTCCTCGCTTTTTAGTTGCTTAATCTCCGGCTCTGAACCAATCTTCTCTTCAAAGGCAGATCGTGATCTCTCCACTTGCCCCGAAGCAGGTTTCTCCTTCTGTGGAATATGAAAACCAATGAGCTGCTCAATTTCGTCTAACAGTCGTTTTTCTCTTTCTGTAACAAACGTAGTAGCCTTTCCTTTCATCCCCGCCCGGCCAGTTCTTCCCGTGCGATGGACATAGCTCTCTTTTTCATATGGAATATCAAAGTTAATCACGAGTGAAATATTTTCAATATCAATCCCGCGGGCAGCCACATCGGTTGCGATCAGGTAGCGGAACTCTCCCCGTTTGAATTCACTCATCACATCTAGACGATCTTCCTGAATCATTCCACCATGTATTTTATCGCAATCATACCCAAGCTTCGTTAAATGATCGACAACCATATCCACACGGTCCTTTGTCCGGCAAAAAATGATACAGCTATCCGGGTTTTCGATAATCGTTACATTTTGCAATAATTGAAGCTTTTCATCTTCCTCCGCCCAATACAAGGAATGTTCAATTAGGTTACCTGTATTGCTTGAAGGTTCTATCTCAACCTCCAACGGTGAGCGCAGATAGTTTTGAGCGAGCTTTTTTACCGCATCAGGAAGAGTGGCTGAAAAGAGCATCGTCACTCGATTTTTTGGCATTTCTTCTATAATGGCCTCTACTTGCTCGATAAAGCCCATGTTTAGCATTTCGTCAGCCTCGTCTATTACAAGGAAGCGAACTTGATCGAGTAGAAGGGTGCCTTTTTGAATATGATCCAGCAGTCGACCTGGTGTCCCTACAACGACATGAGTCTTTTGTTTAAGTTTCGTTTTCTGATACATAAAGGATTGTTTTCCGTATACTTCTACTGCATTGATTCGTTTTAACCGTCCGATATTTATAAAATCTTCTTTTATCTGTACAGCTAACTCCCGAGTAGGGGTGAGTACTAGAGCTTGCGGTTTATTTTCTGTCCAATCAACCAATTCACAAATCGGAATGGCAAAGGATGCTGTTTTTCCACTTCCTGTGCGTGACTTTACGATCACATCCCGCTCCTCTAAGACAAGAGGAATAATTTTTCTTTGGACTTCAGTTGGATGTTGATATTGTAGGCTCGCTAAAGTACTCAATATTTCTTCACTTAAGGTGAAATCTGTAAAATCCATAAAACAGCCTCTTTTCAAAATTTCTTTACAATACTACATTTTACCGAACGTATTCTTTTTATGAAAACAACATGTAAAGTACATTCATTTGACCACATAATCAGTAAAATGTACATGTTTCTTTAGGAACAGAGGGAAAATACTTTCACGATGCCTATATTTATTTTCAGCAGCTAAATCTTTTACGGGAGGCACTCATCGTGCTAAATCATGTAGATGTAGTAATTGTTGGAGCTGGACTATCTGGTCTTGCTGCTGGATGGGAGTTAAGGAAGCATGGAAAAAGCTTTGCTATTTTAGAAGCTCAAAACCGTGTTGGAGGTCGTGTATTAACGATTACCCATGAAGATTCAACGATTGATCTTGGTGCCCAGTGGGTTTCTCCATTCCAGCCTCGTATACAGTCCTTATTGGAATTTTTCAATATAAAGACCATCCCTTCATACAAACAGGGAAAAACCATATATGATTTACATAACAAGCGCATGCTTAGTTCAAAAACTTCCCCACCTGTTTCACCACAAGGAATGCTAGATTTATTTCTAACTCGAAAGAAGATCCATCAATTAACGAAGCTTATTCAGAAAGAAGGATTATTACATTCATCTTTAATGAGAGAGTATGATGCGCTAACTATGGACAGCTGGATTGAAAGACAAATGTTCTCAAAATACGGAAAAGCATTCTTCCGTATTTTCTGTGAAGAACTTTCCTCCCTTGAGCTTAGCGAATTTTCCTTCTTAGACATCCTTTGGTTCATCCAATCCGCCGGTGGAATGGATCAGATTTTGACTGCAGAAGATATGTGGATAACGAATGGGGCGCAAACCTTACCACTAAGAATGGCTAAAATTATGCAGGATCAAATTTACTTAAATCAACCTGTAAGAAAAATTGAGTGGAGAGACAGTGGTGCAACCGTCCACACTGATTCCGAGTGTTGGACTAGCAAAAAAGTCATCGTTGCCATCCCTCCTGCTTTCAGCGCAAAAATACAATACAATCCCCCACTGCCTGCACTTCGCGAACAGCTTTGTCAGCGGGTTGGGCAAGGATCGATCATAAAATCAGTAATCGTATATAACACCCCCTTTTGGAGAGAAGATGGATTATCTGGCAGCTCTTACTACGATTGCGGACCGATTCGAGCTACGATGGATAGCACCACACCAGACCAGCCTCATGGAGTTCTAACCGCATTGATCGGGGGAAAATACGCAAGAAGTTTGGGTCCATTGACGAAAGAAGCACGGAGGAAAGAGATTATAGCTTGTATTGCCCATTTATTCGGAAGCAAGGCACTTGAGCCTATCAGTGTTTATGAGAAGGATTGGGCAGAGGATTCCTGGTCAAGAGGAGGCTATGCTGCCCATTTTGCAACCGGCGTGATCACTGAATATGGAGCCGCTTTAACAGACCCTGTTGGACCTATTCATTGGGCGGGGACGGAAACGGCTAAGGAATGGCGCCTTTATATGGAGGGTGCCATTGAATCTGGAGAACGCGCAGCAAAAGAAACCCTAAAATAAAAATGGGTGTCTGTCACCCTTCGTGGACACTTTTGCTTTTTTGTCCGCGTGGGGTGGACACTAGCTATAACGATTCTATTACTTGTTATTATTTTACATATAAACATTTTTCTTTTGATTGTAGTTTCGATACAATGATGAGGAAAGTTGGTGACAGTATGTATGTTTAAAATTCTTCTCATTGAAGATGATTCTAGTCTTTTTCATGAAATAAAAGAGCGACTAACTCAGTGGTCTTATGAAGTTCACGGGATCCAAGACTTCGCCCTCGTTCTTGAGGAGTTTACGAAGGTCAAGCCTGATTTAGTCATCATTGATATTCAACTTCCAAAATACGATGGTTTTCACTGGTGCCGCCTGATCAGAGCCCATTCCAATGTGCCGATCATCTTCCTTTCTTCACGTGATCATCCGACAGATATGGTCATGAGCATGCAGCTAGGGGCAGACGATTTTGTTCAAAAGCCCTTCCATTTTGACGTGTTAATTGCGAAAATCCAAGCGATTCTACGCAGAGTCTACAACTATAGCAATCACACAGTCGAGTTGAAATCATGGTGCGGTGCTACGGTGGATTACGAGAAAAATACAGTAACGAACAACAACGGATCGATCGAGCTGACGAAAAATGAAATGTACATTTTAAAAATATTAATCGAAAAAAAGAACAGCATTGTGAGCCGCGAGACCATCATTAAAAGCCTTTGGGATGATGAACGGTTTGTTAGTGATAATACACTAACAGTCAATGTCAATCGATTAAGGAAAAAACTGGATGAGCTACAGCTTGGCCACTATATAGAAACCAAAGTAGGACAGGGCTATATCGCCATCGAAGAGGGATCTCTTTCATGATCAAAGTATTCGTAAAGGAACGCCGTAGTTGGATTCTCTTTTATTTCTTCATCCATCTCTTAATTGTATTTGTGGCTTTTATCGATTCTGCGATTCCGCTCAAACCCATTCTATACATTGTATTTTTATCCTTTCTCCTATTCTTGATCTTCCTTTTCAGCAGGTATCAAAAGGAGACTCGTTTTTTCAAAGGGATTGAAGAGTGGGAGAACAATCTCGATCTATCTCAGATCCCACAAGCAGAAACTCCCTTTGAGGGGATCATAGAAAAAAGTGTCTATAAACAAACCGAATTGCTAAGAAATCAGTTCAATCACCATCAACTATCCTTAGAAGACGAGAAGGACCAGATGTTGGCCTGGATTCATGAAGTAAAGACTCCTTTAACCGCTATGCATCTCATTATTGACCGTATTCCCGATGAAAAAACAAAGGCAAGTCTCACTCATGAATGGCTACGAGTTCACTTATTACTCGACCAACAGCTTCACCAGAAACGTCTTTACTTTATTGAGAATGACCTTTTTATCGAAAAAGTAGATCTTCACACACTAGTGATTCCAGAAATCAAGACCTTACAATCTTGGTGTATTCAAAAAGGCATTGGCATAGATGTTAGTCTCCAAGAACGAGAGATCCTAACAGATGCGAAATGGTTCGCTTTTATCCTCCGTCAGCTGTTAACCAATGCCGTCAAATACAGCAACCAGTCAGATATTTACATAAGAAGCTTCTTGAAAGTCGATCATATCGTCATAGAAATACAAGACTTCGGGCGTGGGATTGATCCGAGGGACATGCCACGTATTTTCGAAAAAGGGTTCACGTCTACTTCCACCCATCAAGATCACTCTGCTACTGGAATGGGATTATATTTGGCGAAAAAAGCGGCTGATTCCCTTTTGATACAAATATCGGTTCAATCTACTCCAGGAGAGGGTTCAACTTTTATGCTCACTTTACCTAATCGTAATGAATTCGTAAAAATAACAGGCATGTGACAAAGATGTCACATGCCTGCTTCAAATGTTAGATGAATCGAAGGATACGAGCCCCCAATCCATTTATAATCAAGTCATTGAAGGAAGGAGAGGTTAAGATTGAATATTCTAGAAGCCAAACAAATACACAAAAGCTACGGAAATAAATTCAATAAACAAGAGGTATTAAAAGGCATCAATATGATCATTAAACAAGGCGAATTCGTCAGTATCATGGGAGCCTCTGGATCTGGAAAAACCACTCTATTAAATGTGCTTTCCTCGATTGACCATGTGAGCCAAGGCTCTATTTTTGTGGAAGGAAAAGAAATTACCCAGATGCGTGACAAAGAACTCGCCCTTTTCCGTCAAAAAAACTTAGGATTTATTTTTCAGGATTACAATTTATTAGATACACTCACAGTCAAAGAAAACATTTTGCTTCCTTTATCTATTACGAAAACACCGAAAAAGGAAGCGGACCAAAAGTTTACGGAAGTAGCCAATGAGCTAGGGATCGCAGAGCTTCAACATAAGTATCCCAATGAAATTTCCGGAGGACAAAAACAACGAACATCAGCTGCCCGTGCGTTCATTCATGAGCCGAGTCTGATCTTTGCTGACGAACCAACAGGTGCACTTGATTCAAAGGCTGCTTCCGATTTATTAAATAAGCTTAGCCACTTGAACCAAAAGCGAAAATCCACTATCGTGATGGTCACTCATGATCCTGTCGCAGCGAGCTACTGTTCAAGAGTCATCTTCCTTCGTGACGGACAAATATATACCCAGCTAAATCGTGGGTCAGAAACAAGGCAAGCCTTTTTCCAAGATATTATGAAAACACAAGGAGTGTTAGGAGGAGTAACAGATGACCATTAATCAACTCATCCTTCGTTCCTTTAAAAAGAATATCAAAAACTATTATCTGTATGTATTTGCCTTGATTTTTAGTGTTTCTCTTTATTTTGCGTTTGTGACCCTCCAATATGACTCTGCTATGGACGCAGCAAAGGGGACTATTAAAGGCGGAGCTTCGATACGAGCCGCTTCCGTCCTTCTTGTTGGAATTGTTACCGTCTTTCTCGTGTATGCCAATATGATCTTTATTAAAAGACGCAGTAAAGAAATCGGACTGTTTCATTTGATTGGCATGACGAAACGAAAGATTTTCCACATTCTTGGAGTGGAAAATGCGCTTCTCTACTTTTTGTCGTTAGGTATTGGTATTTTCGTTGGGTTTTCCATTTCTAAATTAATCATGATGATTCTGCTAAAAATTACAGGAGTAGATGCCGTCACGAGCTTACATTTTTCAAGCCAAGCATTTGTTCAAACCGTCATTGTGTTTACACTCATTTTCTTATTAATTCTTGGGATGAATGCCCTATTTATAAGAAAACAGACGATTTTATCCTTATTTCGAGTCACCTCTTCTGCTGAACAAAAGGTACAAAAGCTATCTGTCTGGGAGATGTTCATGGGCATTGCGGGGATTTCACTCATTGCCTTTGGTTATTTTGTTTCCACCAAACTGTTTAGCGGGGACATTACAGAAATGACTCAACTATTCATTGCCATGGTGATCATTTTAGCATCCGTTATTATTGGAACCTATTTCTTTTACAAAGGATCAGTAAGCTTTATTTTTAACCTGATTCGAAAAAGGAAGGATGGTTACTTAAATATTAAGGAAGTTCTCTCTTTATCTTCGATTATGTTTCGAATGAAGTCGAATTCGTTGCTGTTAACCATTGTCACAACAGTTTCTGCACTTGCCATCGGATTGTTATCGTTAAGTTATATCTCATACTATTCCGCAGAAAAATCAGCTGAAGATAGTGTAATAAAAGATTTTGCCTTCACTAGTACAGAAGATGCACAAACGTTTAAGGATGCTTTAAAAAGTGAAGATCTACCATTTGAGGAGACAGTGATTGAGGTTGTGATGGTTCAGGCAAATTTGAAACCGATCATAAAAACGGATGGAGAATTAATGGATGTGGACCTAACTCACATGGAAATGCCTGTCGTTAGCGAAAAATCTGTTCCTGGTATTGATGTGTCGCCAACTGAAACGTTG
Source organism: Bacillus coreaensis (assembly GCF_050586445.1). Lineage (NCBI taxonomy): Bacteria > Bacillati > Bacillota > Bacilli > Caryophanales > Bacillaceae > Bacillus > Bacillus coreaensis. The sequence continues at coordinate 55,500 of NZ_JBOCCY010000012.1, forward strand.
TTTACAGGATACAGTGATATGCTATCCAAATTTATGGCTCTTGACGACTCCGGAAACATTGAATTTCACAGTAAATCCGAAACCATTCCGCTTGATTATATTGGGTTAAGAGATGAGTTTATTGTTTCATGGTATTTTACAAACGGTGGTCAGCCGGTTGCGATCGTGGATGATACCTTGTTTGCTACCCTTCAACAAGACTTCGATCCAGAAGTACAGAGGGAATCCACTGTCTTTATCGGGATTGAGATGAAGAAGGAAAAGTCGATCCAACAAGCAAATGATCTTTATCTTGATCTAGGACTTGATGAAAATTACATGAATGATTCACAACTTCAAATGAGCACAGACCAGAAACAGCTCATGGGGCTCATGATGTTTATCGTTGGTTTCCTTGGACTTACCTTCCTTATTACATCCGGTTGTATTCTTTACTTTAAGCAAATGGACGAAAGCGAAGATGAGAAATCAAATTACACCATCTTACGTAAGCTCGGTTTTACTCAAGGCGACTTAACAAAAGGAATCGGCTGGAAACAGGTATTCAATTTTGGCATTCCATTAGTCATCGGTCTTTCCCATAGCTATTTTGCGGTCCTATCTGGCTGGTTCTTTTTCGGGGCTGAGCTTTGGACGCCAATGGCACTGGTCATGATTCTATATACAGGCTTATACTCCATTTTCGAATTTCTGTCCGTGCTTAATTATAAAAAAGTGATCAGAAATGCACTTTAACCCCAGCCTATTTAATATAACAAACCTACAGAAAAGACCATCCCTCTATTATAGAATAGGGATGGTCTTTAAAGTTAAGGATCTATTTTACAAGGATATGATATTCCCAAGGTTCCAAATCAAATGGTTGTTTGTTTTCTATACTAACGGTTTCCTTTGAAGGGAACAAGTGATAGTTTCCGACAGACTTTGAGTCCACAGTTACACTGCCGGAGATAGGGTCTCCAGAAAGATTAACTAAAACCATTACCTTTGAATTACCTTTTTGTCGTTCAAAAGCTAATATGTTTTCGTAAGAAGTGTCCAATAAATTAATTTCCCCACCAGCATCTCCATTCCACAATGCCTTATTTTCCTTTTTAAGGCGGATTAAATCCTGATAGAACTTTTGATCCGATAAATCTTGCCAAGAGATTTCATCTTTATCAAAAAACGCCAACCTCTTATTTAATCCTGCTTCTTGACCTGAATAAATTAATGGCATACCTGGCAAGGTAAATGTTAAAGCAGCCATCGTTTTTTCAGATTCACCAAATAGCTCTGATGTAGTACCTTCCCACGAATTATCATCATGATTCGTTGTCCAATGCATTGGATAAGAACCACTTGGATATAGGCGTTCCATTTTTGAAATATATGATTTTACATGTGTTGCGTCCCTATTCCCAATGGCTATATCTCTCATTATATGATTTAGTTCCCAACCATAATTAGAATTAAATGCATGATCTAGCAGGTTATAGACGGTATTATCCTCCGCTAACATGTATACTGGTTTTATTTTATTTAATTCTTTTCGAGCAGTCTCCCAAAAATCTAGAGGCACTCCTACAGCATAATCAGCACGATACCCGTCAATGTCTGTTTCTTTAACCCAATATTTCATAGCGTCAATCATCGCAGTTCTCATTTCCGTATTGTTAAAGTTCAAATCGGCAACATCCAACCAGTTTGTACCAGGAGGGTGAGTGATATTCCCCTCAATATCCAGAGTGTACCATTCTTTATTTTCAGTCCAAATATGATCTTTTCCAGTGTGATTCCCCACCCAGTCTAGCATCACTTTGAATCCCATGCTATGTGCTTTTTCTACTAATCTTTTGAAATCGTCTAATGTGCCAAACTCTGGATTAATTGCTTTATAATCTTGTATTGCATAGTAGGAACCTAATGTTCCAATCCTTCCCTCACTCGAAATCGGATGAATGGGCATAAACCACAATATCTCTACGCCTAACTCCTTTAATCTCGGCAGATGAGCTTCAAACGCCTCAAACGTTCCTTCAGAAGTATATTGTCTGACGTTCACTTCATATATGGTAGAATCCTTTGACCAATTAGGATGAAAAGTTTTACTCTTTTCTATATTCGTTTCTCCATCAGGGGAAGTGTACACAAAGTCATCTCCTTCTGTAATAAATACTTCTTTATATTCAGAAAACTGGGCGAATACCTTTGCATCCCCATCTTTTTCACCAGTAGACCTATTTACAACAATGAAACTTATACTGGCAGGATTTTCTTTTAACTTTACATCAACATAAGCTCCATTTTCATCTACCTGTGTATTGGAAAAAGGAGTAGCACCTGTTGGCCAGGCACCTGCTTCAGCTGAAGGAATCGCGACATCATTCCATAACCAAAGGCCCCAATCATCATAATTCTGGTCCGCTCTTTTGTAATGAATTCTAATTGTCTGATCAGGGATCGTACTAGAATCTACTTGCTTCTTGGACAAACTATCAGCTGCAACATGATTGGAAACAGAAAAACCACCAGTAAAGACTACCATAGCTATAATCATCATTAGAGTACAAGCAATATTTATGGACCTCTTCAACTGAATCTCTCCCTTTTTTAAGATTTCTAGATTAATATAGACACTGGGACGGACCTCTAGTTGTTAATGTTCCATTACAAATGGAACTTTAATAAGAGTTGACTCCGATTCTTTAATTACCTCATTTGGTGTTATTCCATTCACTTTTATTGTCATACCGGAGTTTAATCCGTGAATGACAAACATTGCTTTTTCCCAATCTGGTTTGAACTGATCATGTTCAACATTAATAACGATATCAAGATTTTTATCATCCATTTTTGTTTCAATCTTACATTCGAAATATTGACCATAATTATAAGCAAATGTTTTCCCATCGTCTTCATAATAAGTAAACGTAGAAACCTCATCTTTTGTTGGATATAAATGAATGGTCATTTCACTTTCTTTCATTTTAGTTGATCGTTTTACAGTTCCATGAGTAAGAATTGCTCCTTTTTTAACAAAGATAGGCAATGTTTCAAGGTCAGCTTGGATAAGATGGTGCTTTCCACCTTCAAGAATTTCTTCTGTCCAATAATTCCCCCAGTTTCCTTTAGGTAAATAAACAACCCGATGAGTGGTATCTGGTGTTAATATCGGTGCTACAATCACATTTGAACCAATCATAAACTGGTCAGATAGGTTAAAAGTATGTTTATCATCGGGATATTCAAGTACTAATGGACGCATTACAGGTACTCCAGTAACACTTGCTTCTCTAAATAAAGTATATAAATAGGGAAGCCATACATAGCGCTCTTGGATGTATTTTTTAATAACCTTTTCATAGTCTTCACCAAATGACCACGGCTCCTGGCGAATGGAATCTAGGACACTATGATTTCTAAAATAGGGAGTAAATGTACCAACTTGGGTCCACCTTAAAAGTAATTGCCCTGTTGTGTCATGTGCAAACCCTCCAACATCTGGCCCACAGAATGGAATTCCAGAAATACCAAGATTCATACACATGGGAATAGACATTTGTAAGTGTTCCCAAAAGCTTCTATTATCCCCCGTCCAGACAGTGCCATATCGTTGAACACCAGCAAATCCCGCACGAGTCAGTAAAAATGGACGGTTCCCGTTTAACTGTTCTTTCATCCCTTCGTAGGTTGCTTCACCCATTAACAGTCCGTACAAGTTATGCATTTCCCGATGTGTTTTTGGATCACCATCATTATCATGAATAACCTTTAAGTCCATGGTTTTTGTCTCATTGAAGACAGCTGGTTCATTCATATCATTCCAAACACCTTCTATACCTATATGGGTATAGAATTCATACTTTTCACCCCACCATTTACGTACATCACTGTTCGTAAAATCAGGAAACGCACTCTTGCCTGGCCAAACATCGCCAAAGTATATATTTCCTTCAATGTATTTGCAAAATCTATCTCCTCTAACCCCTTCTTGGTAAACCAAATATTCAGGGTCTTCTTTCACACCAGGGTCTACGATTGGGACAACATGAATACCAGCATCCTTTAGGTCTTGAACTAAGGCCGCTGGATTCGGAAACCTCTCTTCATCGAATGTAAATACGCGATACCCATCCATATAATGGATGTCTAAATAAATCGCATCCAGTGGAATATCTTTCTCTAGAAAATTACTTGCTAGTTCTCTTACTTCCTTCTCAGATTCATAGCTATAGCGAGATTGATGGTATCCTAATGCCCATTTTGGAGGAATTGGCATTCTCCCTGTTATTTCTGAATACTGTTCTAATACTGCCTTTGGAGTTGGACCTGCAAAGACATAATAGTCTAGTTGACCACCTTCAGCAGAAAACGAATAGATATCATTAGATGTTTTCATATCAAATACTGTTTTAAAGGTATTATCAAGAAGATCCCATGGGCATCTCCATTACGAATCGTCATAAAATAAGGTATGGATTGATAAAGCGCATCAATCTCGGGATTATGTGGAGCAAACACGTCGGAATTCCACATAGTCATTTTCTCACCACGCTTATCTAAAAAACTTGTTTTTTCACCAAACCCATAAAAGTGGTCATCTTTATGCATCTCTTTAAAACAGATCACCTCTTTTTTCTCATTAAAACCCATACCTGTTTCGTTTTCACGCACAAGCAAGCGTCCTTGATTATCAAAAATAGAAATCCTTATTGGTGTTGTGTTAATAACGAGTGAGAGCTTGTTACTTGAAACATGTATCTCACCATTATCTTCGCTAACAACCACCTCAACATCCTCCTGCTTTTTAATAACAGCAAAACTCGTATTCAAAGAAGGTGTCTTTTTTGGATTCATAATAACTCGAACAATATCATCTCGATAAAAACATATCGAAACATATCCATTTTCACATTTTATATTCAGTACCTTTTCTTGGAAGTTATAATTAACAAGAGAACCTATACTTTGGTAGGAAGTTCCTCTTATATTAACCTTCTTTCCGGGGTGTATAGCAAAACTAGTATCTTGCATACAAATTCCTCCTTATAGTTTTTGGATTCCCCTTTGTTACATTTTCAAGATAACTTGTCAGCAAAGGGCATATACTTTCTATCACCCTTTAACAGAACCGAGCGTAATACCTTTGACAAAATATTTTTGGAAGAATGGGTAGATCACTAAAAGTGGAAGCATTGAAATAAATATTTTCGCTGCATTTAATGTTTGATTGGATGTCGATGTAAGGAGTTTCGCTGATTCCGCATCCATACTTGAAAGATCCGTTACGACCGTAAGGGAACGAATGTAAGTTTGTAATGGATATTGGTCATTTTTTGTCATTAACACCATTGCCTGAAAAAATTCATTCCAATGATACACGATTGTAAAGACTAAAATAGTAGCCAATACAGGTTTAGACAACGGTAAAAAGATGTTTAACAGTATTCTCCATGGTCCTGCTCCGTCCATAATTGCTGATTCTTCCAATTCCTTTGGTAAATTTCTAAAAAAGTTCATAACCAAAATCACATTAAAAACAGGTAATCCTCCTCCAAGAACAAGACCCCAAATATTATTGGTCAATCCCAGTGCCTTCATAGTCATATACCATGGAACTAAACCGCCGTTAAAGAGCATGGCAAATATCAAAATCCACATAATAATATTTCTTGGTTTGAATTCCCTTGACGTTTTTGAAAGTGGATAAGCCATTAAAACCACCACTACAAAGGTAGTTATCGTTCCTAAAATGACACGGGTAACTGATATACCAAAGGATTTGAAAAATTGAATATCATCCAGGATCAGCCTATAAGCTGCTATTGTAAAATCTTTGGGCCAAAGGAACACTTGCCCCGCAGCCACTGCAGATTTATCACTAAAAGAAACAACTAACATATACCAAACTGGATAGATACATAGAAGGGTTATTAAAATAAGTAAAAACACATTAAATCCATTGAAAAACTTGGATATGACAGATCGTTCTTCTACCATATTCCATCCCTCCTTACTTTAGAAAATTCTATAATTTGCAAACCGGTAAGCTAACCCATAAGAAATAGCAATTAATATTAAGCTGACAATAGATTTAAGAAGTCCTACTGCTGTAGCTAATCCATATTGCATATCTATTAGACCTGCCCGATAAACCCACGTGTCAATGATATCCCCAGTAGAATAGACAAGCGGATTGTATAGGTTGAATATTTGATCAAACCCCGCATTCAAGATATTACCTAGGCTTAATGTACCTAGTAATATGGCTACTGGAAGTATGCTAGGCAACGTAATACTTATTAAGCGTCTAAACTGGGAAGCACCATCTATTGCCGCTGCTTCGTATAATTCAGGACTAATAGAAGTTAGTGCTGCAAAATAGATAATTGCACCAAAACCAAACTCCTTCCAAACGTCACTACCAATTACAATTGCCGGAAAGATATCTGGATTGGAGAAGAATAAAATCGGTTCAATTCCCAAGACAGTAAGCAACTGATTGACTGGGCCTGAAAGCGAGAAAAGGTCTAGTAAAATACCTGCCACAATAACCCAAGAAAGAAAATGCGGTAAATATACAATTGTCTGAACCGATCGAGAAAACAACCTATTTTTCACTTCATTTAACATAAGAGCAAATATTAAAGGAACAATTAATTGTAAAATCATTTTTGCAATTGCGATGACTATTGTATTCTTGAAAACTTGAATACTGTCTGGAAGCTCAAACATATATTTAAAGTTTTCTAGACCTACCCATGCAGACTTAAGAATCCCTACTCCTGGATTAAAATCCTTAAATGCCATTAATGTTCCGTACATGGGAAACAAATTAAAAAAGAACATCCAAAGCAGTCCAGGAAGAAGCATTAAATAGTAATGGGTATAATTCGAACGAAAAACTTTTGATAGAGTTATAGCCGGTTTACGTTCTAAAACAGATCTGGTGAGCGGGGCCTGATTGTGTACCACTCTGTTTTTCATTTCATTTTCCTCCTTGAAAGAATCTCAAGACGAGTGCTTCACCCGTCTTGAGTTCATTTTTTTATTGCTCGTTTACTTCTGTAGTAATTTGATCTCCACCCTGTTCTTTCCATTGTTCAACAAATGTATCAAAATCACTTAACGGTGCATTGCCAAAAATGATTTTTAAGAACGTTTCATCTTCTAGTTTTTTAAGATTTGTCCAACGGGTTTGCATTGTTTGTGTTTTGGCAGTTGCTAGGCTACGAACATAATTAATGTCAGCATCAACAAATGTAGAACCACCATTCAGATGAGAGTAAACATGAGTAAAGAATTCGTCATCTTTATTCCAATATTGTATATCGTAATTGTCGTAAGGCTCTTTTTTCGTGTTCTTAGCATGTGATACGAGTTCATACGTAAACCCATAGTTTACTTTATCCACTTCTTCCAGGCTAATTTCACCCGCAAGAAACTTTCGAGTTGTATCTACAGCGTATTTCAGCTGGTCCCCATGCCCCATGATTGTAAACAACGGAATTTCCTGTGAAGTCATTTCCTTACCTACTGCTTCTTTATAACTAGCGTCTTTCTCATTTACATGGATATTTAAGAGTTCTACAATTGCTTCTGGATGTTCATATTCTTTACTAACTACGATATACTGACTTCCTGTCGTTTCATTGGAATTAAGTACACCTGCTTCATCTACTGGTGCAGCATATGGACGCCAATTTGCATTCGGATCATTCTTTATTGAATCTTCTATATTATAAGGAGTCCACCAAGCTCCAAAGTAAATACCAGTTTTACCACTTGCAATTACCTCTTGTGAACTTTTCCTTAAACCAAGTTCCTTGTCCAAAATTCCTTCCTTATACCATTCATTCAACAAGGCTAATGTAGCCTTTGTTTCTGGAAGGGTTGAACCATAAACGGCTTTCCCATCTTCATCTTTGACCCAAATTCCTGGGTAAGCATTGTTAGCAAAGAATACCGGTGCTAAATTAAAGGAGTGATCCCCTGATGTTAAAAAAGTAGGATATAGTGCACCACCTTGTGCAGTTCCTACAATACCAATTGTGTCCTGTCCACCCATATTGTTATCAATAAACGCTTGTGCGATGTTTTCTACGTCCTGTAAATTTTTAGGTGGCTGAAGTCCCAATTTATCAAGCCAGTCCTTACGAATCCATGTCATCGGCGCGGATGGAAGCGTGGTCTCTGGAAATGCATACAATTTTCCATCAACCGTTACATTATCTAATAAACCAGGATTTGATTGATAAATATCCTTAAGTCTTTCTGAACCATATTCTTCATAAACTTCCGATAAATCAGCCAATTGATCCGCTTTAATCATTTGCTTTAACTGCGACTCATTGACTAACATAGCATCTGGAAGATCGTTGCTTGCAATGGTCAAACTTACTTTTTGTTCATAATCTCCCGCCGATGCTTCCCATTCATGCTTAATATCAATGTTATAACGATCTTTTAACCAACGGGTATAGGCATTGTTTTCGGCTGTATCATTTCCTTCGAACTTATAGTTAGCATCAATTCCTTTACCAATAGACACTTCAACTGGTTCCGTATACTTCCCATTGGAATCAACTTTCAGTACATTATCCGCGTTGTTACTACTTTCCGTTTTACCGGTACATGCACTTAAACTAGCGGTAATCAATAAACCTGCCAATCCAGCCTTTACTACCTTTTTCATAATCTTCCCCCTCTTATGAAGAATCTAATTTCTAATTTCAATATATCACTGTAGAAGGATTTACCGAGATAGAAAGCGGTTACAAGATAGGTTAACTATTTATTAAAATAAAAAAAAACGTATGAAAAATGTCTACCCCTTTTTCGTACGTTTTCTAACCATCTTTATATGTTACCCTTTTGTCTATACTCACTTGGTAAAACACCTACATGCTCTCGAAATAGTCGGCTAAAATATTTTTCATCAGTATACCCAACCTGTTCAGCAATCCAATGAATTGTTTTTGTTGTGTTTCTTAAGTAATCTTTTGCTTGTTCCATCCGTATGTCTCTCAAATAATCTGTATATGTTTTACCAACAATCTCTTTAAAACACTGGCTGAAATAGCTACTACTCATATTGACTCTCTTGGCCATATTTCCTGCTGTAATATGTTTATTCAACATTTGCTGTGCTAAGCTCATTGCTTGTAGGATACTATTTTGAATTTCTAAAGAATAGGGAGACTTCATTTTTATCATTTTTATTTTTTTTCTTGTTTCCCTTAACCAAGTCTCAAATTGAACCCAATTGGTTAAAAAATCTTCGATAGAAATTGGCTCAGAAAGGATTGGCTGGTATAGGCGGTTCCATTCATCTGTAATAGAGAAGAACATCCGTGTTAAACGGATCGGCGGCAGCCTAAATGATTTAAGTTCATTTTGCATATGTTCAAACAATTGATCGTTATGAATCCATTCCCCAGATATCCACTTTTCTTTGATTTCTCTCATATCATATCCAGTTTCTTTTTTTCCTTTATTAAGAATATCTTCACTGTGTACAATTTTGTAAGGCTGTAATGGATCATAATCATAAAATAAATCACCCTTTTGATAGCCCCTTAGAAGTTGCAAAATCGATTTTCGATCCATATGTTTAAGTCCCTGGAAACGAATAAGTACAAATTCCGAATTTGATGAAAAAACGTTGGTTACCCAATCCTGAAGTGACTTTCTCTCTTGTTCTTCTATAGATGGCCAGTACCAGATACCAAGATCCGCTTCTAAGGCTCCAACTGATAAGTAGGTATCCAATTTCACCTCATCACTTTGTGGGTTTAAAGCGAATAATACCAAGATTTCTTCAACTTCGACTAATTCATCTTGAGGAAATGGATTTCCTTTTAATAAATCTTTCTGTTCCATTAAGGAAGCAATTCTACCTAAAACATCTTCAAATTGTTCTTTATCTAATTGCGTTTTGGCAATATAGTCAATCGCTCCGAGTCGAAGTGCCTCCTGAACATATTCAAAATCTTGATGTAGAGTTAGAACCACTATTTGAATGTGAGGATATTTTTTTCTAACTTCTCTCATTAATTCAATTCCAGACATGACTGGCATGGATAAATCCGTTAATAACAAATCGACCTTGTTTTTCTCAATAATCTGGAGTGCATTCTCACCATTATTGGCTTCTCCTACAACCTTCATCCCAAAATCTTCCCAGGGCATAAAGGAAATTAAACCCTTACGAACAATTTTTTCATCGTCTACTATTAATACTCGAATCATTCTGATCTTTCACCTCCAGAGACGGGGATTCGTAAAGAAACGATTGTCCCTTTTCCCATTTCACTTTTAATTTCTAAATTAGCTTCTTCACCATAATTCGCTTCAAGAATACGTTTTACATAGCTCATGCCGATGCCCATTCCAACCTTTTGACTATTTTTTGACTCATCAAGAAGTAAGCTGTTTATTTCTTCTTTTGACATACCAGAACCATTATCTTGGATGGTAATCTCTAAATAATCGTACAATTTAACATTTACATGTATATAGCCGTCATCACTTACACCATGATAAAGAGCATTTTCTACCAATGGCTGAAGGAGGAAACGTGGAATCGATAATCCCATCGTGGTTTCATCTACTTCTATATCCACATCAAATTGAAAATCATAACGAATCTGTTGCAACTGTAAATATTCTTTTACTGCCTCTATTTCTTTCTTAACCGTTGTGGACTCACCCATTTTCCCAAGATTATAGCTAAGTAACTTATTTAAGGAGAGGACCACCTTATCTATTTTTTCATGACCACTAAAGACAGCCAACCAATGCACCGTATCCAGTGTATTCATTAAAAAATGTGGATTTATTTGATAGAGGAGTTTTTCTACTTCTAAGTCCGCTCGTCGCTTTTCTTTCTGTTCAATCTCAGCGTACAAATCCCAAATCTTCGTCTTCATACTTCTCACCTGATAAAGTAAATCATCAAATTCAGGTATCTTAGTTAATTCTGTTTGCTCGGTAGTAGATTGAGTTAAGGATTTTACCTCCTTGTTGAATTTCTTCAAGGGATTATAGACCATCTTCCACATTAACATAGCAAATAATAACGCAACGACTATGAAGAAAGTTAATATTAAAGCAGCTTGAAAGAGCCATTTGTCTCGTTCCTTGTTCAGCTCCTTAACCGGGGTAATGGAAACAATACTCCATCCTTGGTTACTTGTTTCTTTATTCCAAAAATAGTTTTTATAATATCCAGAGCTGGCTTCCGATTTGCTGTAATCTACAAACATACTATTCTCGGGGAAAGTCTTTTCATTTTCACTAAAGGTGATTTTTCCATTATTATCAAGTAAAAGTAAACGACGGGAGTCATCTTTCTTATTCTCAGGAGCAAATATAGTTTCCAAAGCATTGCGTCCCGTCTCTATATATAGATAAACATTTTGATTAGGCAAATTCACTTTACGCATCGTACTAAATACATATTGATTAATTAATCCGTTGTAACTTTTGTGGGGTCCATAGTATGTAATTTCCGAGTACTTAGCCATGATTGGAAGATCGTCTGGCAAAAATTCCCCGCGGAGTCTAAAACTTTCAAAATCATATTCTTGCTTCTCGGGATAGTAGTACATAATTAAACCTACATTGGGATTTGAAAAAGAAATTAAATTTATTTCACTTTTAATTTCACTTCGAATCTGAATACGATTATAGGGCTCACGTTCATTTTCCAATTCCTCAAAGAGATTATTTGCTCTTGCACCATATGCAAGCTGTTGAGAGACATGATTTAAATTATTTAATGTGTTTTCTAAAGTTATTAAATCTTGCTTCAAATTGCTTTGTAATGAACTTTCTACTTTATTACGAAGTATAGAATCTATTGTATAGAAGGAAAGAAATCCTAAACATATAAATGGAATTAAACTGCTACATAGAAAAATAAAGATAATCCTATTTTTAAAAGTTACTTGATTAAACTTTATCAAAGAATCCTTCACCTCTTTAAAGCGTTTTCATTCCTCGACAACATTCTACCATGAAACCCCTTTAATAACTAGATTCACTCATTCTTCATAAACGAATCTAGGCAAAACTAAAAGGCCTGAGCCCGGTACAATACCGAGTTCAGACCTTACAAGCTGCCTAAATTAATTATCTAGTATGAATCTCTTCCGTTCCGGCATTCAAAGCAGTCTTGTAATACAAACATTTATGCTCAATGAGTTTCATTGTTTTTTTCAATTCTTCCATCTGTGCTTCTACACAAGCCTTTCTTTCCAAAAACATATCATATCTTTGTTGCAACGTGGAGTCCCCATCAGAACACCATTCAATGAAGTTCTTAATCTCCTTAATAGGCATTCCGGTGGATTTTAGACATTCAATTATTTTTAAAGCTTCGATATCGGATTCTTTAAACAAACGTATTCCGCTGGCTGTCCTTTCTACAAAAGGCATAAGCCCCTCTTTGTCGTAGTAGCGCAAGGTATATACTGTAACATTCAATTCTTTTGCAACTTCGCTAATAGAAAATGTCTTCAACATTTATCTCCCTTTCTGAATGATATAGACCTCGAGTTAACTCTAGTGTTACGAGGGAGTTTATCACCGTATTTGTTGAATGTCAAAGTTTTAGAGGAAAGTAAAAATAAACTAGATTGATAGATAGTTTGATACATGTATGGCCAGAGAGAGCCTTTTTTAAAAAAATATCATTTAATTACTTGACCTAGAGTTAACTCTAGGGATTAACATGATTTTGCAAGAGATAAAAGGTGGGATAGAAAAAATTGAACCTTAATGATTCATTTTACCTAAACAACATATTCTCTTGAAAAGTATAAATTTTAGGAGGTTTTATTAATGGTAATTGCTAAAGCAAGAGCTGTCGACGGTCCAGACAAACCGTTTCGAGCAGCTGAAATTAAACGACGCGATCTTGATTTACATGATGTTCTAATAGAAATTAAATATGCAGGAATATGCCATTCTGATATCCATACTGCACATGGAGAATGGGGTCCAGTGAACTATCCACTCGTACCTGGACACGAGATTGCGGGAATTGTCACGGAAGTAGGAGCTGAGGTCACAAAGTACAAGGTCGGTGACCGAGTAGGGGTCGGATGTATGGTTGATTCCTGTGGTGAATGTGAGAACTGCCGTAAAGGAGAAGAACAATACTGTCTCAAAGGAAATGTCCCTACCTATGCTGGTGTTGATAAATACGGTGAGTCAACTCAGGGTGGCTACTCTACTCACATAGTGGTAACGGAGGATTTTGTAGTCAGAATTCCTGATGGTATTGAGCTTGATGCTGCAGCACCATTACTTTGCGCAGGTATTACGACATATTCACCACTAAATCATTGGGGTGCTGGTCCGGATAAGAAAGTAGCGGTTGTTGGTCTGGGCGGTCTTGGTCATATGGCTGTTAAGATTGCACACGCCATGGGTGCAGAAGTTACCGTTCTGTCACAAACTTTGAGTAAAAAGGAAGATGGTTTGCAATTCGGTGCCGACAGCTACTATGCCACAAGTGATCCTGAGACATTTAATAAACTTGCCGGAACTTTTGACCTGATCATTAACACGGTAAGTGCAAAAATTGACATTAGTGCTTACCTCTCACTGTTAACGCTGGATGGTACTTTAGTAAATGTTGGCGCACCTGCAGAGCCATTGGCAGTAAATGTGTTCTCTCTGATCGGTCATCGCCGTTCATTTGCAGGTTCAATGATTGGAGGCATCCGTGAGACTCAGGAAATGTTAGACTTCTGTGCAGAACATAATATTGTTCCTAGCATTGAAGTGATTTCAGCGGACAAAATTGATGAAGCCTACGAACGCGTATTAGCCTCAGATGTGAAGTATCGATTCGTGATTGACACCAGCACTATATAAGAACATGATTAATTTTTAATAGTAATTGTGAGGGTGTCCAAAAAAAGTCTAGCTTTTGGGCATCCTCTTCTCGTCCTACTTTAGAATCTTGCGGAAACGACCCTTAGAGGTGAAAAAATGATTAAAAAAAAGTTTATTATTACAAAGAACACTGGATTTGCACGACCTGCAACCCTGTTAGTAAGTTTAGCTTATAAATTTAAATCCGATATTTCCCTTGAGTATCAGGGTGATACTGTTAAGCTAAAACACTCAACCAAATCAATAATGGAAATTTTATCTCTAGGAATTAAACCAGGTACTAAATTATATATAAAGGCTATCGGAAGTGACGAGGTACGGGCCATACAATCAATTAAGGAGTATTTTAATAAAAAAGGATTGATCAATGATTGACGTGTACCTTTTCCATAACAATGACAGGTTTCGATCATAACAGGCTGACTTTCTAAATACATTTTCCATTTCTTGCATAAAAATAGGCTATGCCTTTTACTCAAGCATAGCCCACTATTACTCCTATTCATTTTAAGCATAGTTTTCTCTCATTCTTCTTATATCTACTCGAGGTGAATGGCCAAACATTCGGGAATATTCTCGACTGAATTGCGATTGGCTTTCATAGCCCACCTTAAATGCAACATCTGCTACATCTGTTGGATCTGCCAATAACATGCGCCTAGCTTCTTGTAATCTCAATTGTTTTTGGAACTGAATAGGACTCATAGCTGTTACTTCTTTAAAATGTCGATGTAGAGATGACACACTTATATTTGCGATTTCGGCAAGCTCTTCGATTCGAAAGGGTTCATCAAAATTCTTGATAATATGGTTGATCACTTCTCGTATTCTAGAGGCATTGCTACCCTCTAATGCTATTTGTTCTAATGCTTCTCCATGTGGACCTTGTAAGATCCAATAGATAATTTCTTTTCTAAATAATCGACTAAGGATAGGAATGTGCTTTGGATTTTCTAATAAATTAGCTAGTCTTAGTACGGCATCCAACAAACATGGTTCTACTTCGCTAACAAACATCGCCCGCTTCGAGTTCTTTCCCTGATTAAATGGAAGATTGGTTTCATTTATAACTTCTAAAATATCAGTTGATGTCAATTCAAGTTTGAGCGCTAAATAGGGCGATTCTGTTGAGGCTTTGATCACTTGCCCTGTTACTGGCAAATCAACAGAGGCCACAATATAATGCCCAGGACCATACAAGAATCGTTCCTCTCCTAATAACACTTCCTTCTCACCTTGGAGGATCATGCAAAAAGACGGCTCATTCACTCTAGATAAAGGTTCCGTAATAATGGATTCACGAATGAGAAATACAGAGGGAATTAATGTAGAATGGACACCATCCTGTTTGGAAAAGTTCTCTATGAGATTAGCAAGTTCTAGTTGCTGTTTGTAGGTTTTCTCAGACATCATTTATTCTCCTTTTTCTCCATCTTCAGTCATTATATCTGATATTCGTTCGTAGGGTAAGAGTGGTTGATAGGATTAGGCAAAAACTTGATAGGAATGGGTTAAGGGTTATTTATTATTTATGGCATAATTATTTCCAAAGAGGTCACGATAAACGTGGCCATTAAACAAAAGAGAGGGAACAATCAATGGAGTATGTGAAACTTGGTAATACTGGCTTAGATGTATCTCGACTTTGTCTTGGATGTATGGGTTTTGGAGACGCAAATAAATGGGTTCACCAATGGGTACTTAACGAGCAGGACTCTCGCCCCGTGATAAAGAAAGCGCTTGAATTAGGGATTAACTTTTTTGATACTGCCAATGTATACTCACTTGGCACAAGTGAGGAATATCTTGGACGGGCTCTGAAAGATTACGCTAATCGTGACGAAGTAGTAATAGCAACCAAAGTACACGGGCAAATGCACAAAGGTCCAAATGGTTCGGGACTTTCTCGAAAAGCCATAATGAGTGAAATTGATCAAAGCCTTAAGCGATTGGAAACAGATTACGTAGATCTTTATATCATCCATCGCTGGGACTATACTACTCCTATTGAAGAAACAATGGAAGCCATGCATGATGTAGTGAAGTCAGGAAAAGCAAGATACATTGGTGCTTCTGCCATGTTTGCTTGGCAATTCCAAAAAGCTTTACACGTGGCTGAAAAAAATGGTTGGACGAAATTTGTCTCTATGCAGAACCATCTCAACCTCATCTACCGTGAAGAGGAAAGAGAAATGCTACCTCTTTGTAGGGAAGAGAAAATTGGTGTTACTCCATATAGCCCACTTGCTTCTGGTAGATTAACTCGCGACTGGTCCGAAACCACACTTCGTTCTGAAACCGATCAAGTCCAAAAGTCTAAATACGATGCGACTGCCGATGGCGACCGATTAGTGGTGGAGCGAGTAGCATCTATTGCAGAAAAACACGGTGTTCCACGTACACATATTGCACTTGCTTGGTTATTACAAAAAGAGACAGTAAAAGCTCCAATCATCGGGGCAACAAAAATATCACATCTTGAGGATGCTGTAGGTGCTTTATCAGTAAAGCTTTCACCTGAAGAGATTGCATTCCTTGAAGAGCCGTATGTACCGCATCGTATAGTGGGTCATAATTAATTTCAAATATACTTGGAACAAAAGCCGATTTCCCATTTTTATATCATGGGATATTCGGCCTTTTCATTTAGTTAGCTAAAGAAGATTCATTTTCCTTAACTACAATACGTTCCTTCGCAAAAGCAAATGAAATGGTTGACCGATCCCTTCCAAATTCATTTTCAAAAGGAACGATGAACACTCCTGATGAGGAACGTATGATAATAATAAAATAACCCAACTATAATGAATACATCCCAACCCTTCACCCTTGGTTTATCGAAAAATTACCTTATTCTTGAATTGTACTTAATCCCCAATGTTTATCTCGGCTACTGAATATAAAACGGCACTTCCAGCCATTTTCACTCGTGTACCCTCATGTTTACAATAAAGTGTTCCACCTCTTTTTGATAATTGTCTAGCCACCATTTCCTTTTTTCCCAGTCTATTGGCCCAAAACGGGATTAATCCACAATGTAAGGAACCTGTTACGGGATCTTCATTTATTTTTAGCTTAGGGAAAAATCCTCGAGAGACAAAATCATATGTGCTACCTTTGGCCGTAACACAAACACCCAATCCTTCTGGTAGTGTCTCTAATTTGGCAAAGTCAGGGCTTACGTTTCTCACTTCTTCCTCGGACTCCAGTATGAATACAAGATCTCTATTTAAGTAGGTTTCTTTTGGCACAATTCCCAAAGCGCTGATCATTTGATCCGTAACAGAAATTTCTTCTAAAGGAACGGAAGGGAAATCTAATTCATATAAATCATCTTGTTTATTTACAGTTAAATCTCCACTAATTGTTTGAAACTTGACACGATCCAATTGCTTCTCATAATAATTTAGAATGATAAATGCCGTTGCTAACGTGGCGTGCCCACAAAGATTAATCTCTCCTCCAGGTGTAAACCATCTTAGCCGATAGGGACCTGCTTCTTCTTTTACTGCAAAAGCTGTTTCTGATAAATTATTTTCAATAGCTATTTTCTGCATGAGTTCATCTGAAATCCAATCATTTATGATACAGACTCCTGCTGGATTTCCTTCAAAAACCTTTTCTGCAAAAGCATCAACTACAAAATATTTCATCTCATTTCCTCCAGTTAATCTGTTTAATTAGTTATTGGTAGTTTACATCTGTTTGTGTATAACACTCAACTCTTTAATGAAACTTAGAAATCTACCACTAAACAAAAGGAGTAAAATGACTTCGGCTGGGTAGTATATGTTTAGGATAGTACACCAAATTTTTCACTTATAAACAAGGAAGTGAGTAGATGAATCAGAGTAACGAACGCAATAACTTCGAGGATGAAAATGTGGAAGAAAAGGTCAACAATCAAGGTGTCAATGACTATAGTGAAGCAGCAGGAACTTTAAATGGAGCCGTTGCGGGTGCAATGATCGGTTCTCCATTTGGACTAGTTGGTGCTGTGATAGGCGGTGTTTCAGGCGGTGCGATTGGTAACCAAATGGGTGAGGGTGTTGAAGAAAATAGCCATTCAGCTTCCGAAAATCGTGATGTGAGAAATAATATTGACTCACTAAAGAGTAGCCGTTTTCATAGAATTGATTAATCCGAATCCGGGGGGGATTCGGACAGGAATTGACTGGATTTCACACTTGGGTGTCCGAATCCAACGCGTATTCGGACAGGGCTTGACTGGAATTCGCACTTGGGTGTCCGAATCCGGGGGGGGTATTCGGACAGGGCTTGACTGGAATTCACACTTGTGTGTCCGAATCCAACACGTATTCGGACAGGGTTTGACTAGAATTCGCACTTGGGTGTCCGAATCCGGGGGGGGATTCGGACAGGGCTTAACTGGATTTCGCACTTGGGTGTCCGAATCCAAGGGATATTCGGACAGGACTTGACTGGATTTCACACTTGGGTGTCCGAATCAAAGGGGTATTCGGACAGGGTTTGACTGGATTTGACACTTGGGTGTCCGAATCCAAGGGGTATTCGGACAGGGTTTGAAGGAAATCGAATGCCAATTAAACTTGATTACATTTATATTCCTTTGTTTAAAAGAAAAATAGCGTGAGTCAAATTCTCACGCTATTTTATGTGTCATTATATAGTTGCTACCTACGTCATTAACTCATGACTACAGGAGAAGCAATTTCTTTAAACATTTCAATCACTTCTTCTTTTGTTGGTTGGAATGGATTACCTGGTGCACAAGCATCTGCTAAGGCATTTGTTGCTAGTTTATCTAAATCCACATCCGTCACACCCAACTCAGCAAGGGTGCTTGGAATTCCTACTTCCTTACAAAGAGCTTTAATCGCTTCGATCACTTCATCCGCGCATTGTTCATCTGTTTTTCCATCCACTTGAATACCTGCTGCTTTGGCAATTAAACGGAATTTCTTTGGATCACGTTTCGCATTTTCTCTCTCCACAATCGGTAGAAGCATCGCGTTACATACTCCGTGTGGAAGATCATACACACCGCCAAGCTGGTGCGCCATCGCATGAACAAAACCTAGTCCTGCATTGTTAAAGGCAATACCCGCTAAGAACATCACATATGTCATCTGTTCACGAGCTTCAATATCATGACCATCTTTTACGGCACGAGGCAAGTAGTTGAAGATGATTTCCACAGCAGCTAATGCCGTTGCATCTGTAACAGGGAAGGCTCCTGGAGTAACGATCGCTTCAATTGCGTGGGTAAGTGCATCCACACCTGTTGCAGCAGTCAAATCTGCTGGTTTATCAACCATAAGTTCCGGGTCATTTACAGAGATGGTCACTAAGCTGTTTTTATCTACCATCACCATTTTCACTTCTCGTTCCGTATCTGTAATCACGTAGTTAATGGTAAATTCACTGGATGTGCCAGCGGTCGTGTTGACAGCAACAATCGGTACCGATTTATTCTTTGTTTTTCCAACACCTTCATAGTCTCGTAAATCTCCTCCATTTGTTAAAAAAAGACCAATCGCTTTAGCTGCATCCTGAGGAGATCCTCCACCAATTGATACGATGAAGTCACAAGCATTTTCCTTAAATACCTCAACCCCTTCATACACATTTTGGACCGTAGGATTTGGTTTGACAGCATCAAAGATGACGAATTCTAGATCAATCGTATCTAGTTCCGCAAGAACTTTTCCTGCTAGACCGGATTGATTCAAGAACTTATCCGTTACAACTAATGCCTTTTTTTGTCCGAGTTCTTTTACAAGTGCTGGCAGTTCTTTTAAACAGCCTCTGCCCATTAGGTTTGTACTTGGTACATAATACACACGTGCATTGCTCATCTTTTCTTCCTCCTTCAACATTTGTTCACTTCTTCACAAATGATTTTTTTGAAAAACGAAAGGGTTTTCAAAACACCTCTCCTTCATACTTGCTATACTCTTATCTTACTCCCCTACCTTCATATAATCAACATAAATACAGGTAAATACTTTTGTTTATTTTTGATTTTTAACATTTTGGACACAAAGGTACTTTGTTTAATTCTGTTACCATAATAAAAAACAGACCTAGCTTGGTCTGTTTCCCTTTTATATATTTACAAATATTAATTTAACTTCCTTTTCTTCAAGCCTCTCTCTTGTCCGATCATCCATGTTTGAATCGGTAATAATGCTATGCACTGCTGATAATGAGTTTATTTGAGAGAAGGCTCTTTTTCCAAACTTGCTGGAATCCGCCATTAAGATCACGTTATCAGCAATCTGAATCATATCCTTTTTTAATAACGCTTGTAATTCATTCGTATCACTAAGTCCCCCATCTGGGTGAATCGCCTTACAAGAAAAGAACATTTTGTTCACATGGTACATGTTCAATGATCGTTCTGCAAGAGGACCCACATAGGATAGAGAAATCGGCATCAGGTTTCCACCTGTTGAGATGACGCGGATTTGTTCCTTTTTACTAAGCTCTAGGGCCACTTTAATGGAGTTTGTTAATACCGTTAAGGGCATGTCTGGGAGCTCTTTCGCCATATACCAAGCAGTTGTGCTCGCATCAAGAACGATTTGATCCCCCGGCTCCACCATTTTTACCGCTTCTAAAGCAATCGCACGCTTTTCTGCAGCTCTCGTAATTTCTCTTTCTATATAAGAAACTTCATTATCTTCCTTTTCAATACTTACGGCACCACCATGACTTCTTTCCAAAAAGCCATCTTTTTCTAATTTTTCAAGATCTCTACGAATGGTTTCTTCCGTCACTGAAAAAATTTTGCTCAGTTCGGACACTCTTATACTTAAACGTTCATTAACTAGATCAACAATTTTCCTTTGCCTTTCAGCTACAAGCACGAACGTACACCCTTCCCCTATTTGAACGTTGATTTATATTTGATTATTTTTATTTACATGTTAATTTCTTAATAAATTATAACATGTTCTTTGAAAAACAAAAAGATAGTAGACCCTCACGAGAGAAGATCTACTTATCTTTTTTGTTATCGTTTTGATAATACTTCTTTTTCGTATGCCTTTACTTCTTCTAACCAAGCTTCTTTTACAGGTACATCCATTTGTTCACAGTAATAATCCCAAATGGCTCCGAACGGATATGTCTTAAATTCCTCCATTAATGCCAATCTTTCAGTAAAATTGCCTTCTTCTTGAAGTTGCTTTAACTTTTCGTTTGGTACAAGCATTGCGTATAACAGTGCCTTCACCATGTTTCTTGTTCCGATTGTCCAAGCAGCTACACGGTTGATACTAGCATCAAAGAAATCAAGTCCAATAATCACTCGATTCAGTGCATCGTTACGAACAATTTCAAGGGCAATTTCTTTTAGTTCATCATCTAAAATCACGACATGGTCACTATCCCAGCGGACTGGTCTTGATACGTGAAGAGCTACCTTGTCACTATATAGAAGCATAGAAGAGATTTTGTTTGATACGGTTTCTGTTGGGTGGTAATGTCCTGTATCAAGCAAGCAGATTTTATCATTCTTTAATGCATAGCCTAAGTAAAATTCATGAGACCCAACTACATATGATTCAGAGCCAATGCCAAATACTTTGCTTTCTACTGCATCAAGATTGTATGCCTCATCAACTGGAGTAGCGAAAATTTTATCCAAAGAATCTTTTAAACGTTGTCTTGGTGTCAGTCTGTCACTAGGGATATCTTTGTAACCGTCTGGAATCCAAATATTTGTTAACGCTGGAGTTCCTAGCTCTTTTCCGAAATACTCCCCGATTTTTCTACTTCCAATACAATGGTTAATCCAAAACTCCCGAATCTCTTCATCAGGATGGGAAAGTGTTAATCCATCTGATGCTTTTGGATGGGAGAAAAGAGTTGGGTTATAATCAAGCCCTAATCCGTGCTCCTTCGCCCAAGCGACCCAATTTTTAAAATGCTTCGGCTCTAGCTGATCACGTTCTACTACTTCTCCGTTCGTTTCTGCGTAAATCGCATGAAGGTTTACACGATGCTTACCAGGAATAAGGGACAGTGCTTTTTCAAGGTCGCTACGTAATTGCTCAGGAGTCGTTGCCTTTCCTGGATAATTCCCCGTTACATCAATTCCTCCAGAAAGCTCACTAGGGTTCACTTCAAATCCCGCCACATCATCCCCTTGCCAGCAGTGGATGGAAATCGGTACTTCCTTTAGTTTTTGTATTACATCTTCCACATCAATTCCCCATTTGGAGTATGCTTGTTTTGCAAGTTCATAATTTTCTTTAATCGTCATGATATTCTTCCTCTCTTTTTATGAATTCGTTACTGTTTTAGTAGGTTCGTATTTTTTCACTTCAAAGGATTGTTTAATCACGGAACGTGCTTCCTGTAAGTCTGCAAATTCACCTAATGCCATCAGTTGCGCTACGATATTGCCAATAGCCGTTGCTTCAATTGGACCAGCGAGCACTTCCTTATTGGTCACGTCCGCCACAAGCTGATTCAGCATTTCATTTTGACAGCCACCACCGATGACATTGATTTTATCGAAAGATTTTTCAAAAATGCTTTCAATCTCTGCGACGGTTTCTTTATAGCTAGCTGCTAAACTATCATAGACACATTTCGCTACTTCTCCTGGTGTACTAGGAACACTTTGTCCCGTCTCTAGCAAATAGTTCATGATTTCTTGTATCATATTGTCCGGTTTTAAGAATCGGTCATCATTTACGTTGACGAATGCCTGAAAGTCTCCTGCTTCTTCTGCCAGTTCTACCAATCTAGCAAATGAATACTCATGATTGTAGTTTCTCTTCACCTCTTGAATCATCCAAAGCCCCATAATATTTTTTAAAAAGCGGAAGCGATAATCGATACCGCCTTCATTGGTAAAATTGTAATCTAGCGCTTTCGTGACACAGATAGGGAAATGATTCTCCGTCCCCATTAACGACCAGGTTCCAGAACTAATATATATGGTACTCTCTTCTTCTGGTACAGAGATGACCGCCGATCCGGTATCATGTGTGGCAGGGAGAATCACGTTCATATCAAAGCCAAGTTCTGAAACAAGCTCTTCTTTTAAGCTTCCTAAAATGGTTTTTGGAAGCTGGATTTCATGGAACATCTCTTTGTTGATTCCTAAAAGATCTAGTAGCTCGTAATCCCACTTTTTCGTAAAAGCATTGACCAGCTGTGTGGAAGTCGCATTTGTATATTCGTTCGATTTTTTTCCGGTTAGTAAAAAGTTCAGATAATCAGGAATCATTAAAAAGGATTTTGCTTTTGCTAAGATGTCTGGATGGTTCTTTTTCAGTGAGTAGAGCTGGTAGATCGTGTTGAACTTTTGAAATTGGATACCTGTTTCTAGATAAAGGCGCTCCTTTGAGATTAGTTCAAACACCTCTTCCATCATCCCGTCCGTTCGTGGATCACGGTAAGACACAGCCTCTGTCATTGGCTGATCATTTTCATCTAGAAGGACAAAATCAACCGCCCACGTGTCAATCCCGATGCTATCTGGTTGGATCCCAAGTTCATTACACTTTTTTAATCCTGTTTTGATTTCATCAAACAGTCGTTCAATTTCCCAGCAAAAGTGATTCCCTTTTTGCACAATCTTATTTTCAAATCGATATAATTCACGTAACTGTAAATATCCATTTTCTCTATGACCTAACATTAATCTTCCGCTTGAAGCACCAATATCAACAGCAATACTGTACTTGTTCATCCTCAACGCCCCTTTTTCTGTAACCGCTTACGATATTACTATCATACTAGATTCAGAGAAATATCCTATATCGGGATTTATTTAATTTATTGACCTTATTTGCAAGAAAAGCGGAGCCGACTGTTCTGACCCGACAAGCATAAGCTTAAATTAAATAGAAAGGCCAATTTTTCATGAAACACATAAAAGCACTGGCAGATATTCATTCGGCCAGTGCTTTTTTGTTGCTCTAGAGGGTTATTTTAAAGAAATTCGAACAAAACTTTTACCCATCAAGCTCCATTTCTAGTGCTTATTTGCGATTTTTAGGATATATTTGCGATTCTGAAATTTTATTTGCGATTCTAGAATTTTATTTGCGATTCTGAAATTTTACTTGCGATTCTAGAAATTTATTTGCGATCCTACAAATTCACTTGCGATTCTGAAATTTTACTTGCGATTCTAGAAATTTATTTGCGATCCTACAAATTCACTTGCGATTCTAGAAATTTATTTGCGATTCTGAAATTTTACTTGCGATTCTAAAAATTTATTTGCGATCCTACAAATTTATTTGCGATCCCGACCTTTATTACCCTTTTCCTCAATCTCCAAATCCCATAACCCAATAAAAAAAACAGCTGAACACAAAGTTCATCTGCCCTTCAGCTCCACTCGATAGTCCTTGGGAGTTTTTCCATATTTGCTTTTAAAAATCCGGTAGAAGTAGCTCATGTTATCATAGCCAACTTCATCAATGATTTTTGTAATCGGCATTTCGGTTCTCTCTAGAAACTCTCTCGCTTTCGTAAGTCTCTTTTCTTGTAAAAGCTCCTTAAAAGTATACTTCGTCACTTTCTTGATTTGCTTGCTGACCGCGTAGTGAGGCTGATTTAATTGCTCAGCTAACTCATAAAGAGAAGCATTTTGATAATGTTCATCAATATACTTCATCGTCTCTACAAGAATATAGTGATGTTCGGAGCTTAGTTCATTTTGCTTTAGTTTATCTGTGTGCTTTAAAAGCTCTATCATTAAAAGTCCCATATAAAGCTTTAAGGTCGACTCTGAAAATAACGAGGGTTCCATGATTTCGTCCATCATCTTCTTAATTAACTCTTGAATGGCCTCCACATGTGTAACTGCAAAGTACAAGTATTGTCCGTTCTGCGTGTGATTATAGAGACTGTTTATAATAAAGTTACTCATTAAATTGGTGGAGGATAAATAAGAAAAAATGAAATCAAAGAATTTTGGCTGAATAATAAAATTAATGATAATATCCTCTTTTGCACAAGCTTCAATCTCATGTTCAATATGCTGGTTCAAAAATAAAAGCTCGCCCTGCTTTAAGTGGACATTCTCTGTTCCAACCTTCTGCTTTAACTGACCATGAAACACGTAATTAATTTCGATATAATTGTGGCGATGCTTGGGAAAATCAATAAATCGTGTATGCTTTCTTAGCATAATCATCTCGTTTGGATTTAAGAACTTTTCACTTTCAATAATAAAAGACGTTTGATTCGTATAAAGGTCTTTTTTGATTTCACTACTTTGCTCGAGAATCATCTGTTCTTCTTCTTCTGTCATTTCCATCAAAGTTGCAAGAAGATCGTTTCCCATATTACACCTCATGAACGTGAATTGTGTTGTCTTTAGTGTAATATAAAAGCTTGCAGGGATAAACATAAAGGGTTCCGGTTTGAGGTGCTTTACTAAAAAAAATGCACCTTAATGACTGTCATTTTGACATCAGATTTGGCATATAAAAAAGCAAAACTCGAACCATCTAGAAAAAAACACTCTTTAGTCTGTCCTCCTATTGTCTCTTTTGTGTAGAATGAAAATGAAGAATATATTTTTTGTTAAGAGGAGTTTATTCATGAACAAAAAAAACAAGACATTCCGCATGGTCCTATTAGGGATGCTTTCTGCCATCATCATTATTCAAACGACCATCCCGTTTTTAGGATATATCCCGATGGGACCGCTTAGCTTGACGATTATTCAGGTAACGGTCATTACTGCAGCAATCGTCCTTGGAACCAAGGAAGGAGCCATTGTAGGCGGCATATGGGGAATCATCACGTTCATCAGGGCATTTGTCGCCCCGACAAGCGTAATTGCACCCATTGTTTTCACGAATCCGCTTGTATCCGTTTTGCCTCGGATTTTAATTGGTGTGGTTGCTGCATATGTGTTCCATCGATTACTCAGTGGAAAGCTCAATGAAACAGTAAGAATGAGTGTTGCCGGTGTGCTGGGATCTTTAACAAATACGGTTTTAGTTCTTGGATTCATTTATTTATTTTATGGGGAGCCCTATGCGAACTTTTTGAAGTTGGATATGGAGCAGCTCTTGCCTGCACTCCTGACTATAGTCGCCACTAATGGAATTACTGAAGCGATTCTTTCAGGTGTATTAACGCCGATTATCTCAAAACCGTTATTAAGATGGAGAAAAAAATAGCAGCCTCGGCTGCTTAAGCTGTCGACAAACTTATATGTTTTAAGTTTGTCGGCAGTCTTTTATTTTCGGTTGGTCAGGAAGAGGGAAAAACAGCTCCACTAATAAAAACGGGAGATGTGGTGAATATCTCACCGAATCCTCCTTCTCCATTTGAATGTAGCTGTCTGCGCAAAATTTAAACCCTAAGCGAGCCGCGAAATCCTCTGGCAGCATAGTAAGATTCGGCACCGTTATGATACACAAAGACATGTCCAAAGCGACAGTCACAAAAAAGGGCCCCACCGAGTTCTCTAATAGCAGAGGGTGTTTGTACCCAGCTCGATGTTTTCAAATCAAAATTCCCAAGCTTCTGCAACTCTCGATATTGTTCCTCTGTTAATAGTTCGATGCCCATGGCAGACGACAAATCGATTGCACTATTTTCGGGCTTATGATTTTTCCTTGACTCTAACGCTTCACGGTCGTAACAAACACTTCTGCGACCTTTAGGACTTTCCGCTGAACAATCATAAAAAATGTATTCGTCCTTCTCCTGATCATAACCAACCACATCGGGTTCACCGCCGGTTCTTTCCATTTCATGAAGCGACCACAGTTTTTCCATGTTCATTTCCAGCTTTGCCTGGATTTTTTCCCATTCAAGACCTTCGTGGCGGGTTATATTTTTTTCAAAACGGGCTTTCAATACTTTTAGTAATTCTTCACGTTGTTCTAGTGACAATTCCTTATTATTACTGATGGCATTTCCACTTGTCATATTCATTCCCCCTTATTTTTATACTTTATCATGGTTTAAGGTATATAAATATTAGTTAAATTTGTTTCTCTTTAAGTTAATATTTCAACACTAAGAAAGATCGCCTTAGCGTTATCTATCATTAACTCAAGCACCATTCATTTAGGCTAGTGATTTACTCCATTTTTGTAGTAAATATAATGACAGATGAGAAAGAAATCTTACAGGAAAAACAAATGCCCAATAATTACCTTTCATTTTTAAATACTTCCACTTTATTAAAAATGCGTCCATTATTAATATACTAAGGATCGGAATGATCTTTAATCGATTGTTTTTTTGTTCTGAAAAAAACATCGTTAAAAATGTCTCAAATGTAATGTAAACCTTGATAAAAGAGTAGTGATGATACCAAGGCTGAATGGTAAACCTTACAGGCTTAAATCTGAACTTTTTTAATACGGAAAGTAAAAATAACAAATTCATATAAATGACGTGGAAGGTATTGTATTGAGTCATTTTTAAAATGAACTTGTTTCCTTTTTTCAACTCTTTATACCAAACATCACTTATGAAGAAAAAAGTAAAAATGGAGAGCGTAGTGTATATGGTATGCCACCATCTATTCTGAAAAATATTTATCTTAATAAAAAGTCTTTCAATCAACATAAAATACATTGAAAATAAAAATTTAATCTTCCACCCTAGCTGAAAAGAAGAAATTAGTATGGCAACCGTTGGAACAAACAATCCTTGAGACAAAACAGATCCAAACGAGTTATCTTTTTCTTTATTTTTAAGTAGATTCGTTTTATATTTATATGCTTTAAATATATATAACGGATATTCGAAATAATAGGCTAAACCCACTATAGACAAAAATGTGAAGAAAATCGTTTTTCTTTCTTTCTTTTTATAAAGAACATAAAGCAGAAGAAAAATATGAGAAACAATAAGTAACATATAATATTTAGAGTTTTGTTTTTTCTTCATCTTCACATGTCCTCTCTTCAATGTGGGAATTTCTACTTTATTATCTTTCTCAAATGAATAATACCCCATCCACAAGCATGCTTTTTAATTTTCATCCAATAGGAATTTTTTCTCCTTTTCCACATTCCTTTGGTATAGTAAAAGGTGGAGGGTTGATAAAATGTTTTCCTTGGAACTATTCGAAAAATTGCCCGTAAGGATTATTATAGTGGCAGTACTGATTATTCTTACCGTTTATTTAATTCGTAAATCCATCAAACTTTTCTTTGATAAAACGAGCTTTTTGGATGAAAATCGTGAAGAGACCTTGATGCATTTCGCGTATCAGGTGACAAAGTTAATGGGACTGGTGTTTTTCTTTATTTATGTGCTCAGCCATTTCTTTGACCTGACTAGGCTTGTTACTGGTTCGGTCGTAGTAGCCGGTGCCCTGGCACTGATTTTCCAGCATATTATCCGGGATTATATCATGGGGCTAACGTACTTGTTTGAACGTCAAATTCATCACGGAGATTATGTGATTATCAATGGAAATCATCAGGGGAAAATCGAGGAAATCAGCATGCGCCACCTGAAGATTCGCCAGTTTGATGGTTACCTCTATTCGGTTTCCTATAGCAACATCAATGAACTACATAACGGGAGCAGGGGAAGGCGCCGGGTGAATGAAAGCCTTGTTCTCAGCTACAGACAAAATCCGGACGACGCTTTTAAGGTCATGGAAGAAGTCGCTCAAATTTGCAACGAGAAATACGGAGAATTCTTGTTGAAGGATGAGCATGGTGTTCCCGTAGAGATCTTCAAATTTAACCAAATCACTGAGTTAAACATTGATTTCAGGGGTCACAGGTACTCCATATCCGGACTTGTGAAGGAAGCCGACCTCGTTGAAGCAAGCAAAAAGGTAAGGTATGAATTGGCCATGGCTGCCTATATGAACAACTTGGAGATGGCAGAGAATCTTCACACTGGCCATTAAAACGTAAATAAAAAATAGGACGTATGCCAATACATACGTCCCTTGTATTATTTGTTCATAAAATGATACACCGCACCAATCAGCCCTGCATCATTTCTATGTTTACATGGAGCAATTTCCACTTTTAAAAACTTCCACCACTCAAGTTCTTCTAGCTTTTCTTGGATTTGTTCAATCAACCCTTCTCTTGCACTTACTCCCCCACCAATTAGGATCTTCTGTGGATTTAGAGTCACTGCTAAATTAAAGAGTCCGAAACTAATATGCTCCAACCAGTCATGAATTAATTGGTCCACCTCTTGATTTTCAGCAGCCTCGGAAAAAATGGACTCTCCCTCAACTTTTACATCCTTTTCCAAGCCCTTATACTCTCTATACCTTTTGATCAGACTAGTGGTAGAAGAGTTGGTATGAAGCATTTCCTTCCCCTTTACATCTGCTTGTGTTAGCATAAAGCCAAATTCACCACCGCGGAACGTGTGGCCATGGACGATCTTACCATTCACCATGATCCCCCCGCCAATTCCTGTGCCGATCGTATAGCAAATGAAGTCATCGCAGCCAACGGCATTTCCGCTCCATCTTTCTGCTAACGCTGAGCAATTTCCATCATTCTCAATCTCCACTCGTAAAGGAACCCTAGCTTCAAGGAGCTCCTTTAGATTTATTCCGTCCAAAGCGATAATCGCTCCTGCTCTCTCAGCGAAACCGGTGCTTGGGTTAATGAAGCCCGGAAGGCTAATAGCAACACCTTCCACTTCATGAGCTTCTTTATATTCTGTAATCTTTTTGACCATATCGGCCAAAAATACCTCTAGGTTATCACAAGTAGTTGAGTAGCTTCCTTTTGTTACAATCGTTCCGTCCTCAAGGACGATACCGTGCTTTACCTTTGTTCCACCCACGTCAAAAGAAATATACTTTTTCATCTTCTTCTCCTTTTAGCCAAAGGCTCTTTTCTTAATCTTTGTTGCTTTTGGGATATAAATTTGTTAATTGTGCTAAGTTTCCGGAGAAAACATCATAAATTTAATAAGAAAAGAGCCTACAAACTAAGTTCTTAAGCGCAAAATAACTATTTCCACGTTAAAATCGACTTTAAGATTTTAACAACAATCTTTACGAAAACAGCCTATCCAAAAGCAACTTATAGATGATATTTACGAATCAAATACGTTGGAGTGCAGCTCCAAGCATGGCAATAACTGTTGATTAGATGACTTCCGTATGGGGAAAACTCTTTTTCTTTCGGGTCATATAGCTCCCAAAATGTATCTGCACCATCTTCAATCATTCCACCCCAATAGGTTTTCATCTCAGAAATGGCTAGCTCTTTTTCTCCCGCAATCAGTAATGCCTCAATGAAGTGATGATACATATATGGAGTGGCGATTCCTATCTCTGGTTTCTCCACCAACAAATGCTTCATCAAATGCTTACTTTCTTCTTCTGTTACGACACCAGCTAATACCATCCAGATTTGACTTGCCCATGATACTTGTCGATCTGCCCCACTCACAAAAAACTGTAATTCCGCGTCCCATAAATATTTCTTCGTCGCCTCCACAATTTCCTGTAAGCGCACAGCAAGAATCTCTTTTTCTGGTAATTTCAATTCCTCTGCTAAAAATATCGCTTGCTTTATTGTATAGATTAAAATCGCTTGAGAAGGAGTTTGCTTATTTAACCCCTGCTGCCAATCAATAAAGGACCACCACTCTGCAGAATCTTCTAAGATATGATTTTTATCTAATCTTTCAAGAGCCAGTTCCACTTGACGGTAAGCAGTAGGCCATAATTCTGTTAATGTTTCTTTGTCTCTTGTGGCCAGATAGTAATCATGCAATGTTGATAAAAAGAAAAGTGAGTAGTCAAATAAAAAGGTATCATCTGCAATCAACTGTGGTTCTATAAATACATTGGCTGACACCTTTCCTTGATCATTCGGTACACCGGCAAAAAGATATAAACATCTTTTGACTAAATCATTCGTCCCAAACGTTTCATAGTTAGCTAGAGCCTGCAAACGTAAATCCCCTAACCAAAGACGGCGGTCACGCTTCGGTCCATCTTCAAACACGTCCTGCATACAATCCGCTAATGTTTTAATACTGACTTCATCGATTTTTTGTAGCATAGCGTCTGGATGTCCTAAGGCTTCAATCGCTTTCAGATCAGCCGACGTGACGACCCTACATTCAATATCCTCGAACATAACTTGGTATTTTTGCGAAGTGGCTAGGACCTCAAACTTCACGTATCTAAAAGCATATCTGTGTGGAAGAGCAAGTGTTGCAGGCAAGACATCTACAAAAATGGTCTCCTCCTGTAGCCAAGCACTGCTTAACCAGCCATCATAATTCTCAAAGGGCTCTCCCATTTCTACTGGCATTTCTCCAATCGTTAGCTTTAGTTTCAAAGGGGCATCTGGAGGACTTCCAACCGGACGAACCCGAAAGTTTAGGTAACCCACTTGGTGGTCCCCAAAATCAACGATAAACGAATCACCTTTCTTGTATGCTTGCTTTTGCAATTCATCAACAGAAGAGGCATGCTCCACCTTCCAGCCATGCATCACATCAGGATCTGGAAGCACATGAACGAGTGCTGTTGGCTTTACCACACTGCTTTTTAAAACGGGCTTCAACCGGTGAGCTTCTTCAATAAAGGCTTCATTTTTTACAACAACATGATTCTTAAGCTTTTGTGTACTCATAATTACTCTCCTTTTTTCCAGCTACTATAGCTTCATTGATTTCTTGAATAATGGAATCTACCTCATTTAGTTGAATCGTTGGTTCCTTGGCGAAACGAGTTAGAGTATAAGCCTTCATATGTGAAAAAGGCCCGATTTTTTCTGATATTCCAGGAGAGTGC
This sequence comes from Bacillus coreaensis, assembly GCF_050586445.1. Classification (NCBI taxonomy): domain Bacteria; kingdom Bacillati; phylum Bacillota; class Bacilli; order Caryophanales; family Bacillaceae; genus Bacillus; species Bacillus coreaensis. The sequence goes on from NZ_JBOCCY010000012.1 coordinate 87,124, forward strand.
TTCTCTAATACTTCCATTGCTACAGAAGAGGAAAGAAGGTCTAGCACTCTCGAATTCTTCGTAAATAGGTCCAATCTTCCCATTTGGTTCGGATACGTAAAGGTATATACGCCAGAACGGACTTCGATTCGAACCTCTCCGTCATGATTTTCCACCTGTACGACTCCCTCCGCCTGGACGACTTCTATGTTATTTTCCGTTAGATCCTCCCTATGAACATTCGGTAACACAATGGTCGCCGTCGTATTGGCAGGAATTTCAACCCGTACATTGATTTCATCCTTCTTCCATTCCCATGCCGAGACAATTTTTCCATATAAGGACTGGTGCTCCGCTCTAGCATGTGTCAACTTCCCACCAGCAAATTGAGGACGAATCAGAATCTTTTTATAGGCCACATCACTTTCATCCATATCAAGTCCGGCTACTCTACGGTACATCCAATCACCAATGGCTCCATATGCATAGTGATTAAAAGAGTTCATATCATCACTCCAAAAGCTACCATCTGGCTTGATGCTATCCCAGTGCTCCCAAATGGTGGTCGCCCCTTTTTTCACTGAATACAGCCATGATGGATAACTATCTTGAAGTAATAGTTTCATAGCGGTATCATGGTACCCATTTTCGGATAGAGCAAAGCATAGATATGGCGTGCCAACAAACCCTGTTGTTAAATGGTAGTCATTTTCGATGACTAGTGTATTTAAATCGAAAGCCACTCGTTTCTTCGTTTCACCTTCTACTAAGTCAAAGGCGAGAGCGAGTACATGCGCGGTTTGAGTAGGAGAAGCGAGTCGTCCAGTTGGAGAGATAAACTCTCGAACAAACGTCTCTTTGATCTTTTTTAATAGACTGCTATATTCTGCTGCGTCCTCATACCTTTCCAGTACAATCGCACTGTTTCTTAAAATTCTTGTCGAGTAAGCATAAAAAGCGGTTGCGATGAAGTCTCTCGGAGTGGCTCCGACATAGCTGTTTTCCTTTGCATCCAAACCAAGCCAGTCTCCAAAGTGAAAGCCCGTATTCCATAAGAATTCGTTCTCTCCTTGTTTCCGAATGTATTCAACCCATGCTTTCATGCTGTCATATTGATCTTTAAGCACGCTCTTATCGCCGTACACCATATAAACTGTCCAAGGACAAACAGTTGCCGCATCTCCCCAAGCAGCAGAAGAGGAGTTGCCCCCCATTAAGTTTGGCAAATCGGGAATAACAAACGGAACGCCTCCATCCTCTAGCTGATCTGCCTTCAGATCTCTTAACCACTTTTTGAAAAATGGAGCCCCTTGGTAGTTATAAAGTGCCGTTCGTATAAAGACTTGAGCATCCCCCGTCCAGCCAAGCCTCTCATCTCTTTGCGGACAATCAGTTGGAACATCCACAAAATTCCCTCTTTGTCCCCAGACAATGTTTTTCTGAAGTTGATTCACGAAAGGGTCTGAACAAGTAAATTCACCCGTTGCTGGCATATCTGAGTGAATGACCTCTCCAGTAAATTGACTAAGATCTAGACCGTTTTCTTGATTTGGATAACCCTGAACTTTTACATATCGAAAGCCTTGGAAAGTGAAGTGTGGCGCATAAGTTTCCACTCCTTCTCCATTCGTAATATAGGTCACCCGTTGCTTTGCTTTTCGTAAATTCCCGAAATAGATATTGCCGTCCTTATCCAAAACCTCTGCATGCTCTAAAGTTATGATGGTTCCCTTAGGTGCTTCCACATGAAAGCGCATGCGCCCGACCATGTTTTGGCCCATATCTAGGACGGTGTCACCTGCAGGTGTGACAAACACATCCACTGGACGAAGCGTTTCAGTTACTCGAGTGGGCCAGTTTTCTTGAGACACCAGGTTCGAAAAAGGTAACTCGATACTTACGCAGGTAGCCCAATTGGTATCATCAAACTCAAACTGGCTCCAGCCTGCCTGTTCAAAGCGTGCATCATAGGCTTCTCCATGGTATAACTCGGAAGATAAAATCGCGCCTGTTGAAGCCTTCCAGGATGGATCGGTATTGATGACTTCTTCTGTACCATCAACATACTTGACGTGAAGCTGCATTAGGAAGGCTCGCTGGTCACCAAAAATATCTCTTTTATTACTCCATCCTAAATTCCCTTTATACCAGCCATCTGCTAGCAGTACACCTACCGCATTTTCTCCTGCAGACAAGAGCTCAGTTACATCATACGTTTGATACTGCAGTCGAGTTTTGTAACTCGTCCAGCCCGGTGTGAGTAGATTTTCAGTTATTTTCTTTCCATTGATATACGCCTCATATAATCCAGCTGCTGTCGCATACACTCGAGCGGAAGCAATCTCTTTTTCCAAGGTAAATGCTTTCCTTAGTTGAAAAATCTCCTCTGATTGAGGGTCCAGCTTCGTTTCGTCTGGAGTAATCCAGCTAGCTTCCCACTCCTGATGATCAAGGAATGCTGTTTCCCAACTAGAGACCTCACTCCAATCTGATCCCCGATTGTAGTTATCCCATACTTTAACTCGAGTAAAGTATAGGGTTCGAGACTGAATCGGACCGGAATACATAAGTTGAATGGATTGATCAGATTCTATTTTTCCTGTATCCCAAATAAAATTTTCAAAGTTTTTAGAGGTTGATACTTGCACCTGATAGGCCGTCTGAAACGTAGCACGCCGATCAGATTCCAGCTGCCAGCTGACGGATGGATTTTTTACATCGATCCCAATAGGATTTTTCCGATACTCGCAAGTCAGATTCGTTACTATAAGTCCTGACATTCTTTTTCCTCCTCTTTATAAAAAAACAAACCCCACTAATCCTTCACCTTCTGTTGGACAAGTAAGATTTGTTTTTCAGCATCCTTTCTACTTCACAGCTCCTGCGGTCATACCTGCTACAATTTTCTTATTGAAGAAAATAAACAAGATAAGTGGTGGAATCGAGATTAATAGAATATTTGTAAATAACAAGTTCCATTGTGTATTGTACATACTTGAGAAGTTATAGAGCGTTAACTGTAACGTAGCGTTTTCAGCACCTGGGAAGAAATATAACGGGTTAACAAAGTCGTTATACACTCCAACAGCTGTAAGTACGATGACGGTTGCTGAAACTGGTTTTAACAATGGCAAAATAATGCTAAAGAACAAGCGCATTCTTCCACAGCCATCAATCAGTGCCGCTTCATCCAGTTCTTTCGGAAGTGTTGCCATAAATCCTTTATAAAGCAAAATGGTGAATGGTAGGTTTAACGCTACCTCTACTAAAATAATGCCCGGCATCGTTTTAAATAGTCCGATTCCATCAAGAACCCAGATCGTTGGTACGATCGCTGGTGGAATAATAAGTCCAGCCAAAATCAAAAAGTTGAAAAATGGTGACATTTTGCTCGTACGACGTTGGAGCACATATCCAGCCATGGCCCCGACTAAGATGAGAATGGCAATTGAAAAACCAGTGATCATCATACTATTGAAAAAGGCTCTTACGATCATTCCGTTTTGAGCGGCCATAACCGCTTGAATATTTTCGATTAGTTGAAACGAGCTTGGAAGGTCCATATTTAAGAGAGAGGACTCTTTTGTATCCTTACTCGCATTCACAATAACAAAGTAAAACGGAACTCCGAATATAACTAAAGACAGGATAATCGCTAATATTTCACTGAACAACTTCCTTACTGATTTTCTCTTCCTGGTATTTGTCCGAAATGGAGTATCGGCTTTTACTGCGATCTGTGTTTCACTCATTATAAGTCCACCTCTTTCTTATTCAAGAATGCATATAATGGGAAAGCAAGAGCTGAAACAACAACAAACAAAATCACGTTTCCTGCTGTGGAGAGGCCATAGAAACCACCTTGATATTGCTTATAGATAATAGAAGCAATCAAGTCGGTACTAAATCCTGGGCCTCCCTTAGTCATTGCCCACACTAAATCAAATGAACGTAATCCACCGATAAAAGCTAGAATAATAACAGAGTTCATGGCTGGTCTGCTTAATGGCACAATGATATTCCAGAACTTATGGAACGAGTTCCCACCATCAATGGCTAGAGCTTCATAGTAATCCTCTGGAATAGACATGATTCCTGCGATAAAGATGACGGTTGCCATCCCTACCCCTTTCCAAACATCTACCAATGCAACAGATAATAGAGCAATCGTCGTGTCTCCTAACCAATCCGGCCCTGTAATTCCTACAATCTTCAATGCCGTATTAATCAGTCCTTGAGTTGGATGCATCATCATCGCAAATGCCATCCCAACTGCAATCGTACTTAATAGGGTTGGAAAGAATACCATAGACCGTACAAAGCCGATCGTTTTTAGCTTTTGGCTTAGGAAGACACCTAGTAAAAGTCCTAAGATTACCTTTAACGTACAGGTGACAATCGCGTATATGATGGTATTTTTAAAACCTATATTCAGTGAAGGTTCTGTTAAAAAAGTGATGAAGTTTTCAAATCCGATAAATTTCCAATCTGTGAGGGTCCACCATGTCATACTAAAGAAAAACGACATAATAGTTGGCAGTAGGAAAAACACGAAGTATATAATTCCTGCGGGCAATAAGAAGTAATACGTGTACGAGCGATTGGTAAGCTTTGTCATAATGTATTCCCCTTTTCTAGTCTGGTTAGATTAGAAGCCCTGTCGGGAATGACAGGGCCTCATCTCATTTAACCAGCTGATTACCAGCCTTCAAGGCCAAGTTGTTTTGCTTGTTTTTCAACGTCTTTATCGTATAGTTCAGCTCCAGCTTTTGCATCAGAAATACCGCTTCCTACTTCAACAGCAATCTGTGGAAGGTTTGGACCCTTTACTGGGCTTAAGAATTCAAGAGCAGGTGCTGTTTTTCCAGATTCGAAGAATGGAATCATATCTTTTACTGCACCATACACATCATCGGAAAGCTCCACTCCTTTGACTGCTGGAGGTCCTTGTGGCTTAATTTTTTCGTTGTAGAGATCAATTCCTTCTTGCGATACAAAGAATTCCATCCATTTCTTTGCTTCTTCTGGATGCTCAGTGTTTTTATTAATATAAACACCACCTGGTACCCAGACTGTTAATCCGTTCTCATCTGCACTATCACCTGGTTGAGGAAAGAATCCAATATTATCTAATTCCTCTGCGTAATTCGCTGATAACATAGGTAGAGCAAAACTTAACATTGGATAGTGTGCCCCTTCCCCTTCAGCTAACTTCTGTAATCCTGCTTCATAACCAGTAGCAAGGAAATCCTCATTTAAGTACCCTGCATCAAATAATTCAGCTAACTTTTCAAAGCTACGAAGTGCTCCCGGTGTCCCTGCAATTTTTGCCTTATTTGCTGTGAAATCCTCTGCAAACGTCGGGTGTTGTTGAAGCACATTGTAATTATCTGCAAGTACGACAACTTGTGCTGTCCAAGAGTCTTTGTAAGATCCGATAACTGCTGTTTTTCCAGCTTCTTTTATCTTTTCATTATTAGCCATTAGCTCATCCCATGTTTTCGGAACAGATAGGCCTAGCTCTTCATAAATCTTTTTATTGTAGAACCAGCCCCCTGCCATAAAGCTAGTCGATGGAATACCGTAAACTTTTCCGTTTGAAGACAATGCGTCCTTTGCATCATCCATAATGCTTTCTACAAAAGGTTCTTCTGAAATATCTAAAAAGTTCTGCTCAGGGTTCAATGCTTGGAAAAGAGAACCTGAGTTATACGCCATTAAGTCAGTCATGTCTCCTGTTGCTAATCGTGTCTTAACGAGGTTGTCTCCTTCTCCCCCACCCGGACGTAATTCATATTCGGTTTTAATGTCATATTTTTCTTCGATCGTATCTGTTACCGCTTTCATTCCATCCAAGTTTGTTTGGTTATCCACGAGGATGGTTAGCGTCACTTGTCCTGAATCTTCTTCTTTTTCTCCTGAAGCACTGTCGTTGTTGCTGCTGCAGCCTGCCATAATTCCTGCGAATAACGCAGCACTTGATAGGACGGCAAAAATTTTCTTTTTAGCCTTCATCTTTTAACTTCCCCCTTATAAATAATGATGACTTATCCAATGACAGCATTCTCGCTTCCATTAAAGGAAGATCAGATTCTATTTTTATGTTTTCCTAGGTTGATGTCCTTGGATCTACCTTTATTGTAAGTGCTTTCATTGAGTTTTTTAATTGTCTCATTTTTTTGATTACGTCCGTATTTTTTGTTTATGTATGAATTTTTCGTACAAAAAATAGTCCTGTTCCATGGAACAAGACTATTTTATTTCCTTAAATTGACCTGGCTTGATCCCGACATGCTTTTTAAAAAGCTCGGAGAAATGTCTATAGCTGTGATAACCAACTAACTCACTTACCTCAGCAACCTTTTTCCCCTCCGTCAAGAGCTGCTTCGCTTTTTCCATTCGTAAATGAGTTAAGTATTTGATATACGACTCACCCATCTCTTCTTTAAATAAGAGGCTAAGATAGGTGGCGTTCATACCTACATGCTCGGAAACCTCTTGTAGCGTGACATCTCTTGTGTAGTTGTCTTTAATAAATGTACAAGCACGTTCGATTGCCTCATGCTTATATGTAGAACGAATGTTAATAGAGGCATGAATAATTTTTTCTAGTTGATTGTAAAGCCATGAATACATTTCTTCCTTTGTTTGTAGCTTACGAATTTCATGATGTGGCATGTAGTCTGGCCAGGTTTGATTGGGATCGCAGCCTGTTTCCTTTAAGACTTCAAGACCGAGATAGACAAGCTTTAGCACATCTCGTTCGATCACATCAGGGTGAAGCTTCTTTCGGTCCAATTGGGTGATTAATGACTTCAACTGTTCGAACAATCCTTCCTTATCACCCGTCCGGATATGAAAGATAACCGCTTGTTCGTGCTTGGACAGATCGGTGCTATGACTAGGACTTTCACCAATATCCTCAAAGCGATACCACTCGAACTCATTCATAAACTGGGTATATCGAAGGGCGTGAAGGGCCTCGTGATAACTTTTATGAATATCTAATATATTTGTATACGTCTTTCCCGAGCCAACAGCCACTCCCGTATGCTCTGACCAGTTCAACATATGGTCCCATATATTCTTTAAATCCTTCACCAAGTGAAAGACCACTAATAAGTTCTCTGTACCATTTTGAATGGCAACAATCCGATGATCTTCGTTTGTGTCTGGTGGTGGGACGACCGATGAAAGAGCAAGAACGGTCACACCCTTAAGCATTTCGGCGTCTTTCCCAAACCGATCCTTCCACTGTAACTCATTGCCTTTGCCTAACAAGAACTGTAGGGTCTCTTTTTCTAATCTTTCTTTTTGATTATAATCCTTTAGTGTATTCACCGTTTCATGATGGTTTATTCGACTAATTGTTTTTTCTAACGCTTCTTTGATCATCGAGATTGTAATTGGCTTCTCCAGATAATCAACGACACCTAGCTTTAATGCTTTTTTCACATAGTCAAACTCATTGAATCCACTAAACACGATACATTGCGTGTCAGGATCATCTTTTAAGATTTCTTCAATCACTTGTAAGCCATCTCTCCCAGGCATTCGTATATCAGTGAAAACGATGTCCGGCCGATGATTGCGGAAAATCTCTAGGGCCTCTTCTCCATCAGCAGCGGTCCCCACTAACTCGACACCATATTCAGACCAGTCAATCATTCGTTCAAGACCTTTTAGCACGATGTACTCATCATCAAATATTACTGCCTTCCGCAAGAGTTTGACCCCCTTTATTTTCTCTAAAACGAATTTCTACACAAGTTCCCTCATTCACCTTACTATGCACTGTTAACTCACTATCTTCCCCGTAGCATAAATATAAACGCTCGCGAACATTTTGCATGCCATAACCATTTCTCGTCAATTCCAAATCAGCTATTCCTACACCATCATCCCGAACGGTAAAAACAACCCATCCGTCCTCTAATCGGCCCGTTAACGTGATGGTTCCTTTCCCTACCTTTGGCTCAAGACCATGATAGATGGCATTTTCCACTAATGGTTGAAGAAGCAATTTAAGAATCTCTTTATCTAGTAACTGAGGATCAACTTCCTCCACATACAAAAAACGATGATTAAAGCGTAAATTTTGAATCGTTAAATAATGCTTAATATGTTCAAGTTCCTTTGAAACAGGAAGCATATCTTTTCCATTATTTAAACTGAGCTTAAAGGTTTCTGAGAGAGCAACGGCCATTTTCGCCACTTCATGATTATTTTCTAGTGACGCCATCCAGTACATCGAATCTAGCGTGTTATACAGAAAATGCGGCTTAATTTGAGCTTGTAATGCTCGTAGCTCCGCTTCTCTTTCCTTAAGTTGCGACCTGATTAACTCCTCATTTAGCACTTTATTTTCACCCGTTATTTTTTGAAACGTCTGACCGATGGCTCCGATTTCATCTGTTGGTGCATCTGTTTCCGAAGGGTGCAAGAGACCACTTGTCCACTCTGCTGCCATTTTCCTTAACCGAACCATAGGATTGGATAGTGTTTCCGATAATAAAAACGAGAAGACAAATGCAACAATGGCGATAACTGATGCAATCGAAATCGTCACATTCCGTATTTGATTGGATTGCTTTAACAACTCTTTTTCGTTAATCACATTTGAAAAAGTCCAACCAGTGATTCTGTTTTTATAATCTGTAACGATGTATCCTTGATTTTTCAACTCGTCCAATGGAGAAACCTCTCTATTGGACAACTCCTCTACCTGAAAAGAACTGGGGTATCGGTACACATTCCTGTAAATTCCCTGTGAATCGTCTAAAATCAGAAAGGCACTATTGTCACTCTTTTTAAACACTCTCGAAAATATCGATTGATTAATATTCACAACTAGTAATCCTGTCGTAGTGGGATCATAGAATTCCCCTGGGTCTTTCAGTAGCTTTACAGATGAAAAAGTCTTACTTGATTTATTTCCTTGTAACACATTATATCCGTAAAAAATGGTTTTCCCATCCTTTTGGACCGCTTCCTTATACCACTCTGTATCTCCAATGTATTCATGAAAGCCACCATTTCCATATCTACCATAGCTTTCGGACTTTCCATAACACATTCCTTGAAAATTCACATTGAATATACATACCGAGTCGATATCTTGCGTATCTATTAAACTACTAGCCAAGTGATCCTGCAGCCTTCGCAGCGATCCGTTGTCGACCAATCTTCCCCCTGCCACATCAAGGGTAACACTTTCCTTTAAGTCTTTTTGGACGTCCTTATTCCATGTAATAATTCGTTCCATATTAATGATGTTACGAAATAATAAGTCCGCCACCTCACTCGACGTCTCTAAATGGTTTTGTATCGTTTCCGTCTGGTTTCGAATCAATAAATCCTTTGTAATATTAAAAGAGACAAAACCTAGACCCATTAATGGACCAATGGAAAGAGCCAATATTAAGATAAAATTTCTATACCGATATTTTTCGTTTTTAACTTTTCTAATAAGCGCTTTCATTTTTATCATCACCTTTTGAGCGAAGAAGTTGTCGAATCTTTTTAAGTAACTATAATACATAGATTTCGGGAATGCTATCGTTTTTTTAATAAAAAAACTGGTCGAAATTACATTCGACCAGTACTTTTGGAGGCTCTAGAGAGTCATTTAACGTTGTTAAATCCCTTTTGGAACTAAATTGTGTTCCTGAGAACTTCTTATCAGATGTTTATTTGCGATTCCTGAAACTTATTTGCTTTCTCGACCATTTACTTGCTATTTACAACGCATTTTTCAGCATACTCAATCTGGTGGATTCCACTTCCAACAGCAAACTTTACTTTTCCTTCGCTTGTATAGGTCTTGACTTCTCTACTACCTGTAATATCCACATTTTGAGGAAGGATGACGGTTGCTGTTGTGTTTGCTGGTACCTCAATTTCTAATTGAACCGTATGATTGTTTTTGGACCAAGACGATGAAAGGATCCCATAACCTGTTTTAAGTTTTGCTTTAGCAAAAGATAATCCACAATCGGTATAAGGTTCGATGATGCTCGTTTTATATCCAGGTTGATCATGCTTGATCCCAGCAATATGTCTATATAGCCAAGCACCAATACATCCAAACGCATAATGATTAAATGACATATGACCAACCGTTCCGTCGGGTGCGATCGCTGACCATGATTCCCAAATCGTAGTTGCCCCATTTTCAACTTCATAAAGCCAAGAAGGACATTCTGTTTGATAGAGTAGTCGATAGGCGAGATCGGCATGACCTTCTTTACACAACACATCCATTAAATAGGGGATCGATAGGAATCCCGTATCAAGCTTATACCCATTCTCCTTGATTAATTCAACTAATTGGTTGACCACCAGCGAACGTTTTTGCTCTGACACCATATTCATTTGCAGAGCTAAAATATAAATCCCTTGAAAATGCGAGCTTATTCTCCCTTTATCATCCACATACTCTTCCTCAAAAGCTTTTCTAATTTGGCTATTCAAGTTTTTGTACATAGACTCCAGTTCGGATTTCCCGAGTACTTTTGAAATTTCGGCTAAAAGGAGAGTTGAATTTGCGTAAAAGCAAGTTGCCACGAGTTCTTTTGTCCGAATGGCACTTTCCATCGGATTTTTTATGCTCGGAATTAGCCAATCTCCAAAATGGAATCCTGTGTTCCATAAGTATTTTTGCCTTTCTAAACGAACAGGATCTTTGTCTTCTAGATGGTCTGGAATCTCCGTCTCTGCTTTTTTACGAACATAACTTATCCATTTTGTCATGGCATCAAAATTTTCTTCTAAAATTCGCTTATCCCCATATCTTTCGTACAATACCCAAGGAACGATAAGGATGGCATCGCCCCACCCGGCACTCGAAAGCTGTCCCCCATTTGCAGTACATTCTGGCTCATAATATTTTCCAGTTGGTACGAAATTGGCGATTTGACCATCAGGAAATTGCTCTAAACGGACATCAACCAACCACCTAGTTAGGAAGGAATTAACATCCATATTAAAAGTAGCTGTTGGTGCAAACACCTGAAGATCCCCCGTCCAACCTGCTTTTTCTCGTTGAGGACAGTCAGTCGGAATCGATAACATATTCGTCTTTTGACTCCATTGGATGTTTTGCTGCAATTGATTAATTCTGCCGTCAGAACATTCAAAATGGCCCGTTGTTTCCATTTCACTATATAATACGATCGCTTTTACATCTGTTTTTTGAATGTCATGTGGATGACCGGTCACACGCACATATCGGAAACCGTGGTAGGTAAAGCTTGGTTCATAGGTTTCCTTTCCATTTCCTTTTGCGATATAAAGATCTATTTGGTCTTTATTTCGACCCATAATATTCATAAAAAATTCCCCGTCTTGGTCCAATACCTCGCTATGTTCCATACAAATGGTCGTGCCCCGCGGAACATCCATGCTTAGACGAATACGTCCCGCAATAATTTGACCAAAGTCAATAATTTGCGCTCCATCCTCTTCACGGTGGATATTAAATGGTAGTAATTCCTCCATGGCTTTTACACTTGGTCCATATTGAGCCGAAAGATTATCGAATGAGTATGTCACACAATTGACCTTAGACCAACCAGAAGCATCAAAATTAGAACAACTCCAATCATCCTGCTCGAGTCTTGCGTCATATTTTTCACCAATAAATAAGTCAGAATATTGCCAAGGTCCAGGACTTGAGACGAAGTTTTCATCAGAGGTTACCATTTCTGTTGTTCCATCTTCGTATTCCATTTCTAATTGGAGTAATATTCCTAGTTTGTTTCCATATTGACAGCTATGACCCGTTAATTGAATTCGTCCGATATACCAGCCATCTGCCCCTTTTACACCGATTACATTGTCACCATTTTGAATAAACTTTGTGACATCATAGGTTTGATATTGCAGATGTACATTGTAAGCTGTGAAATCTGGTGCAAATTCTATGTCTCCTACCCTTTGTCCATTCAGTTCCAATTGATAGATTCCATGGCTGGTTACATATACTCTTGCCTTTTTGACTTTTTTTTCAGCCGTAAAAGGACGTCGAAACAACTGAGGAGGTCGAAGATTCTTCACTCTTTCCTCGAGACTTTCTGCCTTTAGACCACCAGAAAAGATTTCTTTAATCGTGATAAAATCTTCCTCAACGGCTTCTTGTTGCTCGGGCTCCATCCAGCTTGCAAACCAATCTCCCTGGTTTAACAATCCCATTTCCCATGATGCAGGGTGACTCCAATCGGATTCTCTTCCTTGGTTATCCCACACTTTCACTTTCCAATCATATCGTTTTCGTGAATGTAAGGGAGTTCCTTGATATTCAATCCAAAGTGACTGGTCACTCTTTACTTTTTCCGTATTCCATACCACGGTTCCGTCTTCATCCGTTACTATTACGTGGTAAGCTGTTTGCAAAATTGGATGTTGCTCCGTTTGAATCCACCAACTCAATCGAGGGGTAACAACATCTATTCCTAACGGGTGTTTTTGACTTTCTACCGTAAGATTTTCAACCCTTAAATCCCTATCCATTAATAACACCGCTTTCAACTGTTTGACTCTTTGATGGTTTCGTTTTATAGAAAAGCATCAACAAGGTAAATAAAAGTGCACAAGCTGCTGGAATTAAAGCGGAGGTAACGAGAATTCCTTCTAAACTTTGAGGGGTTGGCGCGCTGCCTGCTTGATATCCATAAGCTGCTAAAACAAAACCGGCAAGTCCACCGGAAAGCGATGAACCAAGCTTTTGAATAAAGTTATAAAGAGAATAATAGACCCCTTCAATATGCAACCCATTCTGTCTGACAGAGTAAGAGATGGCATCAGGTAGTGCTCCCCAAGCAGCAAACATGACTAATCCCGTTAATGCTCCAGCCAAAATATTAAGAACTAACACCATTGGTGCCATATTTACAGGGGTGAAATAAATGAAAAGGAAGTCAATAACCGATAGAGCACCTATTAAAATATAAAAGTTTCTTATTCCTATGCGAATAGCTATAGCTGGTAACACGAGAGTTAGAACTAAGCCAATGATTCCTCCAAGACCTGATACGACACTAAACAAATTCGGATTGCCTACATTGTAAATAAAATAGTAGATACCAGAAGCTCCTCGAATACCTAGACTCAATTGAGCTAACAAGAAGGAAGCAGATAAGATTAAAAATGGGATATTGGTCCCCACGGTTTTGATTGCTAACTTAAATGGAATTTGTTCTCTTTTTTCATTCTCTATTACTTTCTCAGCTGTCCCTTTAAAACAGAGAAGAATCAAGATAATAGATAAGACTCCAATAAAGGCTCCCAGATAGAAATATCCAGTTTTTGGACTTGGAAATAACCCTACGATTGGTACGGCAATCGTACCTGCAATGGCTGCCGATAAACCTGAAAACAAAACGAGATACTTCGTCAAGTGGGCTCTTTCTTGAACATTTTCCGTCATAACCGTGTTCAATGCGGCATGAGGAATACTGACAATGCTATACAAGATACTGATTAACAAATATAAAGTGAAAGCGTAAAATACCTTACCTGTTTCAGTAAAATTCGGTGCATAAAACAAAAGCGCTGTGACGATTCCGTAAGGGACTGCACCAAACAGTAGGTAAGGCCTCATCTTCCCCCACTTCGATTTGGTTTTATCCACTAAAAATCCAAACGGTAGGTCAAATCCTGCATCAATGAGGCGTACTACTAACAAAATGGTCCCTGCAGTTGCTGCTGGGATTTTAAGTACATCCGTATAAAAGTACATAATGTACATCGATATGAAAATATACACGATATCCTTCCCAAAAGCACCTGAACCAAAAGCTAATTTTTCTTTTAAAGATATACTGCCAGCTTCTTTCCCCTTCATCTCCTTAACCCCCTATGATTTTATTTCGCTTACCTTGAACAATATGGCAAATGTTAACTATTAAACGAGTCACCTGTCATATGCTCACTTCTTTTTAAAAAACCTTTGCTTTTATTATGTAAGCGATGTCATACTTATCTTATATAAAATTATCTAAATTTTTAATATCAAATCATATCTTGTTTTATAACAAATCTTAACTTTTAAAGAAAGGGGGAGTGAAATCTATGCTCGTTGCCGAGTTGGAAGAGTATTTAAAAACCTATGACATAATCGAAACCGTTGCCATTAATGCAGGAATAACCCAGATCCATGAAATATTGCCTTTAATCCATTCGCCGGGAACAGGAAATAAGATGTTTTCTGAAGAGGTTCTCTCAGGGGATATATTCATGAAAAATACGGAAAAAATGACTTTTAAGAAGCATCCCCGTTTTGTGGAGGTGCTCCCCCATAAACATGATTTTTTAGAAATTAGCTACGCCTACAGGGGAGGTTTCACCCAGGTAATTAATGAACAGGTGGTGAGAATGGAGGAAGGTGACCTAACCATATTGGATACCGATGTGGTTCACACCATCAATAAAGTAGCAGAAGAATCAATTATCATTAATATTCTGATTAGAAAGGATTATTTTAATCAAAGTATTTTAGCTCGTTTAACAGAAAATGACCTCATTTCGGAATTCGTTATCGATGCCATCTATAAACCGAATATGAATGGACGTTACCTATACTTTCCCTCACGTGGAAATGAGAAAATCAAATATTATATCGCTACAGCCATGTGCGAATCCTTGGACCCTGATGTGGCCAGCATTGAAGTGGTTAATTGTAACGTCATCCTGCTTTTTACGGAGCTTCTGAGGTTGTCTAAGAAAAGCAATCTGGAAGTGAACGATGTAACAAAGGGAAAGAGATCCCTTGTAGAAATTCTAAATTATTTGGAGGAACATTATTTAACGGTCACCCTCAGCGAGGTTGCTGAACACTTTCACTTTCATCCTAACTATTTTAGTAGGTTTTTTAAGGAAAATCTCAGTAAGACCTTCAGTGAAATGATTCAAGAACTTCGACTTCGCCAGGCAAAACTATTACTTGAAAATACAACCTTCCAAATCAATCATATTGCGGATGAAGTAGGCTACACCAATTTCAATCATTTCTATAAAAAGTTTAAGGAGCATTATCACGTTACTCCTGCCGAATACCGAAAGCAATTTATCGAACAGAGGGATAAGAAGGCTTGAGTGTTCGTCTAGTGCTCATAAGGACAAAAAAATGACTTACAGCCGATAAGGTCTGTAAGTCATTTTTATTCTTAATACACTTCTTTCCACTCCGCAATATTGCTTGCATCAAATTTGAACGGATCGCCAAGCATGATTTGCGTGCCATCTCCGTCTTCAACGATTTCCTTCTCACCAAGGTCGCCCGCAGTGAATTTGTCGCCCACTTTTCCAGTAATCGTTTCGTTCACAAGAGCATCTGCAGCGTATCCTGCTAAGTATCCTACATCAATTGGATTCCATAGGTACATCCAATCACAGACACCGCTTTCAATATACTCGGCCATTTCACTTGGTAATCCAAGACCGGTTAAGTGAACCTTATCCTTTAATCCTTTGTCTGTTAACACTTTCCCAGCAGCCGCAATTCCAACGGTTGTTGGTGCGATAATTCCTTTTAATTCTGGGTAAGACTTTAATAGAGCTTCTGTTTCAGATACGCTCTTGTCGCGTAAGTCATCACCGTAAGCTACTTTTACAAGTTCAATATCTTTATATTTTGGATCCTTTAATGTTTCCTTCATTTGCTCAATCCAAGCATTTTGGTTAGTAGCTTGAGAGGTTGCACTAAGTACGGCAATTTGCCCTTTTCCACCAATCATTTCAGAAATAGCTTCAATTTGTACACGTCCAATCGCAACAGGGTCCGCTTGGTTCACGTGAACCATACGACTTTTCGCGTTAACAGCCGAGTCAAGAGAAAGAACTTTAATGCCTTGGTCCATTGCTTTTTTCAACGCCGGTTGAAGTGCATCAGGATCATTTCCTACGATCGCAATGCTATCCACTTTTTGCGAGATCAGCTCTTCAATCATTTGAATTTGCGCTTCAGCAGTTGGCTGGTCTGGAGCTTTTAAAATCGCTTCATGTCCAAGTGCCTCAATCGCTTGCTTAAATCCATCCATTTGTTTTTCTCCATAAGGGTTACCGGTGTTTTTAAAGACGATGGCAAAACGCTTCTTCCCATCCTTACTTCCTGAATCGTTAGATCCTTCGTTAGAGGATGTTTGCGAGCATGCCGCAAGCATTGAGAATACTAGAAAAATTGACAAAAATCCTAGGAACAGCTTTTTCATTTTGTTCTCCCCTTTTTTGTATTGATTTATTTATCTACAAACAGTCGTTGACTGCATTGTACTTATCCAGCGATCTGTTGACCTTGACTCTTCGATGGCTTTCCTTTTGCCTTCGCTTTTGGTTTCAAGTTAGGAACCATGACTGCTACAATGAGCAACAGTCCAATGATGATCATCAGCACTTGTGCGGGCATATTGATCAGTCCTAATCCATATCGTAAAAATCCGATTAGGAAAACAGCGATAATGGCACCAATCATTTTTCCTTTTCCACCAGCTGTACTAATTCCACCTAACACCACCATCGCAATCACATCTAACTCGTAGCCGAGCGCCACATTGGGTCTTGTACTTCCCATTCTTGATGTTAAAAAGAGGGCCGTAATAGCTGCCATCACCCCAGCAAGTGTAAATACGATTATTTTGATTTTATCCACTTGCACACCAGAGAAACGACTGGCTGTTGGATTGCTTCCGATAGCGTATATTCGTCTCCCAAAGGTCGTTTTGTGCAGCAATAACCCAAACAGCACCGCCATCACGACAAAGGCAATCAAGATAAACGGAACGCCGCCAATATATCCCCATCCTAGGAATCCAAACCATTCCGGGAAAGAACCGGCTGATTGATCTTCTAAAATGATATAAGCAATTCCGCGATAGATAATCATCGTTGATAGCGTAACAATAACGGCTGAAAGCTCCTTAAACCTTACAATCAGCAGTCCGTTAATCAAGCCGCAAACAGCTCCCACCGCTAGGCAAATCACAACTGCTAACTCCATTGGAACACCTAAGGTATACAAATGAGCCATGACGACAGAAGCCAAAGCCACTGTAGATGAAACGGAAATATCAATATCACGCAAAATCATAATCATCACCATCGGAAAGACCATAAATGCCTTATCCAGGAACGTCATGGTTGCATCCCGTAGACCAACACTATCTAAATAGAAGGGTGATAGATTCGTATTAATGACATTCACCACTAAAAACAATAGGATGAGCATCCATTCCCACTGCAGGAAGAAGCCCTTCCACGAAAACGGTTTTTTGTTTACCTGATCCATTGTTAGATTCTCCTCCTCATGAGAGCATTCATATCTACTCCTCGTTTCACAAGCGCATTTAATACAACAGCGATGAGGATAATGGACCCTTGTATTCCTGTCTGCCAGAAAGGAGAAACATTGATTAAAGGAAGGGCATTATTCATAATCCCAATTAACACCGAGCCTAAAATAATTCCTGATATTTTCCCCGACCCTCCTGCAATATTGACTCCACCAAGTACACATGCAGCAATGACTGTTAACTCATAACCAGATGCTGTATCTCCTTGAGCAGAAGCGAATTTCGATACCCATAACACCCCCGCTAAACCAGACAGACCACCCATGATCGTGTACACAAGCCAAATAATCTTGTCATGGTTAATGCCACTGATCTTTGCTGAATCAGGGTTGCTTCCTACCGCATAAATTTGTCTGCCTGTTCTTGTATGGTTAATAAAGTAGTAGAATGCTACATATATGAGTACAGCTATCAAAATAAGATGATTGATTCCTAAAAACGAACCCGTTGCGATCCCTTTAAAGCTATCTGGCATTTGATGAGCACTCACCCACTGTCCACCGCTCACCATAAAGGTAAGTCCCCGGAAGATATACATCATCCCCAGAGTCGCGATAATAGGAAGAACGCCTCCCTTGGCAATAATCGCTCCTAAGATAAGCCCACTCACCAACCCAACAAAAGTTCCTAATAAAATGGCCAAAATTGGGCTCAAATTCGGAATAGCTCCAACCGTTAAGGCCGCAATCATTCCTGATAATGCAAGAGTTGCCCCGATTGATAAATCAATTCCTCTTGTGATAATAACGAGCATCATCCCCACAGCAAGAATGCTTAAGATTGCCGTATTCGTAATCATGTCATTTATGTTTTCCAACGTTAAAAAGCTAGAGTTTCTCCATTGAATAACGATCGATAGGATGATAATGAAGCCGAGTAATCCAACCTCACGGAACTTGGCGATATTTTCTATGAGCGTTCCTTTTTGTCCATTATTTGCAGTCATTCTTCTCCCCCCTTATAAGCCAGATGCCTCAAGCGATTGACCGTCTGTTGGTTCCTTACTCGCCATCGCTGCTTCAAGAATCGCTTCTTGTGTCGCCTGCTTTGCTTGAATTTCTGCCGTAATTCTTCCCTCTCTCATCACGAAAATTCGGTCACTCATACTAATCACTTCTGGCATCTCCGACGAAACCATAATAACTCCGTATCCTTGTGCAGCCAGATTGCTTATAATTTCATAGATGGCAGACTTGGCTCCAACATCGACACCCTTTGTTGGCTCATCAAGTATGATAATGTCCAAACCCGTCATCAGTAGCTTTGCCACTGCCACCTTTTGCTGATTTCCCCCTGAAAGAGAGCTAACCAAATTGGCCACATTCGGTGTTTTCACATTCACTTTTTTTGATAGATCATTAGCATACTCGTCTTCCTTCTTCCGATTCACCCACCCTTTTTTGGATATTAAAGATAAGGAGGATAAGGTAATATTTTTATCAATTCCCCATGAAAGAATGAGTCCTTGCTGTTGCCGATCCTCAGGCAAGTATCCGATTCCTTTGTTCATCGCCTGAAGCGGAGTTTTAATGGGTGTTTCTACCCCATTTACAAAAATCTTTCCTTTGTCTGCAGGCTCTACACCGAAGATTGCTTGACATACCTCGCTTCTCCCCGCTCCTACTAATCCGGTGATGCCAAGAATTTCACCCTTCCGAAGCGAAAAGGAGATATCTGCAAATAAACCTGTTTTCCCTAATCCCTCGACTCGCAGTACTTCTGGTCCAATCGTAGCTTCCACTTTGGGAAACAGCTGCTTAATTTCTCTTCCGACCATCGCGACAATTAATTCTTCATTGGAAATATCATGAACACCCCAAGAGCCGATATATTTGGAGTCTCTAAAAACGGTTACCTTGCTTGCCAACCGGTACATATCCTCAAACCGGTGCGAAATGAAAATGATTGATGCGCCACTATCTCTTAACTTCTCCGTTATTCGATAAAGATCTTCACTTTCGTTTCGGCTCAAGGCTGCCGTTGGTTCATCCATAATGATGATTTTCGCATTCGTGGACAAGGCTTTTGCAATCTCAACCATCTGCTGCTGTGCGACACTGAGCGTTCCCATAATGGTTTTGGCATCAAAGCTAGCACCTAATTCTTTTAACAATCGATTGGCTTCTTCATGCATTTCCTTCCAGCGAATTCTCCTTGTCCCTTTTTGTATTTTTTCATGACCCATAAAAATATTTTCCGTCACACTTAAGTCAGGGTAACAAGTTACATGCTGATAGATGGCAGCAATTCCAACCTTTTGCGCTTCTGTTGGATTTTTAAAATTCACCTCAACCCCATTAAGGAACATTTGCCCTTCATCTGGCTGATGAACTCCTGTAATGACCTTGATAAAAGTCGATTTTCCCGCTCCATTTTCCCCCATTAATGCATGAATCTCTCCCGGCCCTAACTGAAACTGAACATGATCAAGTGCTTTTACACCTGGAAAAGTTTTCGTGATACCTCTCAGTTCAAGAACAAAATCAGACATATCTTTCACTCCTAACCCCTTTTCGTTCTCTACGAACAATCGCCTTCTGTATACGCTTACATATAGCTTACTTGGTCCCCTCTTAAGCGAAAAGGAGAGATTCTTCGGGTAGGGGGGAGATTCTTCGGGAGTTTTTGTAAAAATGAAAAAACCTCCTGGATAGGAGGTTTAATGTGACTCTGTTTTTACTTTTTCTTTAAATTTCGATGGAACTTCTCCATAATACTTTTTAAATAACTTACTAAAATACTTCGTATCTGCGTACCCAACTATTTGAGCGATATCATAGATTTTAAGGTCCGTTGTTACAAGGAGCTCCTTCGCTTTTTCTATCCTCGTTTTTGTAACATAATCTAGAATGGTCTCTCCGGTCTGACTTTTAAAATACTCACAAAAATACGTAGGATTCATCGGGATCTCACGAGCAATCTTTTCGATGGTGAGATTTACACCCAAATGCAATTTGATCCACTTTTTCGCGATATGAATGGGATCCACCTCATTTTGCTGAATACTATTTTTTCTTATTTGAAAGATTCTTGTTAGCCATCTAGACAGTTCATCTCGTAAACTTGAAAAGCTTGTTGCCTTCCTAGTGAATTGAATGGCTTCCTGGATCAGGCTAATATCACCTTTATTACTGGAATCCTGTAAGAGAACGTTGACCAGTTGAACGGAAAGAGATTGTATATACATTTCTATATCTTGAGGAGACGAAAGATTTTTCAGCTCAAGGAAGTACTTCTGTAATAAATCATTGGCCTCCTCCTCCCTTTCTCCTTCCAAGGAATGAACCATTTTACTGATAACAGAATCCAAGCCCTTGATTTCTTTGCCCTTTACAGCTGTTAATTGCTGCAGTTGAGAAAACGTAAAGACTTTATTTCCACCATATAATAGCCGAAGTTGCATGAGCGTTTGTAAATGGTTCTTCATAGAAGAGATAAGGGAAACCTCCTGAAATTCATCACTTACGGCCAAGGTATGTGTTAAGGATCCAGACTGCTTTAACTGGATTTGTAGCTCTCTTGCCACTTCCTGTCCCCTTTCTTCACCCTCCGTAAGAATCCAATACGTTGCCTTTTCTCCTTTCCAAAACCAATATGTGCATTTCTTTTTAAATAACCGGTGAATCGTATGCTCCACAGCCTTTTTCCAGTCCTCAAAGGATCCTTTTTCAAGCGATTGATCCAAGGCTAGATAATAAAGATGGTACGTTCCATACATGAACTTCTTCGTCCACTCAAGCTCCGATAAATCGATTTCCCTTTCTTTTGTCAGATCACTAAGTTGCTGGCTTTGCTTCAGAAAGAGCAACTCAGCATCGGTTTCTACATTCTTCTCTTCTTCCAGCCATTTTTGTTTAATCTTTGCTTTTACCTTCCCGAGTTGCTCTTTAAAATCTTCCCTAACAATCGGTTTTACCAAATAATCAATGGCTCCGGCACGAATCGCTGTTTGTAAGTATTTAAAATCATTGTACCCACTGATAACAACGGCTTCAAAGGAAGCTTGTTTTCTTAAGGTCTCAATTAAATCCAGTCCATCCATTCCTGGCATCTTAATGTCTGTAATTAATAAATCAAAGGCAAACGTCTCTTTTTCATAGGCGTTCAGCAACTCTAGCGCACTTGAAAAGCTTCCAACCACGTGAAAATCATCTTCATTCCCTTGAACTAATCGTTCGATTCCCCTGCGAATTCGATTTTCATCATCCACTACAATCGTACGTATCTTTCTAATCTGCCCTCTCCCCCTCATTAAGCAAATCGATTGGAAACAAAGGAATACGGATCGTTACCTCGGTCCCAATATCACCGTTACTCTTTATACGAAGACCATATTGTTCTCCAAACATCATCGTGATTCGTCCATGAACATTGATCAGTCCAAACTTCGAATCTCTACGCCCCATTGGATCCATTTGTAAATACTTATTCAACTCCCGCATGACCTCTTCATTGATTCCGGGACCATTATCTTTTACAGTAAAATGAACCTCTTGCTCTTCTATTTCTATTAAAATATCCACCTTAAAATGATGACTATGATCGAGTCCATGCTTCATACAATTTTCAACAATCGGCTGAAGAATGAATTTCGGAGTGACAAACCTCTTCGTATCCATATGATCTTGAATAGAAAACTCAATTCGATCCTCGAAGCGAATTTTCTGTATCGTCAAGTAATCTTTCATATGTTGTACTTCTTGGTCAATGGACACCATTTTCTCTTTATTGCTAATGGAAAAACGAAGCATGCGACCAAGAATCGATACCATGTCAACAACCGTGTCGTTTTCCCCTTCCTCTACCGCCATTCCAATCGTCTCTAAGGTGTTATACATAAAATGTGGGTTGATTTGCGATTGCAGCGCATATAGCTCCGCTTCCTTCTGCTGGAGCTTGATTTGGTAATTCAACCTTATCAGGTCTTTAATTTTTGCTACCATGGAATGAAAGCTTTTAGCTAACATTCCAATTTCATCCGTGCTATTACTCGTTACGTCCACCTCGAAATTTCCTTTTTCGACTTCCTTCATCTGATGAGTTAGTCGATGAATAGGACGTGACACCGTCCATGCTAAAAAAACAGAAATGAGTGTCCCGAGAAGAATAATGGCAATAAAAACAATGATGGTCGCATTTCGAACAAGGTCCGTTCGTTCGGTTAGATTTTTCAATTTGACACTATGTAGTAACACCCAGCCATCCGGCCCACCGCGACTAATGCTGATCAGTCGATTTTCCTCTTCTCCTGTCGTTCGAAAACTCCCATTAATCTCAGGATATTTCAGAAACTCTTCATCCATTAAACCAATTTTTTCCGAATCGGTATGGTAGATCATTTGACCTTCTTCACTTAAAAGAGATAAATCAGCGTTGTTCACCGTCTCTAGATTTTCCACCACATTGCTCATAAAACTAAGGTCGACAGCAATAAACATGGTTCCGAGGTTCATCCGATTCTCTGTATCTGTTATTTGCCTCATTAATAGAATGTACGGAGGATTTCCTTCGAACGATAATGGCAATTGACTTGGCAATAGAAAGGATTGCTTTCCTTTTAGCTCCAGATCCTGTCCGAACGGAAGCATATCCTCTGCAAAGCCCGAGTAGGGAATCTTCGAACTTTCAAACAGTCGATTTTTGGATAAAATGAACGCGCCTAACACATCCGCCTCTCCGTTGATATAGGTGCGTGTTAAATAACTATTTACGATAAAGCGATCTTTTAGCAGTGATGATTTATTTTGATAGGAATCTTTTCTTAGCACTTCGATGACCTGGCTGGAGTTATAAAGAAGTTCTGGGAGTTGTTTTACGTCAGCTAAATAATAATCAATGCTCTCATTTGCTTGATCAAGGACCTTCGGGATATACTCACCCACCTGCTCCTCAATCGATTTCGTATATTGAGAGTAGGCAACATATCCAATGAGACTCATAGGAAGAACCGTTAGTAGCATGTACGTAAAGATTAGTTTGGTCATTAAGCGATAGTTCTTAAAGCTTCTCCACTTAAAAATCATATTGATCCACATTTTCCTTTGTAAAATCGATCGGTTCTCCCATAATCACCGTATCCTCTATCACGTGAATTCTCCCTACCTGAGGTACATCTTGTTGATTAGAGGGGTGGACACCATCAACTAGATTCGTAGCCAGGGCGACTGTTAAATATCCTAACTTTTTCGGACTCCAAAGGGTTACCACTTGGGCGGCGCCCACCTTTAAGTATTCGTTCATTGGGTTTGGTGACGACAAGCCGACAACGGCCACTTCTCCCATCTTTCCTTCTTCTTTCACAGCCTGAGCGGCTGCAGGTGGACCAACGGAAGAATTCCCGATAATCCCCTTGAGATTCGGATACTGTGCTAGCAGTTCTTTGGCTAGCATATACGCTTTATGTGGATCATCATCAGAGGCAACCACTTCAACCAGCTTCATATTCGGGTAATAATCTCTTTGCTGAACCTTAATCCAGTTGAGCCAAACATTTAAATTGGCAGCCGATTTTGAACCTGTAATAATTGCATATTCCCCTTTTTCATCCACATTCCATGCAAGTGTGTCCATAAGATGCCGACCCAACGTTTCCGGGTTCACCATATTGATAAAAAATTCTCTGGAATCAGAGTGTGTGTCCGAGTCCCATGTGATTACCTTAATATCCTTTCTTTGGGCCCTTTTTAATACCGGAACCAGTTTGTCTGGATCATTGGCAGAAACGGCGATTACATCCACTTGTTGATGAATAAGCTCTTCAATTACCTTGATTTGCTGGGTAGAATCAGCCACAGTCGGGCCTTTATAAATGACCTTCACACCAAGCTCTTCCCCTGCCTCTAGCGCCCCTTCTTCCACTGCATTAAAATAGGGAATATTCACAAGCTTAGGTACAACAGCGATCGTATATTGGCGTTCCTCCGTATTTTCTGTTTCTCCTTTTACATCCCCTTTCGAATAAACCACCTCAAATTCACCTTTGTTGTTCGTGTTGTTGGTGGTGATTGTGCAACCGCTTACAAAGACAAGAATAAACAAACCAACAAGCGTCATCGTCCTTCTTGCCATTCTCTCTTCCCCCTTAGAGATTTATATATTCTAAATTTTCTTTTATTTTAGCACAGCCTATCCTTGTTTACACTACTAAGAAAAAGGTGTTCACTATTTTGAACACCTTTTTCTTTGTTGTTGGAATCGGATCCGCTTTCGGACTCAATTCTTACTCGCATGAGCTTTCCAGTCTGAATCAGACCCACTTTCGGACTCAAATCCTGCTCGCATGAACTTTTCTGTCCGAATCGACCACTCATTCGGACTCAAAATCTATTCGCATGAACTTTCCTGTCCGAATCGACCACTCATTCGGACTCAAAATCTATTCGCATGAACTTTCCTGTCCGAATCAGACCTTCTTTCGGACTCAAATCTTGTTCGCATAAGCTTTACTGGCCCAATCGACCACCTATTCAGACTCAGTGATCACCGGTGGGGGCCTTTACTATACGAATCAACTCGTGATCGGGACTTTGAATTTTTTGACTACTTTAAATAAAATACTTCTCGTAAAGGTTGTATCGGTTCAGCTTCTTTAAAATCGAAAGATCCTTTGACCATTTTTGAAGTAATCGCATTCCAACGATTACACGCTTCACTCTTTGCGATATAAGCAAAGGCAGCATCTACATCATCACATTCGAAGCAATAAAAAAATTGTGTTCCGTTTTTAAAAATGGAGTAGTTTCTTATTCCTGCCTTGCTATGCTCTTCGAGAATTTCATTCCATGGTTCTAAGTGCATGTTCACATACTCTTCCAGACAGTCCTCTTTAATCTCCCATGTCCATGCAAATTTATTACTAGATTCCATGATTCATAACCTCCTTTATAGTACGACTGTATGACAAGCCAATAACTCCCCGACTTTTTTAAATAAGGAAGCATTTTCTCCAATCGACATCGCACAGTGGTGTGTTGGGGCTTCCTGAAACCATCTCTCCAGGTGGACGTCTGGATGCTCCTTAAATTTTACTGGTGTTTGCGTATTCCCAATTCGCATGATAGGGCCATTTGTAGACATTCCTTCGCTGACAATCATCTTTAGCTTTCCGTCCCCAGTTTGCGTAACATTTAGTGTGGTAATCGCTCCCGTTTTCACCTTTGCTTCCACACTAACTCCCGATCCCTGCTTTCCATGGTACAGCCCCATTCCACGAAGGATCGGTTTTCCCTCTGAAATAGCTAAATGGAATGGCCCATCATGTCCGAGTAGAATCGTTTCATCCACATAATCCACTACGACAATTTCAGAAAAGCTTCCACCTGCCCCAAGAATATCGCATATTTTCATAGCTATGGCTGTTTTTAAGTCCCCCTCACCTGAACAAGGGATCCCTTTCGCCGTTAACAATGAGTGACCGACGATAAAACCTGACTGAAGCCTCTCGTATTCACTATTAGGTGCTCCATGATAATAATAGGTGAGCGCATCAAGGTCGAATTCTTTCACTAACTTTTCTTGAGCAACTGCTACCTTGCATGACCACTCTAGCTGTTCTTGAGTTGGTTTTTTCGCAATGGGATCGGACGGTGAATCTCCACTGATTTCAAAGAAAGTAGTTACCTCATGAATTTTCTGTTTTACTTCTTTAGCTGTTACATCCTGAAGAATGCGGTGCAAATCGCACATTTCTAACACTTCTACATGAAGGCCGGTTTGTGCTTGAATCATCGTAAAATCACTATACATATCTAGCATCCCGCTATATGTGTTTCCTAAAAAACCGAAACGACTATGTCGCAATGTGCGAGGGACGGCAGCCGCTCGAACCCATTCGGTAATTTGCTTCCAAGCAGCCACCGCTTCTTTTCGTTCACTCGTGTTCTCATTCGTCAAAGAAATCGCTGGTGTATAATCAAGTCCAAGTAAACCATTCACCACTCGAAAGGGAATTCCACTACGGTTGAACGCATTGGCGATTTCAGGAGTCGGGCAGGCACCACAATGGGCAAGCCATTCTCCAGTAGTGGTCGACTCATAATTGATTCGTTCGGTTGGTTGTAAATTCAGAATCACGGCTGGTGCCTTACAGATTTGGTGAACTGGAAGAATGGCAGAACTTGTTGAGTATGTACCTGAATGACAGAATACAAGATCAACATTTTTCTCGTTGAACCACTCACCCGCACGTCTTGCTGCTCCCTCCGAGTCTACCAATCCAAAATTATAGACTTCGCCGTACACGCTCATCTTTTTCTCAATAAAGCTACCGTATTCAATCAATCTTTCTTTCAATCCTTCAAACTGTCCCCAATACGCTTTCAAACCAATCGTATATAAACCGATTCTTGCTTTTTTTGTCGCTTTAATAGGCGATAAAAAATCCATATTAATGCCCCCTTTAGCCCTTAAAATACTATACACTCCATTGTATTCGCTTACAAACAGTAATAAACAAAAATAATAGCATAGAATTTTGTCTTTGTTTGGGAACGTTTGTCGATTCTATTTCAAAATGATTAAAATCTAGTATAATTATTTTAAAGAATTACTAAATTTCTTAACTAGGAGTTTACTTACCATGGACAATATATCTCTTGAATTATTACTTTTAAATCAAATAGATAAAAAGAAGAAGAAAATGGTTGAAGTTGCTTCTATCACAGGTATTGGTAGCTACCAAACTCTAAAATGTAGCCAGGAGTTAGACGAGTTATTAAATCTGCATATGAAACACTTTTCTCAAAAGGGAAGTAATGCGTTATTCAGTGCTTCTTGACTTCAACAAATCGATCAGGATTAATCCTGATTTTTTTCTGATATAAATCGACAATTTTTTAGTAAATGTTCTTTTAAAAAAGATAGTAGGGATATTCCATCCTTACTATCTTTTTTCATATCATTCAGTTATCTTGTAAATGCAGCTGGTACTCCGCCATCTACCGTAATCATACATCCTGTTGTCTTATCTGATTTAGATGAGGCGAAGAAGCAAATAGATTCAGCAATATCTTTCGGATAAATATTCACTAGTAATGTCGTACGCTTGCGGTAGTGTTCCTCTAATTGATCTGGCTCAATACCGTAAGCGGCTGCACGCTCTTCACGCCATCTAGATCCCCAAATAGCAGATCCTTGTAAAACCGCATCTGGAAGAACAGAGTTCACACGAATGCCATACTCTCCACCTTCTGCTGCGATACAACGAGCAAGATGTGTTTCAAGCGCTTTTACGGAGCTATAAGCTGCTGCGTTTTTCCCTGCATACACAGAGTTTTTCGAACCAACAAACACCATGCTTCCACCAATCGCTTGCTCTTTCATTTGCTTGAATGCTTCACGAGCAACTAGGAAATAACCAGTTCCAAGGACATTCATGTTTAAATTCCACTCTTGAAGAGTTGTTTCATCAATTGGGCTAGAAGTAGCAAGTCCTGCATTGTTCACGATAATGTCCACGCCACCAAATGCTAATGCGGTTTGATTGAAAGCCGCTTGAACCGCCTCTTCATTAGTTACATCCATTTTCACAGCAAGTGCACGGTTTGCCCCGTATGTCTCATTGATTTCGGCTGCTACTTTTTCTGCTCCTTCAAGGTTTAAGTCAGCCACAACGACATGTGCCCCTTCGGAAACAAAGCGACGGCATGTTTCACTTCCTATTCCACCTGCTCCACCTGTTACAAACGCTACCTTTCTAGAAAACTCTGCTTCTGCTGGTGCAAGAGAAAGTTTGTATAATTCTAATGGCCAGTACTCAACATTGTATGATTCATTTTCACTTAATGAAACGAACTGTCCAAGTGTGGTAGATCCTTTCATAACAGAAATGGCACGGTGGTATAACGCTCCACTTACACGAGAGTTAGCCACATCTTTCCCTGTATTTACCATACCTACACCAGGAATCAGGATCACACGTGGTGCTGGCTCAAACATTTTGTCGCCTTCATGCTTGTTACGCTCAAAATACGCTTTGTACTCAGCCTTAAAGCTTTCTACCCCTTCTTTAATGGCTGAAACTAGTGCTTCTACATCCCCAGATTGTGGATTCCAATCAATATAAAGAGGAACACGCTTTGTATGAACAAGGTGGTCAGGACATGCAGCCCCAACTTGAGAAAGCTCCTTCGCATCACGACTGTTTACAAACTGTAAAACATCCTCACCACGGTCATACGTTAAAAGCATTTTCTTTTCTTCACTAACTGCACCGCGAATCACAGGCATTACTTTAGCTAGCAAGCTAGTAGCTTCTTCTTCGCTAAGAGATTCATATTGTTGTCCACCAAAAACAATTTCTTCATTAGAGCGGTCATTAATAAATTGCTCAGCTTCGCTAATGATTTGGATCGTCTTGGCATATGCCTCCTCAGATGTTTCCCCCCAAGTAACAAGACCGTGCTTTTCCATTAGAACAAGCTCTGCATTTGGATTATTTCTTACGCCTTCTGCGATCAATTTTGAAAGGGTGAAGCCTGGACGAATATAAGGTACCCAAACAAAACGATTCCCAAAAATCTCTTCTGCTAACTCTTTCCCATTGTCCGCACAGCAAAGGCTGATGATCGAGTCTGGATGCGTATGATCGACGTGATTATATGGTAAAAATGCATGTAATAATGTTTCGATTGAAGCTCTTGGATGCTTGCTGTCGATCATGCAATGTGAAAGATACGCAACCATCTCTTCATCTGACATTTCATCGCGCTCAAATAACGGACGAATATCCTCCAGATTAAGCCCTGTGAAGTTATGCGCTTTCATCGTCGCTAAGTCTGACCCGCTTCCCTTAACCCACATCACTTCAACGTCGCGTCCACGGAAATCCTTCTCCACAGTCTTCATAGACGTGTTGCCGCCACCCCAGTTACATACGGCACGATCTGACCCGATGAGATTTGAACGATAAACTAACTCTTCTACCCCTTTTTGTACCTGACTAGCTGCTTCAACATCCCAATTGTTCTTAACCATCCGATTACCTCCGATTGCTATTTGTTATCTTCTGATTTCATTATAGTACATGTTTGTTTGTTTTTGAATATAAAAATAGTAAATTTGTTTATTTTTGTTTTCGGTTAGGTTTTTCAACAATATAAAAACTCTATCGTTTTATTTATATCAACTACTATTCGACAACTTTCACTAGTCTGAGAAACTATAATAAAATCAGCTACAAATTTAACGTCGGTTCTTAGGGGGTTATGTAGGTGTATGTAGTGAAAAAGAGTAGTATATACAGAACGATTCCTTTTTCTATAAGGAAAGCTCAGTCATTTGGTTCTAGGTTAAAAGGCTTGATGTTTCGAAAGCAGCCGTTGCATGAGGAAGGTTTGTGGATTGCACCTTGTAACTCCATTCATATGTGCTTTATGCATTTTCAGATCGATGCCGTTTTCCTTGATCAACATCATCGAGTGGTTCATTTAGTAGAACACTTACAACCATGGAAATTCGTGCTTCCAATCAAACAAGCCCATTCTGTTCTCGAACTCCCTCCTGGAACGATCTCAAAGTTTCATATAGAAGTTGGCCAATATGTAAATTGGACGTAAATATAAAAGGCTCACTCCTTATTCATTGGGGAGTGAGCCTTTCTTTATCCAACAATTTTATGGTAGGTTTCATCATCACAAATAATAAATAGCTTTGCATCAGCAGGTATTTGTTCGTTGTGTCGTCTCGCCACATCAAGAGAGCTGCCATCTGATAAAAGAGTGGCTCCCTTGTCGAAGAGCTCCATCGCCGCTTCCTTGTACGTTTTCCATTCAGGTTTTGCTGAAATTTCATATATATTTTCCCCGTCTGTATTGCTTAGCATCTGCTTGAACAGTCGGCTTGAACCGTGATTGATGGCAGCCTGGGCGATTAATCTAGAAACCGAATCATTTGATAGAATAAACTCATCAACCTTCGCATGCTCGAATAACGTGATATGATTATCTTTTTTCACTTCAACAATCGTATAAATATTCCGATCAAACTTTTTAGAGATATGTTCAACTCGGGAAGCGGTTAGAAGGGTTTTTCCATCCGAATACTCAGCGTGATCATTTCGGTCATCTGAAAAAATCGCCACTGATTTCGCCTCTAAGATATTGGCCTTCAACAAGACCTCTTCTTCGGCAGGATTTCCACTTATAAAATGAAGCCGTTCATCTTCTAACGGGAGCTTGTCAGCATGATCCACGACTACGATATCTCTGGTTTGTTCACTCGTTAGAATTTCACCCATCACCTTCTCCAGCTTTTCCTTTGAAGGACTAATTAATATGTAATGACCTTTCCCTGTATAAGACAATTTCCCTTCCTCCTTCAGTTTCCGGTATTTGCTGAGGCTTTCGAAAATCTTTCCAATAATAATCCCCATGGCTCCGATTCCAAAGGTATAGATTAAGAGCATGGTAAAAATTCGGCCTGCATCTGTTACCGGAAAGAAATCACCATAGCCAACCGTGACAAGCGTAGTCATTGTCCACCAAAGAGAGTCAATAAATCGTGGGAAGGTCTCCGGCTCTAGTATTCTCATCGTAACGCTACTGACAATAATAAGGAGAATAGCCAGTATTCCAGCATGTGTTAAGCTTAACTTAGACATTTTCGAATATATTTGATGTAAAATCCACAATGTCTACTTTCCTCCCTTCATCCCAACTGGCAGATAATACGAAAGATTATTCGTAATTTCCCCTCCTACACGGCAACCTAGTGCAGCGGACTTTCCATTCAAAAGAAAACTGCCAATTAACAACTTCCCATTTTGCATGCCCTTTTCACTATTAAAACGAACCGTTTGGGACTCCACATACTTCTGATAAACAGCCACATAATTCGTATAATTGCGTTCGGTATTGGCATGTGCTAATTGTCCGCTGCTTTTAAAGATTTCCACCGTATCCCCTTCTCTTCCGAATGAAGGTTTTTTTACATACGATTGATCGGTTTGTAAAAAGGGGACCTCTTCTAGAAAAGTAGGTAGGAAATATGCTTCAATCCATTCATGTTCTTCCCTTGTAAAAAAAGGATGCTCTTCCTCATGCAGCCCCCAAATAACGGCCTGTACCGCTTTATTTTGAAGTAAAAAGGCAGAGGGAGGGTTAATTAACACAAGTTTCCCAAGCTCCACTAACTCTAATAGCCATACTCCAATAGGATTTCCATCTTCGTCTTGATCCGAAATTAAGTTCTCTACCGGGAAAGTCTGACGATATAGTACATCAATTCTGCTTCCCTTTTCATCAAAAAGCCCGATTCCCTTTTGTATTTGAAGTTGGTGAAGCGGCGTGAATTTAGAAGGAAGTCCAGATAATTGTTGAAGATAGCGTACGGTTTCACGATCTTCTACATGATCATCATGTGCTGTAAAAACGATATTCGGTGAAATCAGTCCTTTTCCCTCGAGCCCCTCCATTATGCTACTTCTAACGGCTTGTCGTAGACGTTCTTCCATTTTGTCATTTGGATTTTCCACAGAAAACTCTCTGCACACCTCTTCATTGACGGCAAATAGCTCCTTTATAAAAGTCGGTGTATCCGCATTAATTTCAATACACTTGTATCCATCACTTGTTGGGATGAGATCAAGCCGAGAAATTACGCTCTCAGCTTGATGTGTTTTTAATCGAAGAAAGGAAAGGGTTTCATTCGGAAAGCCCATTTCAAGTAAGGTTTCATCAGGCACTTCACGCAAAAGTCGGCACACCTTAAAGAAAATATGACCCACTCGATTACTTACAAGGCGAATATGATCCACTTCTGAGGTTTCAAACAAATGCATGTCGTAAAGGGCATACTCTTCTCCATATAAATCTGCCCAAAAATCCTTGATTTCCTTGTAAAAATGGCTTCTTTTTTCACGATAACTACTCGTCACTCCGAATCCTCTCCAACCTCTTTAACATACAACACATAAACTCCTCGATCCTCATCAATCTCTGTAGAGGTTACTTGCTTATACCCTAGCCCGGGTACATCAACAATGTCCTTTAACAAATAACGAATCACATCAAAATGGCTATCACATGGGAGCGAGGTAAGGAGCTTGTAGTTCTCTTCTTCTCGAAATCTACGAATCTCTATATGTAGACCTTTTCCCTGGTAGCCTTTTTCATCCGCGACATGTGGATTTCTCCCCTTATCTCTGATGATTAACTGTTCTTCGTCTCCATCCATTTCCGTAGAGAAGAGCTCATACTGTCTTCCACGCATAATAAAGTACGTGCAAAGCTGTCTAGCATATAGCTCATCCACACCAACCGATGCAGTTGTATATTCATATAGCGGGGTATACTCGTCATTTCCCTTATCAAGATAGTACGTTAATCGTTTCATCATTTGGCCCCTTTTAGTACGATAGACATTTCGCCACCATAATTCCGATAGCAAGTGATAACGATAATAGCATCACACCAACGGCACGATTATCCTCTTCAATCGCCTTGCCAATGCTAAATCGAATCGTAATCACCTCTGCTAAAATAAACACAATAATTTGAGCAATGATTCCAATCGCTCCCCAGATGACCATGTCGACCAACGATACCGAGTATTCCGCGGCAGCTCCAAGGACAATCGCTAAACCGATGACCTTTCCTCCTAGCAACAAGGCAGCGGAAACATTCTTTTCAGCAATTAGTTTGAATTCCCTTAGCTTAGGCGTACTTAACGTAAACAATAGAATTCCTGCAATCATCAGAAGGACTGCCACTCCTAAATAAGAGGCAAAATTTAAATATAAGTTCATGTATATAATCTCCCTTTCTATAATGGGGCTTGGCATTACCCTCCTGAGCTCGTCGATCCCTTTCCAAATCCCGTACTATTTTTCACGGTTCCACTTGACGTACTTCCTTTAAAGGAAGAGCTGTTTTTGTATGAGATATAATCTTTGCTTGCCTTAAGAGCACTTTTTCCTTTGTAATAACGACCGCCATAGAAATAATGCCCATAATAATTTGAATCGTAATCATCACATTCCCATACACCATCTTCTGCATCCCATTCCCAATCTGAACAGCTTGTGTCCTCTGGCGGATCTGGAATATCCTCTGTATACGTGTACTCCTCAGCGCCCGACCCACAACCTGCCATTCCTAGGACAAGAGCCGTTGATGTAATACCTACCATCACTCGTTTTGTTTTTGACATATACTCACCCCTCTTTCCTCATGTTAGTATTACGTGAAAAACTGGAAAAAGATTCGATAAATAAAAAAAAGTCCACCCTTTAAGAGTGGACACATTTATTAAGCAAAGACCGGAACCTTTACCTCTACTTCTTCTGTTGGAAGTGCCCCCAATTTTTCAAGGGTGGTTAAGATATTTCTTCCTTCTCTTACACCATCAAGAATTTTTCGAACTCCCCAGCTATCGCCAATATTAAGAACCTCAATATGAGGAAAATATGATTGAAGGTCGGCAAGAATTGGATTTTCTGACTTCATTCCTAAGCAAACAAACCCGTAATCAAATTCAATAGTCGACTCAACGCCCTCGTACGAAACCTTGAAATGATCTTCCGCTACTTCCATCAAGGAAGTCTCTACTCGCACATCTACCTGTCTCTCTTTTAACATCGTCATCATGGAGATTCTCGTAATATGGTCTAAGTCTTTTCCAACGAGTGGCATTCTCTCGACCATGGTCACTTCCGCTCCTCTTTCAGCAAAAAACTCCACCACATCCAAGCCAACAGCCCCGCCACCGATAACGGCTATCTTTTTGCCAACAAACTCGGTAAAAGAATCCACCTGTTTTAACAATCCAAAGATCGAGAACACCTTTCCATTCGGCTGATCAATATGCTCGTGAAGCCCTTTGATTGGTGGAAGAAGAGGCGTGGATCCCGTTGCATTCACGATCACGTCCGGCTTATATCTTGCGATTAACTGAATATCTGCCTTTGTATTGGTAAAAGGAATCAAGTTCGGTAATCTTTCACTTCGTTTCACCAAGTAATTAGGAAAGTCTTCGATTCTCTTCTTCTCAGGTAGTCTAGAAATCTCTCGTGCTAATCCACCTAAATATGGCTTCTGTTCAAAAAGAATCGTTGTACAGCCAACCTCTGCTGCTGTACAAGCCGCTTCAAGTCCCGCTGTTCCTCCACCGATGACCACTACATTCACTGGTCTAGTGATTTCTCTTTCCTTATAGTCATCACCATGGAATAAATCCGGGTTGATCGTACAGCGAATCGGACGATTCAATGCAATACGATGTCCTGCACAGCCGATATTACATGAAATACATTTTCTTAAAAATTCTTCCTCACCTGCTTGAACCTTCTTGACCCAGTTCGGTTCTGCAATCAAGCCACGTCCCATCCCGATTAAGTCCGCTTCTTCATTTTGTAAAATCGATTCCGCTATTTGTGGATTTCGTACATTTCCTGTTGCGATCGTCGGCTTATTGAATTTATCTTTTACTGCCTTTGCCATATAAGAACGCCAGCCATCAGGAAGGTTCATCTGGTCGATTTGGAATTGAAGCGTATCGTTCAGGGCAGCAGACACATTAAAAATATCTACTCCTTCACTTAGATACTCAAGGATATTTAACGTATCTTCTAACGTGTTGCCACCCTTTACAAATTCCTCCGCACTAAATCGTAAGCTGATTGGGAAAAATGGACCCACTTCTTCACGAATTCGGTCAATTACCATTCGAACAATTCTTGCACGGTTTTCATAACTACCACCAAACTCATCTGTGCGCTTATTGTACACAGGAGATAAGAATTGGCA
The DNA here is from genome assembly GCF_050586445.1 of Bacillus coreaensis. Classification (NCBI taxonomy): domain Bacteria; kingdom Bacillati; phylum Bacillota; class Bacilli; order Caryophanales; family Bacillaceae; genus Bacillus; species Bacillus coreaensis. Next base: position 122,189 of record NZ_JBOCCY010000012.1, read on the forward strand.
AAGAAGATACGAGTGTCCTGCATGGATTTCTACTGCATCAAAACCGGCCGCCACTACTCTCTTGGCTGCCTTCCCGTACTGATTCACGATTTCTAAAATCTCATCCTTTTCAAGAGATCTCGGAATCGCGCCACCCGTCTTTGATGGAATATTGGAAGAGGACACCGGCTGACCACCAATCCGATCAGGTACCGCAGACGAACCTGCATGGTTAATCTGAACCGCTACAGATGCTCCATGCTTATGCAGTCTTTCCGTTAATCGGTACAAACCTGGAATAAATCGATCTTCATCAATTCGAAGCTGTGTCGTTCCGTTTGATCCGAGTGGAAATGCCAAGCACGCATTTTCAAGAATAATTAATCCTGTACCACCTTTGGCTCGTTGCTCGTAATACGATATATGTTCATCTGTGATTTCACCGTTCGGTCCTGCAAAATTTGTTCCCATTGGAGGCATAACAATACGGTTTTTCAACGTCATTCTTTGAATCGTTATGGGTGAAAAAAGCTTTTCGTAATTTGACATTTTTTTAGCCCTCCTATAATGTTTGCTCAATCATTCACATATTTTGACTCATGTTGCTCACTACTTCACAAGTTCTATAAAGTAATTATAATCCTGTCAAAAGCATAAGACTAATTGATATTTTAGGAGGAATTGATAGGCTCTACCTATATAAAAAAACCCTTTGGTCATCGGCTCATTTCGTCTCTTGACTCCACCCTCACGACTCCATGGGCTTAACATGTTTGTACATTTTTCTACAAGGGAAGAAGATGCAATTCAGGGCAATATTTTTATAAAACTGGCCGGAATTAAGTACTTTTTGGTACTATCGAGAGTTATTTAACCGAATGAAACCACCTTCTTGCTCGTTTTCCCCTTCGAGCTCCTTCCTATTAGGCATATATTTGCGATTTTAAAAATTTATTTGCGATTCTGATAATTTATTTGCGATTCTACAAACTTATTTGCGATTCCAGAATTTTATTTGCGATTCTACAAACTTATTTGCGATTCTTCATGACCACCTAAACAAAAAAGAGTAGCTGTCACTTCACCATAGCTACCCTTACATCATCTAAATTACAATAAAACTCTACATCCATTTTCCACTGTGCTTTAAGCTGAGTACATTCGATTGTTGTAAGTTGTTTAGATCCTAGAATTAATGTTGTCCAAATGGATGCGTCTTGTGATGTAACCAATTTATATTGCTTTACCCTTTCTTCTATAGAACTAATTCCACAACTTTCAGTTAATATGTTTTTACCGGGGGTGATTCATAATTCCTAAACTGATCAAGCAGTCCTGCTGGGTGCTCATCAATAAGTGCCATAGATCGATATTGATCCTGTAGGAACTGTTCCTTATTCATATGATTAAGTAATGCTATAAGAGGATCATAATATCTATTTGTATTTAGAAGACCGATCGGCTTTTTATGTAGTCCTACCTGTGCCCAAGTATAAACTTCAAAGAATTCTTCCATAGTCCCAGCACCACCTGGCAAAGCAATAAATCCATCGGCTAACTCGACCATCTTTGCCTTTCTTTCATGCATCGTCTCCACGACAAGAAGTTCTGATAAGCTTTTATGAGAGATTTCTCGATTATCTAAAAATCTTGGCATGACGCCGATTACTTTTCCTCCCATCTCTAAAGCGGAGTCAGCAACCACACCCATTAGTCCAATACTCGACCCACCGTATATAAGTGTAATATTTCTTTTAGCCAATTCCTTACCTAGCTTCTTTGCATCTTCTAGATAAATACTAGAAGCCCCATTACTCGATCCGCAATACACAGCTATTGATTTCACCACTTTATACCTCCTGTCTGTTCATCGATAACTGCTAAAAATATAATCTTATTCTACAATCTATTCTGTACCACTTAGCTTTTTCCTCCTAGAATTAAATAAAGTAAAAAAGACTCTCCTAAATGTACGAGAGTCCCTAGATATTGCTATAACAATAAATTAATGCATCCCTTTCCATTCGCCTTGGTTTTTAGATGCTTTTTCTTTTTTGGCCTTTTCTTTGTGTGCTCGGTTTGCAGCAGCACTTCCATGCTCTTTACCGAATTCTGTATCGGTTTTGCTTGAATCAAACCCCTGCTTATTCTTTTGCTGAGCGTCTGTTTTGCCATTTCGTTTTGCCATAAAAATCACCCCTTCTTTTCTTATTATGAAAATAGATTGAGGAAATATTTCATGACAAAATCTGTATTAAGTAAAACTCTTGCCATTTAGATAATAATCGGACTCCCTAAACGTAGTAAAAGCAACTTCAACCTCCGGAATCCCGAGAGAATGAACCTGTTTCGTTATGAGGTTTGCAAATTCATTTTGAATTTCCAACCCGCGGTCAAACCATTTTACTTCAATAAATGGATATCCTGGAACCTCTTCACCATCAAAAACAAATGTGGAATTTATAACTTCCAGCGTGAAATTATCTGTTCCACAGGCACAAAGTTCTGCCAATTCTTGGACTAATGGTTTACTAATGGATTTTACCTGCTCAACTGAAATTCCTTTAATTAATAATTGTGGCACCTTGTAATCTCCCCCCGAATTACTTGTATGTAAATCCTTGTTGCTTCAACATAGGCCTAGAGTTTTTGGCATATTGCTCAAATCCTTTGTCATAAAAATGAGCTACTTTACTGGACCAATTACTTGAATCCTGACCATTTGTCCGCTCACCCATATAAGTTGAAATGGTCTGGTCATATTCGTCAATGACTTCCCTTTGGATATTAGCATGATATCGTTCTTTGTGGTGTGTTGCCTTCAGAGGAAGTCTTGGTTTTTGATCCGGAATCGTTCTCGGATGACCGATAACCAGACCCGAAACTGGGAAAACATACTCTGGCAGATCCAGAAGATCAATAAAGGTTTGCAGATTTCTCCTTACTCCGCCAATCGGAACGGTCCCAAGTCCCATCGATTCAGCAGCGATAACCGCACTACCTAGAGCGATTCCAACATCTGTTGAACCAACAATCACCGCTTCAATATCATCAACAAGTTGAAACGGATGTCCGTTTTTCTCAGCCGCCAACTTTGACCGATAAAAATCTATACAAAACACCAGAAAAACAGGTGCTTCCACAATCCACTTTTGATTGCCTGCAGCTTCTGCTAATGTTGATTTCTTTTTGGGTTCTCTTACTTCTATAATGCTCACTTGCTGTCCATTAATCCAATTGGGTGCAGCCATAGCCGCTGCAATAATCGATTCCACCTGGAATTCACTCACATCTTCTCCAGGTTTAAATGCCCTTACTGAACGATGATTTTTTAATAATTCAATGGTATCATTCATGGTATCACCCCTTATGAAATACCTTACAACATGTGTATCTAAATATTCAAACAGGGAGTATCTCAAAATTATGGTTGTCATTGAATCCTTTCATCCATTTGTTTACAGTTTAATTGGCATCGCTATTCTCATAAGAATATGAATCTATACACATCTGAAATCGCATTCGGAATACTATAAAAATTTTAATAATTAAGAATTTTGGTTACTGATTACACTTCCCTCCTCTTGCCGCTTTTCCTTAATCAAGCTAACTCCCAATAGACCAATCATAGAAAAGATCACTGGAATGAAAAATCCGTAGTAGTATCCTTCAGCAATAGCACTTGAGGCTTGAAAATAATCCAACACGATGCCAAAAATGCTTGGCAAAAGGACGGCACTTAGAAACCCTCCTGTATTGGCAACCCCAGAAACAATGCCTGATTCGATGATCGGAAACGTTTGCCGAACAAGTGCAAACGTCAAGGCACTTGCCCCAAATCCAAATCCAATCATAAAGAACAGCAAATAAAGCATGAAAACAGGCGGATTTCCATGAAAGAAGAGAAAGCAAACCCACCCCAACATAGTAAAGACATGAACCATCACATAAGGAAGTTTAATCGTTCCTAATCGACTTGACATCCAGCTAGCTAGAGGGGCTCCGATCAATGCCCCAATCAACCCAATCATGATAAACTGACTCGCATCTGATCGCGTCATATCATACACCGTCATTCCGTACGGTACAGCCCAAGAACCGATAAATCCTACATACGCGCCGACAACCCCAAAATGACAGCAAAATAATGCCCATACCTGTCGATTGGAAAAAGTTCTTCGTAATAAAGTCAGTGTTTTTTCTCTTGGTATTTCGTTTTTTACAGATATATTTGTCAGAGAAAGCTGTTTTGGTTTTTTTAAAAGAACGATATAAAGGAGTAGGCCACACAGACATAGGAGCAGTCCTGCTGAAAAGAAGGCTGCCCGCCAGCCAAGGAAGCTAATCCAAGCAGAGAAGGGGACCGTGGCTAAAAGGAAACCCACGCTTCCAGTCATACCTGCAAACCCAATTAAACGAACAAATTCCTTTCGATTAAACCATTGCCCTAGTATTAACACCATATTGACCCAGATGGTTGCATCTCCCGTTCCCGTCAATATTCTCGCAAAAAACAGGACAAATTCATGCGTTCCAAGACTATAAATAATCGTTCCTACCCCTGTAAGGATCGCACCGACAATGAGGAAAAAATTAGGGCCATACCGATCGGCCATAATCCCCATCGGTATTTGCAAGCCCGTGTAGACAAAAAATTGAATACTGGTTAGTAACCCGATTGTTGAGGCCGTTACCTGAAAATCCCTCATCACTTGATCTGTAATAAGTCCCGGAGCGGTTCGCTGGCTCGCCATTAATAAATAAGTAAACAGGACTGTAGCAAAGACAACCCATCTAAATTGGCTATTTTGTTTATTCAATGTTTTTCTCCTGTTGGCTTTTTACTCATATATATATGGGATTGCTTCCATAGTTATTTATAGGGTATGAAATAAGGACTGGACCCTCTCGAAACTGGGACTTGTTTATTAACCCTCTACTTTATGTATGCTATACTGTAGAAAGTTTGTCTTAATGGAGGAGCACTTGATGGAATTACTAAAAACGAAGTCATATACACATTCAAATTATTTCTATTTGTTGATCGCTGGTATCGTCCTTATTGCATTTAACCTACGCCCTGCCATCACATCATTAGGACCTTTGGTTGGGATGATTCAAGAGGATGTTGGCCTGGCACACTGGAGCGCAGGACTCTTGATGAGCCTGCCGTTAGTCGTATTTGCTGTCATGTCCCCTCTGGTTCCTAAGATAGCTGGTCGGCTAACAAATGAAGGGACTTTATTGATTGGATTAACCACTCTTTTGATCGGCATTTCCATTCGCTCGATTCCCACACCTTTTTTACTTTTCACTGGGACTCTTTTGGTCGGTTTAGGCATCGCGATAGGAAATGTCCTTTTGCCCGCGGTAGTGAAGGAGCGTTTTCCTAAAAAATTCGGGTTGATGACAAGTGTTTACTCTACTTCCATGGGGTTAATTGCCTCATTAGCATCAGGAATCAGCATCCCTTTAGCTGTTGATGGGGATCTTGGGTGGCAGGGAGCACAAATTGTTTGGGGGATACCAGTAATTATCGCTCTTATCTTGTGGGGGTTTCTTTTTAAATATAAAGAAGAAGGGAAAAGCGAAAGCCAACTGAAGCAAAGAACGGCTTCCAAGCAGATATGGCGTTCATCCCTTGCCTGGCAAATCGCGATATTCATGGGTTTTCAGTCTTTCTCCTTTTATGTCACGATTTCGTGGTTAACGGAAATCTTACATGGCCACGGAATAAATCTGGAAACCGCAGGATGGCTTCTATCCTTCACACAGCTCGTAGGGTTACCCGCAAGCTTTGTTATCCCAGTTCTTGCCGGCCGTTTTCAATCACAGGTATGGCTCTCTTTTTCCCTAGGGTTGTTTGCTGTTATCGGTTATAGCGGATTATTGCTGGGTTCCACCTATCCCATTCTAATTGTAAGTATCATCTTTATTGGAATCGCATTAGGCGGAAGCTTTCCGTTAGCACTTACTTATATAGGGCTCCGTACTCAAACCGGCCAACAGACAGCCGCTTTATCGGGTATGGCACAATCAACTGGATATGTTCTAGCAGCAGTCGGTCCACTTTTTATCGGATATTTATATGACCTCACACATGCATGGACTGTTCCTCTAATTATGTTGATTGTCGTATCGATTATATTAACGGTATTTGGGATGTTATCTGGTCGGGATCGGTATGTGTAGGTGATCAGCCTTCTGGTATATGCGGGTGCTAAATTGATATTTAGCACCCATATTCAAGAATTCCCGCAACACTTCTTATACTTTTTCCCACTTCCACATGGACATGGATCGTTACGACCGATTGCCTTCCGACTTTTGAAGTCAATCACATTGGATGAAGGCCCAGGATTAGCTAGAACTGCAGATGGAACACTTTTTGAGTTGCTTCCTTGAGAGATTTCTCTCGGTGTATGACCTTTCAAGATCCACTGTCTCGAGTGATTAAATAATTCTGTCAGATAATATGCAAGACCCTGGACGAATTCCAAATCAGGAAATTCGAATCGTTGTTCAAAATACTCGACCGCTTGGTTCAAACTACCATCATTAAATATCATGATATTTAAATCTTCTGCAAGATCCTCCGTATCCTCAGCCGTCACATCATAATACTGCTGTAAGAATTGAATCAAGCTTTTCAATTCTTTAGTTTTTTCAACGTATCCCGGATTACCAGCTTTGACAAGTTGCTGTTTGGTAAAAGGGTAATAGTCTATACTAGAACGTTTTTCAATTTCAACAAAAATCTCCTTCTGATCGATCACTCTCTTATCTACTAGACCATACGCTGAATATGCGGTTTGCTTATAATAGTCACTAGCACTAGTAAATACATGTAAAAATTCTAAGAAATCTATTTCTTGCTTCATTAATTCACTAACCCTGTCAACTAGAAGGGAAGTGTTCATGATCCCATTGTAATAAAGTAATCCTTGGGTAAGGTGAATCCACTCTGTATTTCTGTCAATAATTTGTTGTAATTGCTGACCCTCTAACGTAAGAAATTGTTCTATAATTTCATTAGGGACAGCTAATCCCTTTTCCCCATCTAACTGGATGGGAAAAATTACTCCCCAAGTCATCAAAGCCTCCACTTTTTTCACTGATATTTTCCTTGGCAATGGGAGCTTCCCTGATTGTTTCACTATATTTTTTAAAAGAACATACCTTTCTTTGTCAAATCTAGAAAGAATCCTGGGTAAATGGGTTGGAATCGCAATTACCAGTTCCTTTATTAAATCACCTTTATTCAAGTTACTAATTCCTTTTAATTCAAGATTCTTACGTATTTTATCCAATTCAGTCTTTGAAAGAGAGTTAAGCATACTTTCTAATTGAAAAGGCTCACTAACATGTCTCCACAACTTCTGCTCCCTTTTTTCTTGTAGCTCTCTCTCGTATCTTAATCCTTGAGCGATTCCTTTTCTGATCTTATTAATTGTTTTAATATCCAATCCAGACACCTCTTATCCATTCTTGCTAATAATCTTATTTTAACAAAAAAATTCTTTAGAAGACTCTGCTAGGTATCACTAAACGCTATATTTTCAACTGTTACCAGAAAATATCATTCTCATCTAAAAATCCCTACACACTCTTATTCTCAGTTATTCTTTCTGATTTTCTTTAAGATTAGACTTCTTTTATTTGAAAAAATACATATATATTAACTAGATAATCCTGTTAATTATGATAGAAATCCAAAAAATATTTATTCTTCACGAGATATTCCTTTCAATTTAATGAATCTTATTTTATAATAACTATAAAGTAATAATTATATTTTCATAGATGTAATTATTCTAATACAAACATTACAAAAGGAGAGATTTATATAATGGAAGGTTTTAGCACTACAAACGGTGGCAAATGCCCGTTTAACCATGGCAGCACGACTACTCCTAAATCTAGCGGTACAACAAATAAAGATTTTTGGCCAAATCAGTTAAACTTAAATATACTACGTCAGCATGACAAAAAATCTAATCCTTTAGGAGAAGACTTTAATTATGCAGAAGAATTTCAAAAATTAGATTACGAGGCACTAAAGCAAGATCTTCGCAACTTAATGACAGACAGCCAAGATTGGTGGCCTGCTGACTATGGTCATTATGGTCCAATGTTTATTCGTATGTCTTGGCACGCGGCTGGTACATACCGTACGGGCGACGGACGTGGTGGCGGCGGAACAGGCAATCAGCGTTTTGCTCCACTGAACAGCTGGGCGGATAACGTGAACGTTGATAAAGCACGTAGACTATTATGGCCAATTAAGCAAAAGTATGGGAACAAGATTTCTTGGGCTGACTTATTGCTTTTAACAGGAAACGTGGCACTTGAATCAATGGGCTTAAAGACATTTGGATTTGGTGGCGGACGTGCGGACATTTGGCATCCAGAAGAAGACATCTACTGGGGTTCTGAAACTGAAATGCTAGGCGATAACCGTTACACTGGTGATCGTGAGCTTGAAAATCCACTTGCTGCTGTTCAAATGGGACTTATCTATGTAAACCCAGAAGGTCCAAATGGCAAGCCAGATCCATTAAAAAGCGCACTTGACATTCGCGAAACATTCGGTCGTATGGGAATGAATGATGAAGAAACCGTTGCATTAATCGCTGGTGGTCATACTTTTGGTAAGGCACACGGTGCAGGAGATGCTGCCCAAGTTGGTCCAGACCCAGAAGCGGCTCCTCTTGAAGCACAAGGCTTTGGTTGGCTAAGCACTCATGGTAGTGGTAAAGGTGGGGATACCATCTCTAGTGGTCTTGAAGGTGCTTGGACGGCGAATCCAACACAGTGGGATAATGGATACTTCGACTTATTGTTTGGATATGATTGGTGGTTAACGAAGAGTCCTGCAGGGGCATATCAATGGATGGCCGTAGACCCTGCTGAAAAAGATCTTGCACCAGATGCAGCCGATTCATCCAAGAAAGTTCCGACCATTATGTTTACCTCGGATTTAGCCTTACGTCATGACCCAATTTACGAGAAGATTTCACGTCGTTTCCATGCAAATCCTGATGAGTTTGCTGATGCATTTGCTCGCGCATGGTTCAAACTTTTACACCGTGACATGGGTCCTAAATCAAGATACCTTGGTCCAGAAGTTCCAGAAGAAGAACTTATCTGGCAAGATCCTGTACCAGCGGTTGATTATGAATTAACGGAAGAAGAAGTAGCAAAAATCAAGGTATTGATCCTTGACTCTGGACTTACAATTGGTGAGCTAGTGACAACTGCTTGGGCTTCAGCAAGTACTTTCCGTGGCTCAGATAATCGTGGTGGTGCCAATGGTGCCCGTATCCGCCTTACTCCACAGAAGGATTGGGAAGTAAACCAACCCGAACAACTACAAAGAGTTCTTTCTGTGCTTGAAGAAGTTCAAAGCAATCTAGAGAAGAAAGTTAGCCTTGCTGACTTAATCGTACTAGGTGGCTCTGCGGCAGTAGAAAAAGCAGCACAAGCAGCAGGCTTTGATGTAACCGTTCCGTTTGCTCCTGGACGTGGGGATGCAACACAAGAACAAACAGATGCAGAAAGCTTTGATGTACTTGAGCCTGTTGCTGATGGTTTCCGCAACTACCAGAAGAAAGAGTACAGTGTTACTTCAGAAGAGCTTCTTGTAGACAAGGCACAACTTCTAGGCCTTACAGCACCAGAAATGACCGTTCTTATTGGTGGTATGCGTGTGTTAGGTACGAACCATGATGGTACGGATCACGGTGTATTCACTGATCGTGTAGGAACACTTACGAACGACTTCTTCGTGAACTTACTCGACATGGGTGTAGAATGGAAAGCTGTAGACGGAATCGTATATGAAGGACGTGATCGTAAGACAGGTGAAGTTGCAAGAACAGCAACTAGAGTGGACCTAGTATTCGGTTCAAACTCCATTTTACGTGCGATTGCTGAAGTGTATGCGCAAGAAGATAACAAAGAAAAATTTGTTAATGACTTTATCGCTGCTTGGGTAAAAGTAATGAACGCTGATCGTTTTGATCTTACTGTAACTAAAACGAATGCTGTCGCTGAGCATAGCGCTTAATATATAAAAATAGAAGCACGCGAAACTCCCTGTTATACGGGGCTTCGCGTGCTTTTTTTATTCTAGTATTAGAATGGTTCTTTTTCCGATGTAAACTAGCAAGAATGGAAACGAGTCATAACACGGTACCTTTAATAACTTCATTTAATTGCAGTGGTGATATTGTTCCTTGATGGAAATATAACTGCCATCTACCGTCTATAAGTTTCCATATGGAACTGCGAAGTGTATTGCGATTTCTAGTTTTATCTACTACAAAATAGGTTGATAAAACTAGATCTGATGATAAGGGATATATTTTGTGGTTATGTAAAGTCATTTCTGTTAGTACAACTCCTGATTCAAGACATTTCTTTTTATCATACATATAACCAGAACTACCAATTTCAAAGAAATCATCTGCAAGTATTCTATCTAGTTCTTCACGATTTTTACGAACTTCAAGTCCTGTGTGCTTTTCCTCTAATGCTTTTATATGTTCCTTTAAATTCCCATCCATTACTCTATCCTCCACCCACATTTTTATTTCTATCTTTCGTCATCCTTCTTTTATAAACCTGCACCGCTGCTTGAATAGAGAATCTAATAAATTTATTACTAAACGTTTGGCTTCAATATTTTTTAACCCTTACCTTTTTCATCAAACTGAGCTGCAACTGCAACAATAAATAAGATTGGTAAATAAAAGATAACACCAAAAATAATTAAAAATCCTATTCCATCTCTAGTAGAAGGATCATTTGTATCCATGAGTAAACCAATGATGAGTACAACAAACAACAGGAACCCAATTCCAAATACCTTTAAAAATTTCAATAAACTCACCTTCTTTTTTATATTGCTACGGATGAAAAGCCCCTTCCTTTTAATACCAATTATTTCAAAATGGAATTGTTTTCGCAATCGTTTATTGCACTATCTGACCGATTTTAGAATAAGGGCTAAGGACGATTCTTCACCTAAACTACTTTTTAGTCGAATAGAAAAAGCAATCTGCCCCTTTAGAAAAAAAGGACCGCCACAGCGATCACTTTCTTAACTCTTACCCCTTTAGCTTAAGTGCAACTCTTCACAATACATAAAAAATCATTGCCCGGCCCCTTTGGATGGCTCCCTAACTAAAAAATCCCAATGCATATTTAATTCCTTCTTCGACTTCACTTGTTTCATATCCTTCTAAATGTTCCTGTGAAATTTCAAGTTTTGTTTTGGATAGTGAATAACCACTGTCTAAATTCACATCTAATGTAAAAGAGGAGACAGGATTCCTCCTTGCGGAGTTCCTTTAGTTGGAACACCATTGCCTTTGATTGGTGCTTTTAGCATTCTCGAGACAATCGTTAATACTCTTTTGTCGCGTATGCCTATACTGTACATTTGTTTAATTAACTTTGAATGGCTCACCTTGTCAAAGAAACCTTGTATATCAATGTCTACTACATGATGCAACTTCACATTATTGACTAAGAACTGACATCTGGCCATTACATGATGAGTTGATCTATTTG